>NZ_JAARMB010000042.1:0-16494 GCF_012985615.1 Pseudomonas sp. WS 5412
AGGCGCCCCGTTAAACCACGCTGGCCGTCATCCGATATTGATTTGGGGGGTAACCCGGCAGGACGCCGGGTTAGCCGCGCTGGGCCATGGATGGCCCATCGCGGCGGCCCCCCAAATCAATGTCGGATGACGGGCACACCGAGCCTAGGCGAGGTGCCGAGTGGTGGGGCAAGAGCCCTTTTGGTTACTTTTGGGGCTCTTTTCCAAAAGTGACCCGCCGTAAGGGCGGAACCCTAAGTGGCCGTGACCGCAGCAACGGATATGTACACAAACCCAAGAAGCACCAGAGAAAAGAGTTGTGTAAAGACTCATGCCCATCGCAGCCTCACCAAAGCTCAACAGCTCCCACATTAGGTCAGTGTGACACTCGACCATTCCTCGCTCAATTGCGCTGCTTGCAGACGGCTGGCGCACACCTAGGTATAGTGCCGCCCCTCTTCGCATGCACGATCGTCAGCCGCATGCGAACGCCGAACTAATAACAACCCGCGACATGGAACCGGGACGAGCCCTCGCCCCACCTATCGTGCTGTCTGCGAAATGGTGTGGAGTCGAGCCGTCCGGCTTTTGCCTTTACAGAAAACAGCGAGGAATACTCCATGCTAGAAGTCATCAACGACTTCCTCTCAGGAAAAGTACTGATCGTGCTCATTGTCGGGCTCGGTGGTTACTTCACGATCCGCTCGCGTTTCGTTCAGTTTCGTCACTTCTTTCATATGTTCGCGGTGTTTCGCGACAGCCTGAAAAGCAGTGCCGGCCAACTCAGCTCGTTCCAGGCGCTGATGCTCAGCCTGGCCGGGCGGGTGGGTGCCGGTAACATCGCCGGGGTCGGCATCGCCGTGACCCTGGGCGGCCCGGGCGCAGTGTTCTGGATGTGGGTCACCGCGCTGGTGGGCATGTCCTCGAGCTTTATCGAGTGCTCCCTGGGCCAGCTCTACAAACGTACCGACGCCGAAGGCACCTACCGTGGCGGCCCGGCCTATTACATCCAGCACGGCCTGCAAAAACGCTGGCTGGGGATGGTCATGGCGTTTCTGCTGCTGGTGACCTTCGGGTTCGCCTTCAATGGCCTGCAAGCCCATGCCGTGACCCACTCGCTGAACAACGCCTTTGGCTTCGACACCACCTACACCGGCCTGGCGCTGGCGGTGTTGCTGGGCCTGGTGTTTATCGGCGGGATCAAGCGCATTGCCTCGATTGCCGACCTGCTGGTACCGGTCAAGACCCTGGTCTATATCGCCGTGACGGTCTACGTGATCGTGCTGCAATTCGACCAGGTACCGGCCATGCTCGCGACCATCGTCAAGAGCGCCTTTGGCCTGGACCAGGCCTTCGGCGGCCTGGTGGGCAGCGCGATCATCATGGGTGTGAAGCGCGGCGTGTTTGCCAACGAAGCGGGCCTGGGCAGCGCGCCCAACGTGGCAGCCGTGGCCTCGGTGGAACACCCGGTCGCCCAAGGTGTGGTGCAAGCGTTCAGCGTGTTCCTCGACACCTTCATCATCTGCACCTGCACCGCCCTGCTGATCCTGCTCTCGGGCTTCTACACCCCAGGCTTTGAAGGCGACGGCATTGCCCTGACCCAGAACTCCCTGGCGGCGGTGGTCGGTGACTGGGGCCGGATGTTTATCTCGGTGGCCCTGGCGTTGTTCGTGTTCACCTCGATCATGTACAACTACTACCTGGGCGAGAGCAACCTGCGCTTTTTGGTGGGCAACAACCGCAAGGTGCTGATCGGTTATCGCGCGCTGGTGCTGGTGCTGATCTTCTGGGGTTCGATCGAGAACCTGAGCACCGTGTTCGCCTTCGCCGACATCACCATGACCATGCTGGCGTTCGTCAACCTGTTCGCCCTGGCGTTCCTGTTCAAGATCGCTATGCGCATCCTCAACGACTACGACAGCCAGCGCGCGGCGGGCATCAAGACCCCGGTGTTCGATTCCAGCCAGTTCCCTGACCTGGACCTGGACCGCAAGGCCTGGCCGGCCAACCCGGTGCAGCCGGAGCCAACGGTTCAAGCGACTGCTGAACTGAACGCCCAAGTGCAACGCTGAGCCTAGATAGATGACACGCCGCCCGGCCTTGGGCATGCTCTGGGCCCGGCGGCGTTTTTCGTTCAGGAGATTCTTCGATGTCCAAAGCTAACACCATCATGGTGCTCTACACCGGCGGCACCATCGGCATGCAGGCCAGCGCCAACGGCCTGGCGCCCGCTTCGGGCTTTGAAGCGCGCATGCGCGAACAACTTGCCCACCTGCCAGCGCCAGCCTGGCGCTTTCGGGAAATGTCGCCGCTGATCGACAGCGCCAATATGACGCCCGCCTACTGGCAGCACCTGCGCAGCGCCGTGGTCGAGGCTGTCGACGAGGGCTGCGATGGCGTGCTGATTTTGCATGGCACCGACACCCTGGCCTACAGCGCGGCAGCCATGAGTTTCCAACTGCTGGGCCTACCGGCGCCCGTGGTGTTCACCGGTTCAATGCTGCCGGCCGGCGTGCCTGACAGCGATGCCTGGGAAAACGTCAGCGGCGCCCTGACAGCGTTGGGCGAAGGCCTCGCGCCCGGTGTGCACCTGTACTTCCACGGCGCACTGATGGCGCCGACCCGCTGCGCGAAAATCCGCAGTTTTGGCCGCCATCCCTTTGCTGCACTGCAGCGCAACGGTGGCGTGGCCAAGGCCCAGGCCCTGCCCGCCGCCCTGGACTACCGACAGCCCAAGGCCCTGGCCAATGTCGGTGTGTTGCCGCTGGTGCCGGGCATTGATGCCGGGCAACTGGACGCCCTGGTCGCCAGCGGCATCCAGGCGCTGGTGCTCGAATGCTTTGGCAGCGGCACCGGGCCCAGCGATAACCCGGCGTTCCTTGCCAGCCTGCAGCGCGCGCTGGATCGGGACGTGGTGGTGGTCGCAATCACCCAATGCCATGAGGGTGGCGTGGAACTGGACGTGTATGAAGCGGGCAGCCGCTTGCGTGGGGTCGGCGTGTTGTCCGGTGGCGGCATGACCCGCGAAGCTGTGTTCGGCAAGCTGCAAGCCCTGCTCGGCGCCGGGCTGCCCAACGACGCAGTACGGCGCCTGGTCGAACTGGACCTGTGCGGCGAACTGAGCTGAGCGGCATATAACTTGCTCCACTTCCAGCCATCCCCTGGCTGGAAGTTCCCATGCTGCACTCCCACCTCACCACCCTCAATGCCGTTTCCCTGGTGCTCAGCACCTTCAAGGCCGAAGGCTTGCCCGCCGAAGCGCTGCTGGCCGGCAGTGGCATCTGTGCGGCGGACTTGAGCCGCGCCGACACACGCATCGCCACGCACCAGGAAATGCAGGTGTGCGCCAATGCCGTGGCCTTGCAGCGTGATATCGGGCTGATCGTGGGGCGACGGATGCACGTATCGGCCTACGGCATGCTCGGCTATGCGCTGCTCACCAGTGCCACTTTCGGTGACGCTTTGCGCCTGGCCCTGCGTTATCCGGCGCTGTTGGGAACACTGTTCGAGCTGAGCCTGGAGCAAGACGGTGAGCGTATCTGGTTCACCGCCAGCGATTACCGCGAAAGCCCGGCACTGACCGCCTTCAATGTGGAGCTGTGCCTGGGATCGCTGAAGGTAATCTGCGACGACTTGCTCGGCCACCCGCTGCCGCTGCTGGGTGCGCGCTTTGAGCATGCCGCGCCGGATTATCAGGCGCGCTACGCCGAGTGTTTCGACTGCCCGCTGCAATTCCAGGCCACTGCCAATGCGTTCGCCTTTGACCAACGCTGGCTCGCCCAACCGTTGCCCCTGGCCGACACGGTGACCCACCGGGCAATGGCCGAGCGCTGCCGCAAACAGAACACCGAATTCACCGGGCGCGAGGCCTGGCTGGGGCGGGTGCGCCAGTTGCTCGCGGCGCAACTGCACGCCGCCCCCGGGCTGGATGGCCTGGCCCAGCAGATGAACTGTTCACCCCGCACCCTGCGCCGGCACCTGCATGACCTGGGCTGCAGCTACCAGGAACTGCTGGACGAACTGCGCTTTGAGCGCGCCAAGCAACTGTTGGCGCAAGACCAGTGGCCGATCTACCGCATCGCCGAGCAGTTGGGTTTCAGTGAGACCGCGAGCTTCCGGCATGCCTTTGTACGCTGGAGCGGTGTAGCGCCGAGTCAATTTCGAGCATGACGCCCCATGTAGGGGCGAATTTCGGACAGACAATTTGGCCATATTTATCCCCTTTTGGCCGCTCCTGCCGTTCTCCAAACCTGCGTACACCGCAACACTGCAAGGCATCCCAACCTGCCTGCGGAGAACAATAAAAATGCTGACGATCTACTCGGACGATCACCACCTGCACCATGGCCGTTGCGAATTGATGGACGGCCAGTTGATGCCCTGCTTCGAAATGCCTTCGCGCGCCGACCATGTGCTGCAACGGGTCAAGGACCGTGAACTGGGCCCGGTGCAAGCGCCGCAGGACTTTGGCCTGGCGCCGCTGCAACGTATTCACAGCCGCGACTACCTGGAGTTTTTCAAAGGGGCATGGCAACGCTGGACGGCCTTCGGCCAGGACGGTGACCTGCTGCCCTACACCTGGCCCGCCCGCACCCTGCGCCGCGTATTGCCCACCAGCCTGCATGGTCAACTGGGCTATTACAGCTTCGATGGCGGTGCGCCGATCACCGCCGGCACCTGGCAAGCCGCCTACAGCGCAGCGCAGGTCGCGCTGACCGCACAACACGCGATCCAAAACGGTGCCCACAGTGCCTTCGCCCTGTGCCGCCCGCCGGGGCATCATGCCGCCAGTGACTTGATGGGCGGTTATTGCTACCTCAACAACGCCGCCATCGCCGCCCAGGCCTTTCTCGATCAGGGCCACAAAAAGGTCGCGATCCTCGATGTCGATTACCACCACGGCAACGGCACCCAGTCGATTTTCTATGAGCGCAGTGACGTGCTGTTCACTTCGATCCACGGGCATCCGGAGGCAGAGTTTCCGTTTTTCCTCGGCTACGCCGATGAGCTGGGCGACGGTGCCGGTGAAGGCTTCAACTTCAACTACCCACTGCCGGCCGGTTCCGCCTGGGACACCTGGAGCGCCGCACTGGAGCAGGCCTGCCAGGCAATCGAAGGCTATGACGCGGACATCATCGTCGTGTCCCTGGGCGTCGACACATTCAAGGACGACCCCATCTCGCAGTTCAAGCTCGACAGCCCGGACTACCTGGCCATGGGTGCGCGTATCGCTCGCCTGGGCAAGCCGACGCTGTTTGTGATGGAAGGCGGCTATGCGGTGGAAGAAATCGGCATCAATGCCGTCAACGTTCTCGAAGGTTTTGAGGGGGCTGCCCAATGAACATGCTCAAGTCGCTTGTGCTCTGTGCCGCCGTGCTGAGCACCGCCGCCCACGCCGAAGAAAAAACCCTGCGGGTCTATAACTGGTTCGACTACATCACCCCCAAGGCCCTGGACGACTTCAAGGCCCAGAACCCGGCGATCAAACTGATCTACGACATCTTCGACACCAACGAGGCCCTGGAGGCCAAGCTGCTGACCGGCAACTCCGGCTACGACGTGGTAGTGCCGTCCAACGTGTTCCTGGCCAAGCAGGTCGAGGCCGGGGTGTTCCAACCCCTGGACCGCAGCCAGTTGCCGAACTGGAACCACCTCGATCCCAAGCTGATGCAGTTGATTGAAGCCAACGACCCGGGCAATAAATTCGCCGTGCCCTATATGTACGGCACCATCCTGATTGGCTTTAACCCGGACAAGGTCAAGGCCGTGCTGGGGGCCGACGCGCCGGTGGACAGCTGGGACTTGATCTTCAAGCCCGAGAACATCAGCAAGCTCAAGCAATGCGGGGTCGCGCTGCTGGATTCGCCATCGGAAATCCTGCCCCTGGCCTTGCAGCACCTGGGCCTGGACCCCAACAGCAGCAACCCCAAGGACTATGTAAAAGCCGAAGCGTTGCTGATGAAGATCCGCCCCTCCATCACCTACTTCCACTCCTCCAAGTACATGGCCGATATCGCCAACGGTGACATTTGCGTGGCCGTCGGCTACTCCGGCAGTTTCTCCCAGGCGGCCAACCGCGCCAGGGAAGCCAAGAACGGGGTGATTGTCGACATGCGCCTGCCCAAAGAGGGCGCGCCGATCTGGTTCGATATGCTGGCCATTCCCAAGGGCGCGAAAAACCCGCAGGACGCCTACACCTTTATCAATTACCTGCTGCAACCCCAGGTCATTGCGCCCATCAGCGACTTTGTCGGCTATCCCAACCCGAACAAGGACGCGACCGGGCTGGTGGACCCGGCGATCCGCAACAACCCTAACCTGTACCCGACCGAGGCGGCGATGGCCACGCTCTACACCCTCAAGCCGCTGGCCCGTGACGCCGAGCGCGCCAGGACCCGCGCCTGGACCAAGATCAAGTCCGGGACCTGAGCAATCATGGCCGGGGAGCACCCTCTCCGGCCCCGGCGCCACCTCACCGAAAGCGATCGCGCGCCCAGATCATCCCACCCGCCAGGCCTTGCGCAGCCGCGCCAGGGCCTGGGCGATAGCCGCTTCGGGCACGGCGGCAAACCCCAGCACCAGGCCGGCGCGCTGGGCCGGTGCCGAGTGGGTGTCGGGCAGCCAATAGCTGCTCAGGGCGTTGATTTCTACATCCGCTGCCAGGGCCTGGGCGACTAACTGCGCCTCACGGGCCAGGCTTTGCACCCGTACTGTGAGGTGCAAGCCTGCCGCGACACCGGGTAGGCTACCCACGCCAGGCACGTCGTCGGGCCAACCGGCCAGCAAGACATTGCGACGACTCAAGGCGGCGCGGCGCATGCGCCGGATGTGCCGCTGGAAGTGCCCCGCTGCCATGAACTCGGCCATCACCGCCTGGGTGCTGACCTCCGAATGCCGCACGTCCACGGCGCGCCGCTGGGTGAAGGCGCTCACCAAGCCCGGCGGCAACACCAGATAACCCAGGCGCAACGCCGGGAACGCGACTTTGCCGAAAGTCCCCACATAGAGCACCCGATCACTGCGATCCAGGGCCGCCAGCGGTGCCAGGGGCGCGCCGCTGTAACGGTACTCACCGTCGTAGTCATCCTCGATGATCCAGCCGCCCGTGCGCTCGGCCCAGGCCAGCAACTCCAGGCGCCGGGCCAGGCTCATGACCACCCCCGTCGGGTACTGGTGGGAAGGCGTGACATAGGCCAGGCGGCAGTCGTTGAGCGCGCTCAATGCCGTGCAGTCGATGCCCTCTGCGTCCACCCCCACGCCCTGGAGTTTTGCCCCGGCATTGGCAAACGCATGCCCTGCCGCCCGGTAGCCGGGATTTTCAATTGCCACGCTATCCCCGGGGCCCACCAGTAGCTGTGCACAAAGGCTGATTGCCTGTTGCGCGCCGCTGGTGATCACAATTTGCTCAGCGGTGCATTGCATGCCTCGCGAGCTGCGCAAGTAAGCCGCGATCAGCCCACGCAATCGCTCATCCCCCGCCGGGTTGCCGTAACACAGTTGTTGCAGGTCAGGCTTGCGCCAAAAAGCCGCATTCAGCTTGGCCCAGACGTCAAACGGGAACAGATCGAAGGCCGGTACACCGACACGAAAAGCCCGTGGAGGGCCACTGGGTGGCAGCGGTAAATGGTTGTTTTCCAGACGACCCAGAGCGGGACTGTGGATAACTTCACTGGATAAATTCCCAGTTATATTTGCGGGTTTTGTGGATAAGGCTGGGGATAAGCCTGTTGATAACCCTGTGGACACTTTTGTGGATAATTTTTTTGTGCCCGGGTCGGTGGTGGGCAATTGCGCCACATAGGTCCCATCGCCCACCCGTCCTTCGATAAAGCCTTCGGCATACAACTGATCGTAGGCCCGCACCACGCTGTTGCGGGAAATCGACAACGCCGCCGCCAGATCCCGGCTGGCGGGCAGCCGGGTCCCACTGGCCAGCCGCCCATCCAGCACCCGCTGGCGCAGGGCCTCGTACAGCTGGCGTGTCAGGCCCTGACGGCGATCCAGCTCAATACCCGCAGGGTTGAATGACATGGGCGACATATTGGACCTATGAAATTGGCCTGAGATGGCTCTTACAACAGACCATTAGCCTGCCTAGGATGCAGGCATTCGCCAAGGAAAATATTTATGTACACGCCTCGCGCCTTTGCCCTCGACGATTTGCCCGAACTGCAGCAACTGATCCGGCACACGCGCCTGGCGCAGTTGGTGACCTTTGGCGAGCACGGCCTGCAGGCCAGCCATTTGCCGCTGCTGCTCAACCCTGATGAAGGACCCAATGGCACCCTCTACGGCCATCTGGCCAAGGCCAATCGCCAGTGGCAAGACCTGCAGAACGGCAGCGAGGCCCTGGTGATTTTTGCCGGTGCCGAGGCCTATGTCAGCCCAGGGTTTTATCCGGCCAAGGCCGAACACGGCAAAGTGGTGCCCACCTGGAATTACCTGGCGGTCCACGCCTATGGCCAGGCCGAGGTGTTCACCGATGCCGAGCGCCTGCTCACACTGGTCAGCGCCCTGACCGACCGCCACGAAAACGGGCGCGCCCAACCGTGGAAAGTCAGCGATGCTCCGGTGGACTACATCGACGGCATGCTCAAAGCCATCGTCGGGTTCGCCCTGCCGATCCAGCGCCTGCAAGGCAAGCGCAAGCTCAGCCAGAACCGCAGTGCGGCGGATATCGCCGGCGTACGCGAAGGGCTGGCCGCAAGCTTTGACGTGCGTGACCAAACCCTCGCCCGATTCATTCCCAAGGAGCCTTCATGAGCCAGATCGACATCCGCCGGGTGCAAGCCGCCGACCACGCTGCCTGGTTGCCACTGTGGCAGGCCTACCTGCGCTTCTACGACACGCAGTTGCCGGACGCCGTCAGCACCAGCACCTGGCAACGCCTGCTCGACCGCAACGAGCCGACCCATTCGGCCCTGGCCTGGCAGGACGGCAAGGCGGTGGGTATGGTCAACTTCATCTATCACCGCTCCAACTGGAGCATCGAAAGCTCCTGTTACTTGCAAGACCTGTTCGTGGACGCCGCCCAGCGCGGTGCCGGAGTTGGTCGCAAATTGATCGAATTCGTCTACACCACCGCCAAGGCCGAGGGGTGCTGCAAGGTCCACTGGTTGACCCATGAGACCAATGCCACTGCGATTGCGTTATACGAACGCATCGCCGAACGTCCCGGCTTTATCCAGTTTCGCAAAGGCCTTTAAGGAGCACAGCATGTCGACCTCACTCGCAGACTGGAAAGGCGCCCCGGCGCCCACCGCCCAACTGATCGAAGGGCGCTTTATCCGCCTGGAAAAACTCGACCCGGCCCGCCACACCGATAGCCTGTGGCAAGCCCTCCAGGGCCCCGGTGCCGACCCCAAGCTGTGGGACTATTTGCCCTACGGCCCGTTTACCGAGCGCGCCGTTTTTGATGCGTGGCTAAACAACCATGCGGCCAATAGCGATCCGTACTTTTTCAGCGTGATCGACCGCGCCAGCGGCGACGTGCAGGGCATCCTCAGCCTGATGTCGATCGTCCCGGCCCAGGGCCGCATCGAAATCGGCCACGTCACCTTCGGCGCCCCAATGCAGCGCTCACCGAAAAGCACCGAGGCCGTGTATCTGCTGGCCCGGCACGCGTTTGAGCTGGGCTACCGGCGCCTGGAATGGAAGTGCAACAACGGTAACGCCCGCTCCAAATACGCAGCCGAGCGCCTGGGGTTCAGTTTTGAAGGGGTGTTCCGCCAGCATATGGTGGTCAAGGGGCAGAACCGCGACACGGCGTGGTACTCGATCCTCGATGGAGAATGGCCGAAGGTCGGCGCCGGGTTTGAGGCCTGGCTTGGGGAGGCTAACCAGACGGCCGATGGGCAGGCGAAAACCCTGACTGAATGCCGGGGCTGACGTTCAGCTCAACGGACGCCGAACCTTGACCACGCCCATCTGCAAGCCGAACGGCCGGAACACAGCGTTCAACGACTTGAGCGTCTGATTGCCCTCACCGTGCTCGATATGCACCAGGGTGCGCAGGGAAATCCTGCACATCCTGGCGAACGGAGTCTGGTGCAGGCCGGTGACCTCCACGCGCAGCCGGCGCACGGCTTCGCCGACCTGCAGGGTACCTTCGGCCAGGCCCTGCTCCACACTCTCGATGAACAAGGCGCGTGTATCCAATAAAATACACCTTCCTCCAGGCCACAACCCTTACGCCTTTATTCACCTGGCACTGAAGATCTCTCCCGCAAACCGCAAACGCTTACCCTGACAGTTATCCCTCCAGCGCCTCGCTAAATTTCCCGCCTCACATCTCAGAGGTTCGGACCTATGCCCTGCACATCCAAGCGACTCGCCCTTGTCATCACTTTCGCGCTGAGTGCGTTGAGCCTTCAACTGGCCGCTGCACGCGGGGATATGGGGTCGCCGCCCAGCGAACCTGAACCGGCCAGTCCTTTTTATTTCATTGACTACGCCACCACCGACAATGGCCGGGCTGTGGCCCAGGTGCTGGACCGTGCGGTGGATGCGTTGCTGGAGTCGGGCGACCTGAGCGCGCGAGAAAAGTATCTGATTGCAGATGACGCCCGCTATATGGGCAACCTGCCCCCTGGAAGAATCGGCGCGGTGCTGGAGCAACTGGCTGCCAGCCAGAACGCCAACCTGGGCAGCGCCACCCAGAACAGCCTGAAGCCACTGCAGAGCAGTTTGCTGGCGGCCATGGGCGACGTGAGCGGCGATGCCAACGGTCGTGTCTGGCTACAGGGCCTGGGCAACGCCGGCAGCCTGGACGGCCAGCACGGCGGTGGCGATTTGCAACAGCGTAACCAGGGCGTGGTGCTGGGCGCCGATTGGGCCGTGGACCCCGCCTGGCGCATGGGTGTGATGGGGGCCAAGACGACCAGTGACCTGAGCGCCAAACGCTTCAAGGCCGCGCTCGACAGCTGGCACCTGGGGGCTTACGCGGTGCGCCAAGATGGGCCGCTGGCCTTGCGCCTGGGGGCGATCCACAGCAACCACGCCGGGTTGAACAAGCGCAGCGTGGATTTTGATTTCATCGACCATCGCGAACAACTCAAGGGCAAGTACACCGCGCAAAGCCAGACGGTTTTCAGCGAAATGGGCTATCGCGCGGACCACGGCAGTTTTACCGTCGAACCGTTCGCGGGCATCGGTTATCAGCGCTACCAGCGCGAGCGCTTCAAGGAAAAAGGCGGCCTCAGCGCCCTGAGTGTCGGCGAGCAGACCCAGCAGAACCTGAGCAGCACCTTCGGCCTGCGCATGACCAGCCTCTATACCCTGGACAACCAGATGCCCCTCAAACCCCATTTCAGCGCCCGCTGGAAACACCTGTATGGCGATGTCGGCAACCGCGTGCGCCAGTCCTCGGCCTGGGTGGACAGGTCGGTGTTCAACAGCGATTTCACCATCGAGGGCACTGCCCTGGACCGCAATAGCATGGCCCTGCAAGCCGGGCTGGGGCTGGGCGTATCGACCACCCAGAGCGTGGGCCTGACCTACACCGGCGATTTTGGCGCGCGCAGCAGCAACCAGGCCGTGATGGGCCAATGGACCCTGACGTTCTGATTTCGCACGGTTTGCAGACGAAAAAAAAGGGGGCACATGCCCCCCCGAGGATTAAGCGGTAGTCTCGAAGGCTGGGGATCAGCCTTCGATTTCGATCAGGATTTCACCCGGGTTGACCCGGTCGCCCTTGGCTACGTGAACGGCGGTGACTTTGCCGGCGATGGCCGCCTGCACTTCCGTCTCCATCTTCATCGCTTCGGTGATCAGCACAGCCTGGCCGGCCTTGACCACGTCGCCTTCCTTGACCAGCACATCCACGATATTGCCCGGCATCGCCGTGCTCACATGGCCCGGCTCGCTGGCCTGCTTGCGCTTGCTGGTGCCGCCGCCGACGAATTCGTTGAGCGGTTCGAACACCACTTCTTCCGGCATGCCGTCGATGGACAGGTAGAAGTGACGCTTGCCTTCGGCCTTGACGCCAACACCGGTGATATCCACGCGGTAGCTTTCGCCGTGCACGTCGATCACGAACTCGGTCGGCACACCTTCACCGCCGGCACGGGCCACGCCGCCGGCTTCCGGGATCGGCAGCAATACTTCTGGGGCCAGGGTGCCGGCGTCGCGCTCTTCAAGGAACTTGCGGCCGATGTCCGGGAACATCGCGTAGGTCAGCACGTCTTCTTCGGACTTGGCCAACGCGCCGATTTCGCCACGCAGCTTGGTCATTTCCGGCTTGAGCAGGTCGGCTGGGCGCACGTCGATCACGTCTTCGCTGCCGATGGCCTGGCGACGCAACTTCTCGTTCACCGTGCCCGGCGCCTTGCCGTAGCCGCCTTGCAGGTACAGCTTCACTTCGTTGGTGATGGTCTTGTAGCGCTCGCCGGCCAGCACGTTGAAGAACGCCTGGGTGCCGACGATTTGCGAGGTTGGCGTGACCAGCGGCGGGAAGCCGAGGTCTTCACGTACCCGTGGGATCTCTGCCAGCACTTCGCTCATGCGGTTGAGAGCGCCCTGCTCTTTGAGCTGGTTGGCCAGGTTGGAAATCATCCCGCCCGGCACCTGGTTGACTTGCACGCGGGTGTCGACGGCGGTGAATTCACTTTCGAACTGGTGGTACTTCTTGCGCACGGCATAGAAGTACAGACCGATCTCCTGCAACAGCTCCAGGTCGAGGCCGGTGTCGAACTCGCTACCTTTGAGGGCGGCGACCATCGACTCGGTACCCGGGTGGCTGGTGCCCCAGGCGAAGCTGGAGATGGCGGTGTCGATATGGTCGGCACCGTTTTCGATAGCCTTGAGTTGGCACATCGCGGCCAAACCGGCGGTGTCATGGGAGTGGATAAAGATCGGCAGGCTCTGCTCGGCCTTCAGCGCCTTGACCAGTTCGCCAGTGGCATACGGGGTCAGCAGGCCGGCCATGTCCTTGATCGCAATGGAGTCGCATCCCATGGACTCCAACTGCTTGGCCTGGGCCACGAACGCCTCGATGGTGTGCACCGGGCTGGTGGTGTAGGCGATGGTCCCCTGGGCGTGTTTGCCGGCCGCTTTTACCGCTTCGATGGCCACGCGCAGGTTACGCACGTCGTTCATGGCGTCGAAGATACGGAACACGTCGATGCCATTTACCGCTGCCTTTGCCACGAAGGCTTTGACCACGTCGTCGCTGTAATGGCGGTAGCCCAGCAGGTTCTGCCCACGCAGCAGCATTTGCAGGCGCGTGTTGGGCAACGCGGCGCGCAGTTTGCGCAGGCGCTCCCACGGGTCTTCTTTCAAGAAGCGTACGCAGGCGTCGAAGGTCGCGCCGCCCCAGACTTCCAGGGACCAGTAGCCGACTTTGTCGAGCTTGTCGCAAATCGGCAGCATGTCGTCGGTGCGCATGCGGGTAGCCAGCAACGATTGGTGGGCGTCGCGCAGGATGGTGTCGGTAACGAAGATCTTCTTGCTCATTGTTATATTCCTCACAGGCCTGCGTGGGCGGCGATGGCGGCGGCGATGGCCAGGGCCAGCTCTTCGGGTTTGCGCTTGATCGAGTAGTTGGTCAGCTCAGGATGGCTTTCCACAAAACTGGTGTTGAACTGGCCGCTGCGGAATTCCGGGTTGCGCAGGATTTCCTGGTAGTAGGCGGCGGTGGTCTTCACGCCTTGCAGGCGCATGTCGTCCAGGGCTCGCAGGCCGCGGTCCATGGCTTCTTCCCAGGTCAACGCCCATACCACCAGTTTCAGGCACATGGAGTCGTAGAACGGTGGGATGGTGTAGCCGGTGTAGATTGCCGTGTCGGTACGCACGCCGGGGCCGCCGGGGGCGTAGTAACGGGTGATCTTGCCGAAGCTTGGGAGGAAGTTGTTCTTCGGGTCTTCGGCGTTGATACGGAACTGCAACGCAAAGCCACGGTGCTGGATATCTTCCTGTTTTACCGACAGCGGCAGGCCGGACGCGATGCGGATCTGCTCGCGAACGATATCAATGCCGGTAATTTCTTCGGTGATGGTGTGTTCCACCTGCACCCGGGTGTTCATCTCCATGAAGTACACCTCGCCCTCGGCGAGCAGGAACTCCACGGTGCCGGCGTTCTCATAGCCCACGGCCTTGGCTGCACGCACCGACAGGTCGCCGATGTAGGCACGCTGTTCGGGGGTCAGTTGGGGGCTGGGGGCGATTTCGATGAGTTTCTGGTTACGACGCTGGATCGAGCAATCACGTTCGAACAAATGCACCACGTTGCCAAAGCTGTCGCCGAGGATCTGCGCCTCGATGTGCTTGGGATTGACGATGCATTTTTCCAGGAACACTTCCGCCGAACCAAACGCTTTGGTGGCCTCGGAGATGACGCGGGGGAAGGCTTGTTCGAGTTCTTCACGGCTGTTGCAGCGACGAATGCCGCGACCGCCACCACCGGAGGTGGCCTTGAGCATCACCGGGTAACCAATGCGGTCACCTTCGGTCAGCGCCTCGGCGATGTCGGCGACGTTGCCTTCAGTGCCCGGCGTCACCGGCACGCCGGCCTTGATCATGCTGCGGCGCGCTTCGGTCTTGTCGCCCATGCGGCGAATGACTTCGGCCGATGGACCAATGAATTTGATTCCACGTTCGGCGCAAATGTCCGCCAGTTCGGCGTTTTCCGAGAGAAAGCCGTAGCCAGGGTGCAACGCGTCGCAGCCGGTTTCCACAGCCAGGTTCACCAGCTTGCGCGGGTTCAGGTAACCGGCCAGGGGCTCGGCACCAATGCTGTGGGCCTCATCGGCGCGCTTGACGTGCAAGGCGTGCCGGTCAGCGTCGGAATAGACCGCCACCGAACGAATACCCATTTCGGCACAGGCCCGCACAATGCGGACGGCAATCTCACCACGGTTGGCGATCAGGATCTTTGTTATCACTTGGAAATTCCCTTGAGCCGATTGCTGCGTTCTTCGACCTGCTAGACCAGGTCGGCGCGTGACTAAATGTTTCAGGTCAGTCGCCAGACACACACTATGCGCACTTAGGGATTAACAAAAATCAATAATTATTGGGTTGTGTATAAGTAAAGACTTATAGTTGACCCCACAGCCCCCTGCGAGCCGCTTTGAATTATGCGTAAGTCACTGATGCGTATGACATTACGTCAATTGCAGATCTTCAATGAAGTCTGCGATTTGCGCTCCTACAGCCGCGCTGCCGAGGAAATGTCCCTTACACAACCCGCCGTCAGCCTACAGATTCGCCAGCTCGAAGAGCTGGTCGGCCAGCCGTTGTTCGACTACGTGGGCAAAAAGCTCTACATGACCGAAGCCGCCGAAGCCCTGCAGCGGGCCAGCCGGGACATCTTCGGGCGCCTGGAAAACCTTGATATGCAGCTCTCGGACATGCAGGGCTCGCTGCAGGGGCAATTGAAGCTGGCGGTGGAGTCCAGTGCCAAATACTTCGTGCCGCACTTGTTCGCCGCCTTCAAGCGCCAGCATCCCGAGGTGCAGTTGCACCTCACGGTGGTCAACCGCGCCCAGGTGATCCGCCGGCTGTCGGACAACCGTGACGACCTGGTGATCATGTCCATGGTGCCGCAGGACATGGGCCTGGAGTTTTTGCCCTTTCTCAACAACCCGATTGTCGCGGTGGCCCCGCCGGACCACCCACTGAACCTGCAAGGCCCATTGCGCCTGCAGGATCTGGAACCCTACACCTTGCTGCTGCGCGAGCCGGGCTCCGGGACGCGCCTGGCCTGCGAGGAGTACTTCAAGGAAAAGCGCGTGCACTTCACCCAGACGGTGGAAGTGGCCTCGGCCGAGGCACAGCGCGAGTGCGTCGTGGCGGGGTTGGGCGTGGCGCTGCTGACGCGCCACGCCCTGAACCTGGAGCTGGCCACCGGCGGGCTCAAGGAGTTGCCGGTGGAAGAGCTGCCGCTGTACCGCAGCTGGTGCCTGGTGCAGGCCAAGGCCAAGCGCCTGTCACCGGTGGCCCATGCGTTCCTGGGCTTTATCCGCAACGAGCGGGTGCAGATCAGCGTGCTGGCTGAACGCTTCGCTGGGCAGCCGCGGGCGCCTGCCAGTGCAGCTCCGGATAGTCGCTGATGCTCTGCAGCAGTTGACGCTGGTCACAACGGTCTTCAATTGCACGACGGAACGCCATGCGGCGCTGGTCTTCCTGCTGACGACGGGTTTTGACGGTGCTCGTGCTGTCTTCGTAGTGCCGGGCCATTTCGAGTCTCCCAATGCGAGTACGGGGAGTTCAGGATGGGCGCGGGGGATGACGGTTTGGCGGCACGCGGGTTACAGGACGATGAATCTTGCCGGTGCAACACCGAGCAAATCTGTGGGAGCTGGCTTGCCTGCTCTCACAGTTGACCGAGTGCCACCTTGGGTCAGTCGTCGAGGGCTTTGACGGACTTGGGCGACAGCCGCAGGCTGCGCAAGCTGCGCTTGACGCTCTTGAGGTGGTTGACCAGGCTCGGGCCACGGGCCATGGCCACGCCCATCGCCAGCACGTCGATCACCACCAGGTGGGCGACCCGCGAGGTCACCCGGCGGGAAATCTCGG
>NZ_JAARMB010000043.1:0-11666 GCF_012985615.1 Pseudomonas sp. WS 5412
TTGATCTTAGGCGCCCCGTTAAACCACGATGGCCGCAGGCAGGTATTGCGCAGTGGGCACCCCGGCATGGATGCCGGGGTAGCCGCGACACGGCCATGGATGGCCGATCGCGGCGGGCCCACGGAGCAATGCCTGACTGCGGGCATGCCGAGCCTAGGCGAGGCACCGAGTGGTGGGGCAAAAGCGCTTTGGTTACTTTCGCGCTCTTCGAAAGTGACCCGCCGTAAGGGCGGAACCAATAGCCGCCGTGACCGCAGCAACGGATATGTACACAAACCCAACAAGCACTAGATAAAAGAGTTGTGTAGATACCTATGCTGCGATGAGGCCCTGGCAGTCAACCCTTCCTACAGGACGACCACCGCCACCAACCCGCACACCACACCCATCAGCATGGTCAGCCCGGCCACCGTCACCAGCACCCGCGTATCGAAATCCTTGCGCAGCATCAACAGCGACGGCAGGCTCACGCTCGGCAGGGTCATCAGCAGTGCCACCGCTGGCCCGGTGCCCAGCCCCAGGGCCATCATGGTCTGCACAATCGGGATTTCTGCGGCGGTGGGGATCACAAACAGCGTGCCGACTATCGCCAGGGGCACCAGCCACAGCAGGCTGTCGGCCATCGCCCCGTCCACGTGTGGGAACAGCCACACCCGCGCCGCGCCCAGTAGCAAAACCGCCAGGATGTAGATCGGGATGGTGCTCCAGAACAACTGCCACAGGGTGCGCAGCCAGCGGCTGAGGAACGGCTGGGTCTCGGTGCCGCTGACGTCGGCCACGGCCTCCAGTGCTACCTGGGGCACCTGCTCGGGGCGGGCGATGCGTTGGGCGATCAGCGCGACACCGATCACCAGCACGACACCGGCCACCAGGCGCAGGGCGGCAAAGTCCCAGCCCAGCACAAACCCCATGAACACCAGGGTCGCGGGGTTGAGCACCGGGTTGGCCATCCAGAACGCCAATGCTGCACCCACCGACACTTGTTGACGACGCATGCCGGCGGCCACCGGCGCGGCGCAGCAACTGCACATCATGCCCGGCAAGGCGAACAGCCCGCCACGCACCGTGGAGCCCAGCCCGGCGCGGCCGAACAGGCGCAACAGCCAGTCCCGTGGAATCAGCACCTGCAATAACGAACCGAGAATCACCGCCAGCACGGCGGCTTTCCAGATCGCCAGGAAATACACCTGGGCATAGGCCAGGGCGGCCGCCAATGGCGAGCCCTGCTGGTCATTGAGAATCGAGTTGCCGATGCTGTGGCTGTCGGCCGCGACAAAGGCCTTGAAGTAGTAGGGCGACCACTTCACGTAATACAGGCCGACGCAGGCCACCAACAGGAACAGCGCCGGTTTCCACCAGAAGGACCAGCCGCGAGCAGGGCTGGCAGAGGTGAGGTTAGACATGGTCAAGATCCGCAGATAAGTCGATAGCGACGCATCATACGCGGTCCCGGTGTCAGGTGTCGGCGGCTACGTGCGTTGCATCCGGGCAAGTCTGCAAGCCGTTATCCAGGCCTTGCTTGTAGTTGCGGCTGAGCAGGCTGGCCTTGCCGTTCTGCCAGGTCAGGGTCAACACGTACAGGGTGTCGAAATCGCCGCCGGACCAGTCTTCGGTGATGGTGTACTTCTCACCGACCGCTTCACTGGCCACCTTGTTGATCAATTCCGGCAGGTAGCCATGGGACCAGGCCGTGTAGATGGTGGAGTTGTGGTACTTGTCCTCCATCAATTCGTCAGCCAGGTCGCTGGTATCGTTGGCCGAAAACTCGATGTTCACCGGCAGCCCGAGTTTGATCGCGCTGGGGCTGATGGTCATCAATGGCCGAATGTAGCTGTAGGAATTGTCGAACTCGCCTTCCTCGACATTGCGCGTCGGGTTGGCCGCGAACACAAAGTCGGCAGCGCCGAATTTTTCCGGCAATACCGTGGCCAGGTTCATTGCGCGGTTGAGGCCCTGGCAATTGAGTTGGCCCAGGCCGCCCACAGGCTTTTCACCATGACGCAGGAACACCAGGGTTTGCACGCCGTTCTTCGGCTCGGCGCTGCTTTCGCGGGCTTCGAAAGCCAGCATCAAGGCACCGCCGACGAACACCGTTGGCACCAGGAAATAAGCATATTTTTTGAAACGTTTGCCAAGGCACAAAGGCTTGATTTTCATTAGTGGTCGAGTCTTCGGTGCGTCGGATCAAGGCTGGAAGGCCCAGCCACAGCGATGCTCCAAGCAACGTGCGGTTTTCCGTGACAGTTATGGCGGTATGCCTCCATTCAACCGTTCAAGCGCTTCTAAGAGTGCGCCAGGGCGTTTTGGTTCGCTTGGTGCAAGAGATTAACCAGCGCATGTTGCGAATTGAAGACCGATGCAGGCGCGCCGCCGGATGGCTATCATGGGTTTTTCTCACCTTGAGGTATATCGATGATTTCAGCTGCAGCGTTTCCGATTATTACCAAATGGCCAGCCGAGCATCCTGAACGCCTGCAGCTGTACTCGTTGCCGACGCCCAATGGGGTCAAAGTCTCGATCATGCTCGAAGAGGTGGGCCTGGCCTATGAGGCGCATAAGGTCAGCTTCGATACCCAGGACCAACTCTCGCCCGAGTTTCTGTCCCTGAACCCCAACAACAAGATCCCGGCGATCATCGACCCCAACGGTCCCGGCGGTGAGCCGCTGGCGTTGTTCGAGTCGGGGGCGATCCTGATTTACCTGGCAGAGAAAACCGCGCAACTACTGCCCCAGGCACCCGCCGCGCGCTACGAAACCCTGCAATGGCTGATGTTCCAGATGGCCGGGATCGGGCCGATGTTCGGCCAGGTCGGTTTCTTCAATAAGTTCGCCGGCAAGGCCTACGAAGACAAGCGCCCCCGCGACCGCTATGCCGCTGAAGCCCGACGCCTGCTGGAGGTGCTGGAAAAACGCCTGCTGGGCCGCAGCTGGATCATGGGGGATGAGTACAGCATCGCCGATATCGCCACCTTTCCCTGGATCCGCAACCTGATTGGCTTCTATGAATCGGGCGATCTGGTGGGCATCACCGACTTCCCCAATGTACTGCGCGCGCTGGATGGCTTTGTCGCCCGGCCGGCGGTGATCCGTGGCCTGAACATTCCGAGCTGACCCATGCCGACTTTTGATTTCAAGCAACTGGACGTGTTCAGCAGCGTGGCGCTCAAGGGCAACCCGCTGGCCGTGGTGCTGGGCGCCGATAGCCTCAGTGACCAGCAGATGGCTGACTTCGCCAAGTGGACCAACCTCAGCGAAACCACGTTCCTGCTGCAACCGCGCGACCCGCGTGCGGATTACCGGGTGCGGATTTTCACCACCGTGCAGGAGCTGCCGTTCGCCGGCCACCCAACCCTGGGCAGTTGCCGGGCGTGGCTGCAGGCCGGTGGTGTGCCCCGGGGCGACGAGATCATCCAGGAATGCGAGATCGGCCTGGTGCGCATCCGTCGCCAGGGCGAGGAGCTGGCGTTTATCGCGCCACCCTTGCTGCGTTCAGGGCCGTTGGATGCCGAGTTGCTGGAGCGTGTGCGCCTGGCGCTCAACCTTGAGCCCGAAGCGATTGTGCGCAGCCAGTGGGTCGATAATGGCGCCGGTTGGCTGGCGCTGATGTTGACGAACCGGCAGACGGTGCTGGAGTTGCAGCCGGACTATTCAAAACTGCTCGGGCTGGCGGTGGGCGTGGTTGCTCCGTGCGACCCGACGCGCGACGAGGTGGATGCGCAGTTTGAAGTGCGCGCGTTTATTGCCGGTGACGGCGCCCCCGAAGACCCGGCCACCGGCAGCCTTAACGCGGGTGTCGCACAATGGCTGCTCGGTGCGGGCCTGGCCCCCAGCGAATACGTGGTCAGCCAGGGCACGGCCATCGGCCGCGCCGGGCGTATTCGCGTGCAGCAGCAGGGCGATGAGATCTGGATCGGCGGCGCCGTCTCGCTGTGTATCGAAGGGCGCCTGAGCCTGTAACGCCGTAACGCACCTGTGGGGAAGGGGGCAGCTCGGTCTCTACAGGTCACTCGTTGCTGCTCCTGCTTGTTTAGCCTAGACCGCATTGTTACGTGAATGGCAAAACACCGTTATGGCCGCCGTATTTGTGCTCTCGGTCAATCCGGGCATAAGCTTTCGCCCTTAAGCTAGCGGCCTTGCCACGTGCCCTGGCCTTTTTTGTAGGAAACCCCATGTCCAGTCAGTTCCCCGAAGCCCGTTCCCGCCGCCTGCGCCGTTCCCCTGAGCTGCGCAGCCTGTTCCAGGAAACCGAGTTCACCCTCAATGATCTGGTATTGCCGATTTTCGTCGAAGAAGAAATCGATGACTTCGTGCCGATCACCAGCATGCCCGGCGTGATGCGCATCCCCGAATCGAAACTGGCCAGTGAAATCGAGCGCTTTGCCCGTGCCGGGATCAAGTCGGTGATGACGTTCGGCGTGTCCCATCACCTGGACGCCAGCGGCAGCGATACCTGGAACGAGCGCGGGCTGGTGTCGCGCATGTCGGCGATCTGCAAGGACGCGGTGCCGGAAATGATCGTGATGTCCGACACCTGCTTCTGCGAATACACCGACCACGGCCATTGCGGCGTGATGCACGGCAATGAAGTGGACAACGACCGCACCCTGGCCAACCTGGGCAAGCAAGCGGTGGCGGCAGCCCGTGCCGGTGCCGATGTGATCGCGCCGTCGGCCGCGATGGACGGCCAGGTCCAGGCCATTCGCCGGGCGCTGGATGCGGCCGGGTTCAGCCATATCCCGATCATGGCGTACTCGACTAAATTCGCTTCGGCCCTGTATGGCCCGTTCCGCGAGGCGGGTGGCAGCGCGCTGAAGGGCGACCGCAAAAGCTACCAGATGAACCCGATGAACCGCCGCGAAGCCGTGCGCGAATCCTTGCTCGATGAGCAGGAAGGGGCCGACTCGCTGATGGTCAAGCCGGCCGGTGCTTACCTGGACATCATCCGCGACATCCGCGAAGCCTCGCGTTTGCCGGTGGCGGCGTACCAGGTCAGTGGCGAATACGCGATGATCAAGTTCGGCGCCCAGGCCGGCGCCATCGACGAAGCGCGGGTGGTGCGCGAAACCCTGGGTTCGATCAAGCGCGCCGGTGCGGATCTGATCTTTACCTACTTTGCGATGGACCTGGCGCTCGCCGGTATCTGATCCCAGCGCATGTACTGTGGGAGCCGGCTTGAGGGCGCCATCGCGGGCCAGCCCGCTCCTGCAGGGGGTGGGCGTGGGTTTGTGAGATAGTGGGCACTTTCAGCGACTCACAGGACACCCCCCGCATGCTTTCATCCCGGCTGACTCTCGGCCTGGCCGCCTTATTGGTGCTGGCCGGCTGTTCGACCCAACGCAGCCAGCAACTCCCCGAACGCAGTGAGGCCGAGGTCAAGGCGCAGATTGTGCGACTAATGCCGGCCAGGGTGCCGGATCGTGCCGGTTGGGCCCAGGATATCTACACGGCGCTCGACAGCCAGAAGATCTACCCCAGCACCGAAAATATCTGTGCGGTGCTGGCGGTCACCGAGCAAGAGTCCACCTATCAGGTCGACCCGCCGGTGCCGAACATGGGCAAGATCGCCCAGGATGAAATCCTCAAGCGTGCAGCCAAGGTGCATGTGCCGGCCGTGCTGGTGCGCACCGCGTTGCAACTGCGCTCGCCTACGGGTAAGTCCTACGCCGACCGCCTGAGCGCTGCGCGTACCGAGAAGGACCTGAGTGGGATCTTTGACGATTTTATCGGCACAGTGCCGTTGGGCCGCACCTTGTTTGGCAGTTTCAACCCAGTGCATACCGCAGGCCCGATGCAGGTGAGCATTGCCTTCGCCGAGCAGCAGGCGCGCAATTATCCCTACACCGTAGATGGGAGCATTCGCCGCGAAGTGTTCACCCGGCGTGGCGGCATGTACTTCGGCATTGCCCATTTGCTGGGTTACCCGGTGAGCTACGAGCAGCCGCTGTACCGCTTTGCCGACTTCAACGCCGGTTGGTACGCCAGCCGCAATGCCGCGTTCCAGGCCGCGGTCAGCCGTGCTTCCGGGACCCGCCTGGCGCTGGATGGCGATTTGATCCGCTATGGCTCGATCATGCCCGGCACCACGGAGTTGGCGGTGCGCTCACTGGGCAAGAAGCTGGACATGCGCAACCCGAGCATTCGCAGCCAGTTGGAGCAGGGTGATCGCCTGGATTTTGAACAGACCACCCTGTACCAGCGAGTGTTTGCCCTGGCCGAGAAAGCCGAAGGCAAGCCGCTGCCACGGGCGATCCTGCCGGGGATTGTGCTCAAGAGCCCGAAGATCACCCGTAACCTCACCACGGCCTGGTTCGCCAAGCGCGTGGATGAGCGTTACCAGCGCTGCATGAAGCGCTGAGGTCAGGGGCGGCGCTTGACCAGCTTGCGCCACAACCAGACCCACAGCCACAACACCGGGAAGGCGAGGATCACGAACGGCAGCACGTAGCTGGAGCGTTCCAGGGCATCGGCGGTGCCGTCGACCAGGTTGTCGCCGAGGTTGCCGAACATCCGCGCAAAACGTGATTGCTGATGCTCGCCGTCGGATGGACTGAAGTTCAAGGTCACGCGGTTGGTGTCCAGGCGCCGCTGCTGGCCGGCGGCGATCTGCGCCAGTTCCTGCAGCTCGTTTTCGATGGAGGCCTGTTCCTTGGTCAGGGTGATCAGGTCGCCCACGGTGATGTCCTTGCGCGCCGCCAGTTCATCCAGGCGTTTTTGCTGGGCCTGCAAACGTTCCTGGCGACGGCGCACATCGGCCACCGCGTCGGCCAGGTCTTCGGCGCTGGTGATGCGCTGGCCCAGTTGCCCACCCTCGGCCACCATCTTCACCAAGGGTTCGACCCCGCTGGGGGCGATGCGCAACACGATCGTGCCGCCGTCGCTATTCTCTTCGATACGTAGGATGTTGCAGGCGCCGAACTGTGCCGACTCGCAGGCTTGGCGGGTGGCCTGCATGCGCGGCGCGAGCAGGGCCAGCGGCATCGCCAGGCTCAACTCGTGTTCATAGGCCAGCAGCGCGCCGGCCCGGCCCTGTTCGCCATTGATCGGCGTCGACTCGGAATACTCCTTGGGCGAACAGCCGCCGAGCAGCAGGGCGGCCAATAACATCAATGCAGTAGATCTGCCTTCCAGGTGGCGCATTACGGTTCCTTCAAGTGTGCGGGATAAAGTGCGCGGCGATTAAAGCCGGTTTGCCCGGCGAACGCAAAGCGGGCGTAGGCTTATCGTCACTGATTTACCCGGTTGATCATGCTGGCTGCATCCACCGGAGCAGGTTAAACCTCAGGCCCGGTCATAAGGAAGATCCACCATGACTCACGTCCCTGAAGGCTTTATTCCCTTGCCCCGCAGCAGCCCGCTCCTGGATTTGCTGGGGCCGGTGTATTGCCGTGGCGAGGGCCTGCACCTGCAACTGGGCCTGCGCGCCGACAACCGCCATGCCAACGGGCGTGGCACGGTGCATGGCGGCGTACTGGCGACCCTGGCGGATGTCGGCATGGGGTACGCCATGGCGTTTTCCAGCGACCCGCCGTTGCCGTTGATTACCGCGAGCATGACCCTCGATTATCTGGGGGCGGTGCAGGTGGGGGAGTGGATCGAGGTGCAGCTGGAGCACCACAAGCGCGGACGGCAGATGGCGTTTGCCACGGTCAGCTTACAGGTGGGGGAAAAGGTGGTGGTGCGGGCCACTGCGGTATTTGCCGTGCCGCAATCCAATGGACGCTAGATATCTAATGTAGGAGCTGGCTTGCCTGCGATAGCGGTGTATCAGTCAATGCTGCCGGTGACTGCCCCTCCGCTATCGCAGGCAAGCCAGCTCCTACATTGGAGGGGGTTCGCAAAACAAATAGGCAAAAAAAGGCCCGACTTTTCGTGGAGCCGGGCCTCTTTCATGTTGCTCGTTGAATCAGTCGCGCTCAAGGGCCAGTGCCACGCCCTGGCCGCCACCGATGCACAAGGTCGCCAGGCCTTTCTTGGCGTCGCGCTTGAGCATTTCATGCAGCAGGGTCACCAGCACACGGCAGCCTGAGGCGCCAATCGGGTGGCCAATGGCAATCGCGCCGCCATTGACGTTGACCTTGGCCGCGTCCCACTCCAGTTCCTTGCCCACTGCCAGCGCCTGTGCGGCGAAGGCTTCGTTGGCTTCGATCAGGTCCAGGTCGGCCAACTGCCAGCCGGCCTTGTCCAGGCAACGACGGGTCGCGGACACCGGGCCAATGCCCATGATCGCCGGATCGACACCCGCATTCGCGTAGCTGGCGATACGCGCCAGCACCGGCAGGCCGAGGGCCTTGGCTTTATCGGCACTCATCAGCAACACGGCGGCGGCGCCGTCGTTGAGGCTCGACGCGTTGCCGGCGGTGACGCTGCCGTCTTTCTTGAAGGCCGGTTTGAGTTTGCCCAGGGATTCGGCGGTAGTGCCGGCGCGGGGCTGCTCGTCCACCGCAAAGGCAATCGGGTCGCCCTTGCGCTGGGGAATCAGGATCGGGGTGATTTCATCGGCAAAGCGCCCGGCTTCAATCGCCGCGGCCGCTTTTTGCTGGGAGGCAGCGGCGAAGACGTCCTGGGCTTCACGGCTGATGCCGTACTTGTCCACCAGGTTCTCGGCGGTGATGCCCATGTGGTAGTCGTTGAACGCGTCCCACAGGCCGTCGGTGATCATGCTGTCGACCATCTTCGCGTGCCCCATGCGCAGGCCGGTGCGGGCGGCGGGCAGCACGTACGGGGCCAGGCTCATGTTCTCCATGCCGCCGGCGATAATCACCTCGGCGTCACCGCAACGGATGGCCTGTGCGCCCAGGTGCAGGGCCTTGAGGCCCGAGCCGCAGACCTTGTTCAAGGTCAGGCTGGGCACTGCATGTGGCAGGCCGGCGAGAATCGACGCCTGGCGTGCCGGGTTCTGGCCCGAACCTGCGGTCAGGACCTGGCCGAGGATCACTTCGTCCACTTGCGCAGGGTCCAGGCCGGTCTGCTCCAGCAGGCGGCGGATCACGGCGGCGCCCAGTTCCGGTGCCGGGATGCCGGCCAGGGCTCCTTGAAAGCTGCCCACGGCGGTGCGGGTGGCAGCAACAATCACGACGTCTTGCATGGAATCTGTCCTCACTGGAAGTGCATTTCTGGAACGTGGTCCGGGACGATCAGTTTACCGGCGGTCTTGCTCACAATCTCTTCAACGCTGACGCCAGGTGCGCGTTCCTTGAGGACAAAAGCGCCATTTTCGATTTCCAGGTACGCCAGGTCCGTCAGCACGCGCTTGATGCAGTGGGCCCCGGTCAGCGGCAGGCTGCACTGGCTGAGCAGCTTGGACTCACCGTCCTTGGAGGCGTGGGTCATGATCACGATGATGTTTTCTGCGCCGGCCACCAGGTCCATGGCACCGCCCATGCCCTTGACCAGCTTGCCGGGGATCATCCACGAGGCGATGTTGCCGTGTACGTCCACTTCAAAGGCGCCGAGCACCGTGAGGTCTACGTGGCCGCCGCGAATCATTGCGAAGGACTCGGCCGAGGAGAAGATCGAGGCGCCGATACGCGCGGTGACGGTCTGCTTGCCGGCGTTGATCATGTCGGCATCAATGGTGTCTTCGGTAGGAAACGGTCCCATGCCCAGCAGGCCGTTTTCCGATTGCAGCATCACTTCCATGCCTTCGGGAATGTAGTTGGCCACCAGGGTCGGGATGCCGATGCCAAGGTTGACGTAGAAGCCGTCCTGCATTTCGCGGGCGACGCGTTGAGCCATTTGTTCGCGGGTAAGAGCCATGGTGCTGTTCCTCTTATTGTTCGGGCTGGGCAGATTATTTGCGGACGGTGCGCTGTTCGATGCGCTTCTCGAAGGTGCCGCAGATGATCCGGTCGACGTAGATGCCAGGGGTGTGGATCTGCGCCGGGTCCAGCTCGCCCGGTTCGACGATTTCCTCGACTTCGACCACGGTGATCTTGCCGGCGGTGGCGGCCAGCGGGTTGAAGTTCTGGGCGGTGTGGCGGTAGATGACGTTGCCGAAATGGTCGGCTTTCCAGCCTTTGACGATGGCGAAGTCGCCGGTGATGGATTCTTCCATCAGGTACGGGCGACCATTGAACTCGCGGGTTTCCTTACCTTCGGCGACGGGCGTGCCAACACCGGTGGCGGTAAAGAACGCCGGAATGCCCGCGCCGCCTGCACGCATTTTTTCGGCCAGGGTGCCCTGGGGCGTCAGCACGACTTCGATTTCACCGCTGAGCAGTTGCTTCTCGAACAGGGCGTTTTCACCGACATAGGAGGCGATGACCTTGCTGATCTGTTTTTCTTCGAGCAATACACCCAGGCCGAAGCCATCGACGCCGCAGTTGTTGGAGACCACCGTGAGGTCGCGGGTGCCTTTGCGCTTGATTTCGGCGATGAGGTTTTCCGGGATGCCGCACAGGCCAAAGCCCCCGGAGAGTACGGTCATGCCGTCTTCCAGGCCTGCCAGCGCTTCTTCATAGGACGCCACGCGTTTATCGAAACCTGCCATATGCACCTCTTTTATTGTTTGTGGTCCAGCCAGTGACTCGAGTGTTGCGCTGACAGATTGATTTGTTAAGTTGTTTTTTAAGGTTGATTGATTTAAAAAACAGCACAATCGCCAAGCCGTTGGAGCAGCGTCATGACAGTTAAACAGATGCGGGCCTTTCTTGCCGTGGCCCAGAGCCTGAGTTTTGCCGCCGCCTGTGAGCGCCTGCATTTGTCCCAGTCGGCCCTGAGCCTGACCATCAAGGGCCTGGAGGAGGGCCTGGGCGGGCGGCTGTTCAGCCGTAATACGCGCAACGTCGCGCTGACCCCTGAAGGCGAATCCCTGTTGCCCCTGGCTCGCCGGTTGATTGCCGACTGGGACAATGCCGAGGATGAACTGCGCCAGCGTTTTACCCTGCAGCGCGGGCGCGTGACGGTGGCGGCGATGCCATCGTTTGCCGGCAACCTGCTGCCGCCGATCCTGAAGGTGTTCCGTGCGCGGTTTCCCCAGGTCAATGTCACGGTGCACGATTTGATCAATGAGCAGGTCCTGGAAATGGTCCGTGATCGCCAGGTAGAGCTGGGGGTGGCGTTTGAGCCGTCACCGGGGTCGTCGCTGGCCTTCACCCCGCTGTATCTGGACCGCTTTGTCGCGGTGGTGCCCGGCGACTCGCCGCTGGCGGACATGACCGCGATCGACTGGAAAACCCTGCTGGCGCAACCGTTCATTACCTTGCAGCGGCCTTCCACGGTCCGGGTGATGCTCGAGGAGCACCTCGGCGCGTTACAGATGAAACTGCCGGTGGCGTTGGAAAGCCATCAATTGGCAACCGTGGGCAAGATGGTTGCCAGCGGCCTGGGCGTCAGCGCCGTGCCTGCATTGTGCGCACAGCAGATGGAAGAGGCGGGGGCCCGTTGCATCACCTTGTGTGACCCGGTGATCGAGCGGCCGATTGGGGTGCTGACCAAGCCGGGGCATGAGCTGTCGGCGGCGGCGCAGGCACTGTTTGATATCTTCCGCGACGAAGCGGGGAAGGGGCGATTCCCGGGGATTTAAGTCGACACAAACAAATGTGGGAGATTCTATGGTTTTGGGGAAGCCCCCAAAACCGCTTTTGACTGGTATTCGCTCAGGTTTTTCATGAGCGAAAAGGCGATGCGCGCCAGCTTGCGGCCAATGATGACCAGGGCTTGAGTCG
>NZ_JAARMB010000044.1:0-10385 GCF_012985615.1 Pseudomonas sp. WS 5412
GAGCACGAGGTCGGCAGCCTCGCGTTTGAATTCTGCGGAAAAGGTACGGCGTTGTTTGGTCATCTGACACCTCGATCTGGCGAGTATTCTCGCCTAAATGGGTGTCCGGTTTCATTAGACCACTACAGCTGGAAGGCATTGATCAAACCGTTGAGCGAATGGTCTCGGATGCCACCAAAAAACTTAGGAAAAAGCAAAGGACGCTGAAGTCTGAGCTGAAACAGGCGAATGGGGCTTTGGTGAGTCTTGAGGAGCAACTCGATGAAACCATCGCTGAGCGTGATGATGCGCTTGCGCAGGTAAAACAGCTCACCAAGAAACCCAGTAAAGCTGTTGATGATCCCCAAAAGGTTAAAAATCTCGAACGGGAGCTTCAAAGGATTAAAGGGTTATTTGAGCAGAAGAGTGATGAAAATAAGAGTTTGAACTCTCAACTCAAGAACATTCAGGCTGGCGATCAGAAGGTCAAAACCGATCTGAGCAAAGCTCTAAAAGCCAACGCTGAGCTCACGAAGTTTCTCACCGACTTAAAGTCGGCGCTCGTGGAAAGCGGGGTTAAATTAGAGGAAGTCGCCCCAGAGACGTCTGGAATGAGTACCGCTGGCACCGTCCTTTCGGGCAGCACCATTAAGATCACATGGCCGAAGCCGTACCGTGGCTAATAGTCTAATGGGCTATAAGTCCTCGGCTGGTCTAGAGTCACAAAACTTGATACTACCTTGAGTTCAACATAAATTCTAAAATGGAAGTCGGAAGCATGATAAGGGTTGATATTTCAAAGTTGAAGAAGGGAGACATAATTCTTTCAACCTCAACCAAGTTCCAAAGCAAAGTCATTAGATTCTTCACGGATAGCGATATATCTCACGCTATGATTTGCGTGGCAAATGGCTCTGTAATGGACTCGACTGGAGAGGGAGTTCATGCAAGAAATATTGAAAAAATGTTCTATGATGATAGCTGTGCGATTTATGCATACAGACTGAAGGCTGGTATTTCCGACAGTGAGATGCAGGCAGTTCTAGCATATGTGCGCAGCGAAACTGGATCTCCATATACAACTCTGGGCGCAATATCTTCAGTAGTCCTGCCTAAAATCAAGGGAGGTGGTCAGCAGTTTTGCTCAAGACTTGTAGCACGCGCTTACGAGAAGGCTGGGATTAACATAACAACAAACCCTGATACATGTACCCCGGCAGATATCCAAGAGTCACCACTGCTTGAGTTAATTCCTGACGCAGTTATCCCGGTTAGTGATGCTGATATCGAAAATTTAAAAAAAGAAGGCGACACAACGGTTGCTTATCGCGAGATAGAGTCCCGCCTACTAAAGAATCTTAGAGATATTAGGCCAAATATCAGGGTGATAAATGATATAGATAAAATCCTACTAGATGAGCCAGCACTAGACAATATCTTCGCAGCAATCTTCCTGGAGTCCGGCTACTTAGAGTTCTGGCAGGTCGAGAGAAATAGATTTCCCTGGCGGTATGATGAGACGGAAATTGTCGCCTTCTATAACATTATAGAAAACAAAGAGGATCTCATTGGGTACTGCGAGAACACCATCTCAAATGATGCTGAGGGAAAAGGTGATTTCATGCATTGGGATCAAAACCTAGTCCGCTATACCAATTACGAACGCGAAAAAGGATTGCGCACATTTTCCCTAATAAGGGAGCTGTATGTAAAACTGACGTCTGGCCATAAGTTGCGGGTTGAGTCGGCAAATTTTTTAGTTAGAAAGTATAATGAGCAAAATCGGGCCGGCATCTTAATATAAATCTTATAAACGTCCCGGCGAATTTAAGGAGGTCGTCCTGAGGGGCGCTCTCCTTCTAGTTTTTTACTCGCAATCCATCTGGCTGCTCAGCATCTTGAATTGATCAAAATCTTTGCACCAACCATCTTTCAAGAAAGCGAGTTGCTCATCATTGAGTATGGCAGTACCTATGATTTGATTGTGCCTTATTATCAAGACTAAGGTTTTGTCAGAAAGGGCTACGCATCCAAGCTCCTTTATTCGGATTCCATTTTCCCCGGCATCGCTATCAAGCTTGTCAGGTAAATCGAGCATGACCGGCCTTCGAACACTCTCTTGGCGAATTAACGTAGTATTGCCAGACTCTAAAAGATACTGATACTTTTTATCAGAAATACTCATACAAGTATTCTTTTTATAATTTTTGTTGTCAAGCCACTCAATGACCATCCCGCTGCACTAAGTCTTTACAGAGTTCGCGACCTGCAACTATCTGGTCGCGAATCTCTTCAGCGTCAATGCTTATGCCACCACGTGGGGTGGTCTTCAGGGGCTGGAGGCCATTGGTGGCTTAGATGAACTGCTCTTCCTGAAGATTCCAGACTACTTTGCGAACAAAACTCGGGCAAAAAAGGGCCCTGGAGGGCCTAACCTGTTTTCTGTTTGGGTCTCTTAGTGTTCTGCACTACAGCTGCGGTTGAGCCGAAGACCGTCTGACCGCACCGAAGTAGCATGTTTCGATTTAGGATTGCCACGCATTCCTCCGTTGCTTCCAGGACGCCTTTGCCATACATATCAGAGTCGTTGCCCTCGCAGAGCTCTGGCGTGAACCACCGGAACGTCCTTGGTCAGCAGTCCAGCGGTATGGAATTATGAGCATCCCGCATTCGGCCTTGGAAAATACGACGCGCTACCTTGAGTCCAGCGAGAGTCTAAAATTTTACCGACAATGGCGTTGATATATTCTATTTCAGAGTAAAGGCTGCTGTTGGTGTGAGTTGTTACTTTGTTGTGCTCGATGTGAATAAGTCGCTTTTCATATATGTAATCACATCCGAAAACGCATAAAGGCATTACTATATTTGGGTCTGTCCTTTCATTTTCTGCGCAATCGGAGCGCCTCTTTTTGTGAGCTGTTATCAAAGAATCAATTGAATAAGTTTTTCTGCAAATTGCACATTCTTCAGACTCTTTATCTTTAAATAACCACTCGCTAAGAATGTGTTGCTCTTTTCGTCTAATTGTTTCTTGGTCACCGTCGGTACCATCTTCCGTTACTCTAAGGAGGCGCTGTCTAAAGTCTTCATAGCGGTCAATGGTAGGTGTTGTAATGGGCTCCTTGTTGCCAACTAATTGGTAGCTGTAATGAGATCTTCCTTGACTTTTATCTACAAAAATTACGGGTGAGTTTAGAACTGTTTTGTCAATTAGTGGTTTGCTGTATCCGAGAGAGTTTAAGTGAGAAGAAATTTCAGGAAAGCTATGTGCGTCATTCGCGGCAATGTATTGTACGGCGGCCTGCTCAATTTCCGTCAAGCTTTGTTGTTCTAGTTTTATGACTGCGCTTGATCCATGCATTTCAATATATTTTGAAGATGATATATAATGCCGGATTATTTCAACGGCAGGGTAATTACGCTTGTTTGGAGGGGTTCTTCGGTTTAAAGAGTTTCTTAGTGTCTTAGAGAGGATATCTATGTCGGCATGATCAGCTACGCTTTTTATTTTCTCAAGACTATTTATAAGCGTATTATCCCTTGATTCGAATAGATAATATTGCTGATCGTCCTTGTCCATAATCCACGAGTCTTGATTCAACTTGATGGTTGCCACTATGTCGTCATAGGCAATCAGGTTGGATATCGAAGTGTCCTTCAAGTATTCTAGCTTCGCTATCCCTAACAATCCAGGTATAGTTTTTGCTTTTTTTAGAGCTTTTCGTGCGTTTGAAATAACAGAGTTTTTTATGATAAGAAACTCTTGCTTTGAAACAATTTCAGATCTTGTGAGTTCGCTGAGGTCTGCTGAGTATGCTTGATAATCTATGCAGTCACCCAAATCATGCAGTAGGCGTAGTGCCGATATTGTTTTTATATCATCTTCGAAGAGATTGTTGTCTTTTGCATGGGCGGCGAGTTTTGAAGGTTGGTGAAAATTGGAAGACTTTAAATGCTCTGAAAATTTCTTTAGTGATGGCAGGTCGGATAGGTTGGTAAGTTTTTTAAACTTGTTATTAATGATTTGTCGCGGTCTTTCAGAACGCCGTCTATCCGAGTCTCCAACATTAAATTTATTGGCGGCATCATCCAGGGTGGGCCATGGATTGTCTTCAAAGCCGTAGAAATAAATAACCAGTTCTATATCTCTTGATTTGGTGTTCAGCTCCTTTAGAGTTGAGTGCATGTGATCTCGTATTTCGTTCTCGATACTCATAAAATTTTCCAGGGGCTATTCTTGTCTTTGTCTAGTCTTGAGGGTTGATTTTCGAGGTTGACCTACCGGTGCACCAATGGTCGTCGGTTTGATGATGCCGAGGTAGGCCGACTAAAAGCTCGGCCTAGGACAAGTAAACACTTCAAACTGTAGGTGCCGGGACGTCTTGACCTTGTAAGCCCGATATCAGCTCTTCTTTAGTAGTGCCATCAAGATCTGCTCGTTGAGTTTTCAGCTTCTCAAGCAAATAGTCGTTTGTCAGCTCAAACTCATCAAAAATAGTCGCCCACGTTTTAACATAAGCCTTTATTTTATCGTCGCTGGTAATCAGCCCCGGCTCGCCATGAACTTGCATGCTTCTGCATCGGCTGTGGATAAGGCTGCCCTTGCTTGAGATGTTTCTACCAACCAAAATAAGCTCGAACTTTACCAGCTCGCTATTGAAGATAGGATGCGTACTGAGAATCGAGGCATACTCATCGAGTTGCTGAATATGCTTATTATTCAGCGATACACCGGGTCTCTTGATTTCTATAATTACGCAGCGGAAATACTTTCTACCCCTAGAATCAAATAGAGGTTTCTTGCGCGCTAAAAAAAGATCGACTTGCCGCTTCGCCCCTACAAGATCAACACCTATTTCCAAGTCTGCCTCTTCGATATCAACGACTCCAGTTACTTCGGTGCGTAACGACTTGGATATTTTTGTAAACGAATCTTCCTCTGCCCCGAGGATATCGTAGGATGGCCCGAACAACCAAGTATTATTCTCGATTACCTTTTGAAGGTCTGGCGTTTCCCTGACGTCCTTGTAATGAATATTTATAACTTCCTTCAACTGAGCAATAGCATGTTCCCGGTTTTGGAGAATCTCGATTGTCTCAATTATATTGTTTAGCTTGGTCTTGTTTAGCTGGAGGGCGAGTTGCCTCATCGATCCAGCATCCAAGCTCAACACACTTTCTAGTACTTCTAGAATCCCGCTGTTTTCATTCGAGACTGACAGCTTATCAAGCAGCCTAATTATGAGCCTGCGCTGCCGCTTACTACTGCGCATTAAGACAGTAGGGTCGCGAATTATCACGCTCTTAACTATGCCCTTAACATGATTCAGCCTCCAAGCGCTTTCTGTGGAGTCTAAATCCTCATAGTTTGGAAAGTCTCCATCCTGCTCGTATCGATTGACCTCTTCTTCTGCTTGTTGGACTAAGAATTCACTGTAATTATCGCGAAGGAATTCATTTAGCGCCTTCGTCAGCGCTCGATAACTTTTAGTTTGAAAAAAATTTGAAAACGGCTCAGACAAACTTTGATCGCTTGCCGAATACCTTTCGAATAGCTCAGACTTTACATAAACACTGGTAAAATACCCTGGCTTTTTGTTAAGGCTACTAAGCTGTTTATGCAGAATTTTCAACTTCGATGAGACAAAGTTAATAAACGATTTTTCACTGCCCGGTCGATTATGCCAGCGTATCAGTTCTATACTAAAATCCTGATCTTCCACTGTAACCGCATGGGTATAGATACTGTGCGACTGAGGAGTGACGACTTTACCATTAAGCGTCAACGATTTGTGCGGAAGAAGTATTAAATGACCGCCAAACTCCCTGCTGAAATCATTGAGCAGGGCATCTTCAAAAGGGAGTGCTTTTTGGAATCCTCGAATTTCTACACAAGTACCTTGCGAATGCGGGCTTAACAGCGCATGCGTAATTTCTGGCGGAATAGTTACACCAACAATATCGCTAAGATTTGAGCTTTCTACGCTAATTTTCGCGTCTTCGCCTTCATGCCGCGTATACCAAGTAGCGGAGCTTCCTATTTTACTAAACGCCAAGCGCCCTCGTCCTTGCGAACCATGAGTATCATAGGAGTCCTTCTTCAAAGAATCATTAAACCGCCTAAAGTTTTCATGCGGCTTCCTGAAGTTGATTCCTACGCCGTCGTCCAGGACTGTTATCAACTCGGTACCATGGGCCTCGTTTTCCGTAATATCAATTTTTACGGTAGTAGCCGAAGCATCGAATCCGTTCCATACAAGCTCAGATATAGCTTGCCAAGGTTCAACAGTTTTGAAGTGCTTCTGTATTCCGCTATGGGTAATTGCATTCGTACCCGAGAAGTCAAAAGCAGCGAATTCCTTTTCCAAAGGTAGTTCCTCTTGTCATGCATTGTGGCAAGGCAGTTGAGTTCAATTTAAAAAGCTGACTGACGTCTCCGGGATCATCAAGCTTCCGAGCAATTCAAAAAACCAGCATGTCCCTTCGCGATGAAAACGACCTAGATATCTCCACCAACAGGGCCAGAACCAGATCGAGGCGCTTACTAGCGTTGGAATATAGCAAAGGGTGGCAATCTGGTGGCAAGACAATTTCGCGGTCTTTCACATGGTCATGGCTCCCTTGCCCGGCCCATCGCAGCACCAAAGGGCGCATCCACGGCGACAATGGAGATATTGCTATTGACACCCGTAAGCGGACTGCCTCGTGCGCGCAGGTTTGTGGGGTTTTCATAAGCCGGCGGACGGCGCCGGCGCGGTCAATTGATTGGCTTCATGTGATCATGGCATATCACGTGTCGGCTTCCCGATGCAGGCGATTGCAGAGTCAATTGGAGTGGCTCGCACCACACTGCTCGGCTGGAAACAGGGTGCTCAACCTCGAAAGCGTGAGAGGGAAAAAGCGTCTGTGATTATCCGGGTCATGCCAAAACCCGTTCGACAAAGGTAAGCTGTGTCCACAGGCACTGATGCCAAGGATATGGTCATGACAACCGAAGTGATTTTTTACACCCAAGTCGTTTCAATTACCGGTTTCATCATCACCTTGTTTGTACTGTACCGGGTTTTAGTGCAACAGAAAGACGCTGTTATCCAACTGCTAAAAGAACGTTTGGTTGATAAGGACGAGCAGATTGCAGCTCTGAAGGCTCAGACACCTGATGTGTTGGTATCCATCCTTAATGATCGAATCAAGGTCACCCAGGATGAAATTGGCCGCCTCAAAGACGACGGGGGCATTCATCAAAAAGAGATCAATCTGAAGAAAGACGAGCTCCGAGGCATTCAGGACAAGCTGGCTGCCCTATCTGACCTTGTCCGTGAAAGCGATTTAATGTGCCCGAAATGTGGGGATCCGTTGGCCGGCCGCGAGTCACACACGATATATGGCGGCGCAGATGGCGAGCAGGAAGCCGACATCGTGATCACAATATATCAATGCGGCTTTTCTATTGCAGATGATGGGAAAGTACTGTCGCGCTGCCAACATCAAGCCAACTGATAGGATATCTACCAGACGTCACTCGTCGGCGTATCGCTGTAAAAAACACAGAATTGACATTGACAATCACAGAAAAGCATTGAGCTTGAAAATATTCGAATAGGGCAATATTGAATGATACACATAGTGTTAGACACAAACATTCTCCACCAAGAGGGGTTGGAATCTAGAAATATGCAGCTTCTCTCAAAGCTCTCTAATTCTGGCGAGCTTAAAATTTACGTACCTGAAATTGTTAAGCGCGAGTTTGTTTCAAAGAGAACATTAGAAAGTCATGAGAAATTAATCGAAGCAAAAAACGCACTGATTGAGATCTCCAAAAAACTGTTGAAGAATGATCCTCTGCGCGAAACTCTTTCCGAGCAAGAAAAAAGCTTAACATCTATGGCCGATAGCGTATCAAATGCTCTAAAAGCTCAGTTCGAAAACTGGGCAAGTGAGGCCAGCGCAGTAGAGTTAAAAGCAGATCCAGCTGCATTGGATAGCATCATAGACAGTTATTTCAGCGGTACCGGTGCATTCAGAAAGCCTAAGAATCGAGAGGATTTTCCAGATGCCTTTGTAAATCAATGCATTGAGTCGCTCGCAAATAAACACGATAAAATCTATATAGCAATCAAGGACACAGCATTCAAGAAACATCTCGAGACGATTCCGAATATAACACTATCCGACTCTCTCAAGGATTTTTTTCAACTAGAGGAGCTTCAGGCACTAAACGCTAAAATAGATGGCCTACTCAAGAACGTAGAAGCACTTAAAGACTACCTGTCCAGCCAGCCATTTATCGACAGACTGATAGAATACCTGACATCTAAAGAAGAACCCTTGAGCGACATTTATGTCGAAGAGCAGAATATTGATGGCATAAATAATCTAGATATTGATTCATTTGGTGTTTCTATAAATTACGCTCAAGCAAATAGTATTCAAGAAATTGAATTCAGCAATCCAACATATATCGATGAAGGTCACTACTCCCTAGACATAGAATTAACAACAGCCGTCTCCATCCATTACTGCGCTGATTACATGGACTACGTCCAACTTTCTCACCGGCGAATTAAAAGCATCGACCTCTCCAGTGTGAACGGTGATGGAGTGTGCGACTTATCTGAAAGTTTTATCGTGAAATTACAAGGAACTATAGAGGTTTTTTTTGATGGTGAATGGTCTGCACTAGAACTAGATACCCACTCCGCATACTTAAATACCAAAAAAACAAAAATAGAAACTGTTTTAAATATTGAGTCTGGAACAATATTAGAAAGCGCCCAGCGCTAGTAAATAAAACCGGAAAAACAGCGGGCTCTGGTATCCACTCGGTGCTGATCCGGCGTGGATACCTTGGAGTTATTGCCCCAGTGCCCGCTTTCTACTAGACATCAAAGCGTCAAATCCCTACTCGCGAAAACAGTCACATGGATGAGCCGAAGTCCGCCCCGATTCAGCTAAACTCCTTTAGGGCATTGAAAAGTAGATGGTTATGTAATCCCTGAAGGTAGCGCTTGTAAACGAAGGGGCGCGGGAGCCTGGTTACTCCTGTGCCATAAGTATCGCGAGAGTCAAATTTATGAACTTTTCGTTCTTGCTGATTGTGTCCAAAGCACCGCGCACGTTGCCGGCGACCTCCGCTGATCCTCTCTGTTCGACCCAGAGCGTTAGCTCCATTATCGCGGCTTCGAGGGCTAGCTGGTTCTGGTTGATCTTGAAGAGTAGAGAAGGGAGTAAGTCTGCGTTCGACATTGTGATTCCTCCATGGAAGAGCCCAGTTTTTTGGAGGGCGAGACTCGTGCTAACAGGCGTACCCGTGACTGACTCTCTCAAGTTCAGCCTTTACGAGTTCGTATCCCGCCTCAGTGTGAGCAAGCTCCAATGGTGTGCTTCCATCGAAGGCAGTTTTCGGTTGATTTAGCCAAATATCCGCTTTCGCTTTGCTGCCAAAAACAAGCTCGGCTTGACGTTGAATCAGCTCAAAATAATTCATTATTGGCACTCGTGGGATTTGCCGGTATGAGTTCGATTTTAGTCAGTTGCTGTGGTGGATGCTCGTGTGCGGGGGACTACTGAGACTGACCGCCAGTGGCGTTGCCAGCTTTCGTTCCGTTGAAAGCTACGTCTAAAAGTCGTGCGGGTACAGGTGCCGCTTCTGCAGGACGGTTTTGCAAACGCAGCAATGCGAGAAGACTTTCTAGCCTGGGAGCTAGGCTTGTGAATAGTGAAGGCTCCATAGATGTTCAGCTTCCTGCTACGAAGCTGAATGATTTATGACTGAGCACCCGCTTGACGGCAGTTCCACCAAGGAACATACCGTAGCTAAAGGTTTTCTGATCGTGCCCGCAGCGCCTCATAATTGCGTTGTCGTAGGTGCACACACACAGTCATGGGGAGACGTTGATGTATCAAGTCTTTGGTTTACAGAAAATGTTGTATGGGTTTGCGATTTTTTGTTTCGGCATATTTTTGGTCAGAGTCATTTTTTTCAATACGGGCTGGGCTGATAGCGTTGGCGACGCTTGGAGGGTGATGTCGTCATCCATCGCCATAGGCACCGGCGTTGTCATCATTTTTGGTCAGACACCACTTTTTCCAAAGCTTTGCCGATGGCCTCTTATCCGCAGTTACTTCCCCCCGATTGATGGATGGTGGGAGGCGCAGTTGGAATCGAATTGGGGAAAAATTCAGCAACTGAAGGGGCAAGTTGATGAAGCTCCCATTCAGCCGGTGAAGGCTAAGATCCAGATCATTTCCCGTCTTTTCTTCGTTCGCATGAACTTGGTGTTGCCGCTGACCGAAAACTGACCCAGTAGAGGCTGTTCTGCCGACTGAAAACTGACCCAGGTGTTCAACTGCTTCTGCTCAATTTTTGAGCAGGAGAACACAGGGTGATCAGTATGGAAATGATG
>NZ_JAARMB010000045.1:0-9430 GCF_012985615.1 Pseudomonas sp. WS 5412
TGGCCGCAGGCAGGTATTGCGCAGTGGGCACCCCGGCATGGATGCCGGGGTAGCCGCGACACGGCCATGGATGGCCGATCGCGGCGGGCCCACGGAGCAATGCCTGACTGCGGGCATGCCGAGCCTAGGCGAGGCACCGAGTGGTGGGGCAAGAGCCCTTTTGGTTACTTTTGGGGCTCTCCCTCCGTGTCAGGCTACCTGTCGCGCTTGTTGATTGACTCAATTATTCAAGAGGGCGAAGGTGTGTAGCAATGTCCAAGCGTTATGACGACGAATTCAAAGACTGGGCCGTTCTGCAAATGATGCCGCCCCTCAATCGCTCAGTGGCAGACCTTGCCGTTGCGCTCAACCTCACGCCACAGTCACTGCGTAACTGGAGACAAATGGCTAGAGATAAAGGTTTGATCGTGCCGGGAAACGGCAAAACCAGTGATCAATGGTCCAGCGCCGATAAATTCAATGCTGTCATGGAAACCGCTCCGTTGAGCGAGGTGGAAATCTCCCAATACTGCCGAATCAAGGGCGTTTATCCGGAGCAAATCCAGCAGTGGCGCGAAGCCTGTCAAAACGCCAATACCCTGGCTGACCTGAAGCCCAGCGCAGAGAAAACTGCCGAACAACGACGAATCAAAGAGCTGGAACGTCAGTTGATCCAATCCGATGCTGGACGTGCTGAGGCGGAGGCTTTGCTGGAACTCAGAAAAAAAGCCAATGCGATCTGGGGCAAGGACAAGGAAGACTGATCAGCGCCTCTGATCGTACGCAAGCCATGCAGTTGATTGCCGAGGCGGTGCTCGGTGGGGCTCGTCGATATCGGGCGTGCAACGAGCTGGGACTGAGCCTGCGCACGGTTCAACGTTGGCGATACGCCGCCTGCGACAAGCGCCTGCTGGCTCAGCGGGCAGCGCCGTCAAACAAACTCAGCGAAGCGGAGCGCCAAGCGGTGCTTGATGCGGCCAGTCAGGCTGGCTACGCCAGCCTCACACCGCACCAAATCGTTCCTAAGCTGGCGGATGAGGGTATCTATCTGGCTTCGGAGTCGACGTTTTATCGCGTGTTAAAAGCGGCTAATCAAAACGTGCGCCGTGGTCGTGCCAAAGCTCCGAAACGCAGGGCGCTGACAACGCATTGTGCTGACGGCCCCAATCAAGTGTGGTGCTGGGATATCACCTGGTTACCCAGCACCGTCAAGGGCCGTTTTTTCTACTGGTACATGGTCAAGGACATCTACAGCCGTAAATTGGTCGCCAATGAGGTGCATGAGGTGGAGTGCGCTGAGCATGCGTGCGAACTGCTCGAAAAGGGCTGCTTACGCGAACACACGGCCGGTCGTCCATTGGTGCTGCACTCGGATAATGGTCACGTTATGAGAGGCTCTTTGCTGCGTGAAAGCATGGTTTCGCTAGGCGTAGAGCCGTCATTTAGCCGACCGCGCGTGAGCAACGACAATGCATACGCCGAAGCACTTTTTCGTACCGCAAAGTACTGCCCACTCTGGCCGGACCAGCCGTTTGATACCCTCACAGAAGCAAGACTTTGGGTACAAAAATTTATCGAGTGGTACAACGAAGATCATCGTCACAGCGCCTTGAAATACGTGACGCCGAACGAGCGCCACGAAGGCAAGGCGACAGCTCTATTACAAGCCCGAGTGGCGCTATATGAAGATGCCAGAGAAGCTAATCCGAGCCGCTGGAGTACCAGGACACGCAACTGGAAGTTGGCAGATGCGGTGTATTTGAACCCAGAACGCCCTGAAGTTAAGGGCGCAATGGGTTAGCCGCAGCAGTACTAAGGCGACAGGTACCTTGACACGTACCGCTCTTTTCCAAAAGTGACCCGCTGTAAGAGCGGAACCAATAGCCGCCATAACCGCAGCAACGGATATGTACACAAACCCAGAAGGTTGTGCAGATACCTATGCCGCTGACCCACCGCCATCGCGGTCAAGCCCGCTCCCACCGCGACCCGGGCGAAGCAGAAAAACCCCGGCCACATCACACATCAAATGTCGAAGCTGCCTTATACCCACTCAAGGTTGGCAAGGATCGGTCTTGTTCAACAAATTCCCCGTCGAATACCACACACGCTGCGCCGCCGGCCCCAGGTCCAGCGCCACCGGCGCATCCGCACGCCCCTCCAGCAAGGTCGGATAAACCCCAGGCTTGAGCGGCGACTGACACACAATCGGCAACGACTGCACCGTGGTGAAATTCAAATCCACCGTAGACACCAATTGCGCCGCCGAAAACGGCGCCGGTGGCCCAGGCAGGGTGATGATTTCCTGGAAGTCCGGATCCTGGGCGATGTAGTGCGTCAGGTGCGCCTCATTACCCCGGCCAAACAGGGTGTACACCATCTGCTTGGGCCGCTCGATCCCCAGGTTGAACGGCCGGTAGATCACCACCGCCTCGACCGTCACCGGCACGTTGTCAAACAGCACCGGCCCCGGGGTGCCGCCGCCATCATTGGAGTAGCCGTCATAGATCGTCGCCTTGAACGCGGTCACTTCGCCGGCCTTGAGTTGGGGCAGGGTGAAGGTGTCGTTATCGACGTTGATCAGGTTATACGGCTTGCTCGGGTTGGCCGCGCGCAGGGCCTGGTACTTGGCCATTACGTCAGCCGGCAGGCTGGCCTGCAGGACGATCTGGTACATGTGCTTTTCCGTGGTGAACATCGGCATGTGCACCAGGAACAGGGTCTGCGAGCCGACCATGAACATGCCGTGGTTGCCCGGTGCATCGGCATCGGCGCCGTTGTTCAGGGCGTGCAGTTCATGGGCCGAATGGGCAAAGGCCTGGGGGGCGAGGGCCATTGACAGGGCGAGCAGCAGGGTGGCGAGGGAGCGTTTCATGGTTGGCCGTCCTTGAGGGTTTCGAAGGCATGTACGCGTTTGATCAGGCTCGTTTGCCTGGCCGAATCGGCGTTGTTGAACAGGAACGAGAAGTCCGAGGCCAGGGTGGCGCTGCCGGCAATGGTCGCTTGCTGATGGCAGTCATTGCAGTTCATGCCCTGGACGTAGGTCTCCAGGGTGGTATTGGCCACGGGTACGTTGCTGTCGCTGATAAAAGCACCGTAGGACAGGGGAACCTTCGCATTCGGGCCCGGCTCGGGGTCGGGCGGCGTCGGGGCGGTGATCCACAGTACATTGATCAGCTTGTAGTACTGGAACACCGACTGGCCGTTGGTCTGTTGGGCGAAGCTGGCCTGCACCGCGCCGTTGAGCGCCTGCATGTCCGACGACAGTGGGTGTTCGCGGGTGGTCTGCACCGGTTGGTCCCGTGGATAGGGTTCGGTGCATTCGCGATCCGGGTGGTGCTGTTTGCACTGGATGCGCGCCACGTTCGGCGTACACACATCGGGGCCGCCGGTGCAGTTGGGGTTGTTGAAGGTGTAGCCGTCCGGGGGCAGCTGTTGCGCGGGCACCTGGCCCGGTTCCGGTACGTTGTCCACGTGCTCGAAGGTGGTCCAGATAAAGTTCGGTGAGCTCTGGGTCTTGTTGATGATATGCAGGCCCACCAGGCCCACCACCTGTTGGGTGCATTGCAGGGTGGCGGGGTTCTTGAGCCAGGCCACAGTGGTCAGGTAGCGCCCGTAGAGCTGGGGCTGGCCGGTGAGGATGCGCCAGGCGGCCTTGAGTTCCAGGGCGCCCAGTTGCTCCTGGGGCAGCGGGGTGGTGGGCATTGAGCGCATCAGCTCACCGGCGGGCAGCGACAGGCCGGCCGGGTGTTTGCCATCGCTGTTTTGCGCGACGATCAGTTGATTGGCGGCATCGTACAGACCGTTGTCGACGATGTAGTCGAACTCGGCCTTGCCGACCTTGCGTTCGAAATACACCAGGTTGCCGGTCTGGTCCGTGAGCCAGCCACCGGCGGCTTCCATGATCGGGTCGGGAATCGACGCCAGGGTGCCGCTGGACAAGTGGAAGCGATGTCTGGCGTTGGTCGCGCTTTCCGAGGTGGCATTCATGAATTTACGCGCCCCTACCGACAGGGCCTGGAGGCTGTCCTGGCTGCTGCAATTGGGCGGCACCAGGGTTTGCACCCCCCAACCGCTGGGCTTGGGTGCGCCGGGCAGGAAAATCTCATTGGCGTCTTTGTAGCTGGCCCATACCGGCGCCACGCTCATGGGCTGCCCGGCGGTGGTGGGCACGCCGAATTGCGCGACGGTGATGGTTCTGTCCGGCTCGCCCGCCAGGCTGGCATTGGCCGGCCAGCCGGGGTCCACCGGCCAGTTCAGGGCGATGAACAATTGCCAGCCAAAGCAATTCATAAAGCTCTGGCCGGTGGTGTTGAAGTTGTTGACCGGCATAAACCCGCCGCTCTTGGGGTTGAACACCAGTTGCTGCTGGACGCAGTTATCGGCATCGGACGCGTGGGCCAAGGGCAGGATAAACAGTGACAGCAGGGTGCTGACCAGCAGCAGACGACTCAAGCGAAACCTGGACATCATCGCGCTCCTTGCAGAAATGAGGGGGCTTGTTGTGGCGAGAGGGCTTGCCCCCTCGCCACAGGGGGGCTTAGGTGGATGGCACCAGCGCCAGCCCGGATTCCCACGGGTGGTCCGCCGCGCTGACGTTATCCGCCTCGCCCGGGTTGAGCGCGCGTACCGTCACCAGCCCCGGCGCCGCGTTCGCCGCGACGCTGATGGTCATGATGTAACCCTGGGTGCCGCCCGCGTTGGTCTGGCCGGGAATGGCCGAGGCATCGGGCATGAACTTCGTGACCTGTGCCGTCACCCCGGGATTGCTGAACTGGATCCTCGCCGTGGCGGCGGTGGTCTGCAGATCGGCGCCTTGCACCACCAGGACAAACTGCCCGCTGCTGCCAGGGGCCAGCCAGGCCGGCAGGTCGGTAGGCGACTGGCCGTAGAACAGGTCCAGCGGCAATAACTGCACCGGCCAGGGTTGCAGGCCATTGACCCGGTCTTGTACGCAAGGAGACGGCGCCGCCGTGGTGCTCGGCATGACGGTCACACTCAGGCCCACCAGCAGTTGCTGGGCAATCACCCACACATAGTCCACAGCCTGGCCGTTGATGGTGATGTCATTGATCGAGAACCCCGCGCTTTGCGGCACCTCGAACACCGCCTGGAGGATCTGGTCGGAGCCGTTGATCGCCGATTTGGCGGTGCCGCGGGTAATGCGCCAGTACTGACTCACATCCTGGCCCTGCGGGCCTTTCCACGCGCTGAAGTTGGTCGGTTGCTGCAGGTACAGGGCGATGGGATTGGTCAGGGAGATACGGTTGCTGATGGCCGCCTCATTGGCCGCAAAACCGATATGCGGGTCGGAGTTGCGATAGTTCTGCCCATATTGCGCGCAGCAGATCAGCGACTGAGGGTTCTGGCTGCTTTTCAGGGGCCGCATGATCGTGGCCGCCGCCGCCAGGTACACCTCGGCGCTGAGGGTGTTGGGGCCGGACGTCAGGTGCATCGCGCCACCGAACTGGCCGGGCGTACAGGCGGTGCCGGCGTTCCATTTGTTGACAGTGTCGTAGGCGGGCAGGCCCGTGGTCGGGTCAATCACCGGATCCCCGGCATTGCCGGTCGGGCAGTCGGTGGCATAGCGCAGGTAGAGGTCTTCGAGTTGGACGTTCGGGTCGATGTAGTCGCGATACAGCCCCAGCACGGCATTCGGGTCGATGCGCCACATGGCCAGGAAGTACGCCGGGTTTTCGCTGGTGAAGGTGATTTTGCGCATGTCGCCATTGGCATCGCGGACAATCGACCACTCGCAATACTCGTCCAGCCAGCCCCGTGGGCCCGAGGGTGAGAAGTCCTTGTACTTGCCGTTCCAGTCGATACTCGGGCAACGGGTCACCGGCAGTTGCAGCAGGGTGCCTTTCTTGTCCGGGTCGTACAGGGTGTACAGGGTGTCGTTGATGGTGATCTGGCCATTGTCGGTCAGCTCCATGACCTGTTGCAGGGTCATGGCCTTGCCGCCCAGTTGCGGAATCACCGCCGTGCCGTTGCTATAAAAAAACGTCCACAGCCGGTTGGGAAAGGGTTGCCAGGTAATCGCCGGCGGGGTGGTGTCGCCATAGCCCTCGACCAGCGGGTTGTAATAGCCCGAGCGTGGCGCGTCGTACAGGCCCGACCATGGGTTGCCGATGATCGCCGCTTCGGTCCAGCCGGTGACGTCGTTGTTCCAGTCGGTTTCAAATTGCGGCAACTGGTCTTCCAGGCCCAGCTTGTTGTAGTCCTTTGGCGCTTGCCCGGCGGGGGAGGTGAATTGCTTGAAGGGCGTGCTCATGTCAGATCTCCATGGGGGGTAGAAACGGAGCAGCAACCGGCACTCGGGGGAGGGTCGGCAACGGTCTGGCGCGGGTCGTCCCACACCAGTTGGGCGATAAAGCCAGGCAGCGGCGCATACTCTTGCGGCGCCAATACCCGGCCACTATCGAGATGGGTGACCAGCAGGCTCAACTGCAGCTCGTCCGTGGGGCCAAGGTGCAATGCCGTGACACTGCGCGCGGCATTCAGCGCGCGGCACACGCCATGGGGGATGCAGCGCCCCTTGTCATCCACCAGGCCCATGCCGATCCTGCTGAAGCGCCCGACGTAGTGCGGGTTCTCAGCGCTGACCTGCTGGGGCGTGGCGTCGGCCTGGTTGAGGAAAACGTCGATCAGGTAGGTGTCGTGGGTGCAGCGCACATGGTCGAACACTACCCACGGGCCGCTGGCCTGGGCCTGCTCCTGGGCAGGCGCGGCACTGTGCGGGCAGCACGCTTTTGCGCTGGCGCGTCGTGCACCGAACGGCGGCGCCACCGGGGTGCCGTAGTCGTAGCCGATGTGCCGGCTGTCCTGGGCCATATCGCCCAGGGTGGTGTAGCGCCAGGCATCGGCACTGGTGAACGTGACCGTCTCGGCCTGGTTGCCGGCAAACGGCTGGAGCAGGCACTGGGTGGTGTACTGCGCCGCCGGGTTGGCGCGGATCCAGATCTCCAGCACGCGGTCGATATTGGCGTGGTAAGAGCAGAACAGTGGGTCAAACGCGGTGTAGGCGTTATCGGCCATATCGCCGCCGATCCAGCCGTGATAGTTGTCGTGGGGCTGCTCGTACAGGCCATCGAAATTCAGTGTGCGATTGGGGTACAACTCGTCTTTTTGCGGCGGATCGAACTCGGTGATATTGGCCCAGGGATACCCCGGCACGCCCTGGGGCTGGCTGAAGGTCTTGAACGTCAAGGCATCCACCACCTGCTGCTGGAAAATCCGGCTCATGCCATACAACTGGGTGCGTTTGACGCGTTGTGAGTCGCCCTGGGTGTAGAACAGCGGGTTGCGTTGCACAAAGCGGCAATCCACGCCCTCGACATTGCCAGAGGCACACACCTTCGAGCGCCCATCCTTGGCCGCCGCATAGCGCAATGGGTTGGGCCGCACTTCGCCGCTGCGGGGGTGCACATAGGTTTCATCGAGAAACGCCTGGGGCAAACCGGCCTGGGGGCTGCCGTCGACACTGGCGTCTTCGGCCATCCAGTCCCAGTACGGGATCGGGTAGTCAATCAAGGCCTCCAGGTACAGCAGGTAAGCGCGATGCCACAGGGCAAAGGCCTCCTGATAATGCAGGCACCAGTTGCTGTGGATATAGGCATAGCGCTGCCACGGCGAGCCACTGTCCGGGTTGCCGATCTGCATCACGTCATCGAGCCGCGCGCGGTACAGGTCCAGTTGTTCCTGACTCAGCGCGCGGATGTCCTGGCGCACGCGCCTGACCGGGTGCGGCAGGTCTGGCGGTGGGATGCGCTCGGCGATATCGAACGGCGAAAAACTGTTCAGGCGCCAGCCCTGGTTGACCCACAACCGGAAGGTTTCCAGGGCGTCGATCGGCCAGAACTGCCGGTCATCCAGGGTCAGCGGCATGTTGCGTGAGGCCAGGTGCTGGTAGATGGTTTCGGACCAGGTCTTGACCGAATCGGGGTCTTCCAGGAACACGTCGTAGGCATTCATGCAACGCACCCACGAGCCTGCGACCTGGCCGCGCTCGGCGGGCGGTATCCAGTAAGGCGCGGTGAAAAGCCCTTGGATATCAGCGGTCCATGTCGGTTTCGCAACTATCATAAGATCCCTCTCCCGCCGCCCCATGCTGGATCTTTCGGGGCTGCTAAGCTGGAATTGATAGTAACGGGCCACTGTGCAGTGATTTGTGCAAATTGGCCGCCCGTTACGGCGGATTCATTGCAGTTTTCTCAAGGAAGAAGTGGAAATAATGACAGACGCCATGGATTTGAAAATTCTCGGCAAATTGCAGAAGGATTGTACCCAGAGCCTGGACCTGCTCAGCGACAGCGTGGGGCTGTCCTCGACCAGTTGTTACCGGCGCATCCGGCGCCTGGAGAGCGTGGGGATCATCAAGGCGAAAGTCGCGGTGCTGGATGAAAAAAAGCTGGGGATCCAGGTCACGGCGTTCTTTTTGATCAAGCTCGACAAGGACAGCAACGACATTGATCGCAAGATGCAACACATCCTGGCCACCCGCCCGGAGATTCAGGACTGCTACCTGATGACCGGGGAGTTCGATTTTGTGATGGTGGCCAAGTTTCGCGATGCCACGGAGTACACCGAATATATCTATCGGTTTCTCGACACTTACCGTGATATTCCGATTCGCACTTATTCGTCGACGCTGGTGGTGCGTACGGTGAAGAAGTCTTATGAGCTGCCGCTGCAGGGTGTGCAGCATTTGCCTCCGGATCTGTAGACGCGCGGTTTGTGGCATAGGTATCTACACAACTCTTTCATGGTTGTTGGGGGTTGTGTACATATCCGTTGCTGCGGTCACGGCCACTTAGGGTTCCGCCCTTACGGCGGGTCACTTTTGGAAAAGAGCCCCAAAAGTAACCAAAAGGGCTCTTGCCCCACCACTCGGTGCCTCGCCTAGGCTCGGCATGCCCGCAGTCAGGCATTGCTCCGTGGGCCCGCCGCGATCGGCCATCCATGGCCGTGTCGCGGCTACCCCGGCATCCATGCCGGGGTGCCCACTGCGCAATGCCTGCCTGCGGCCAGCGTGGTTTAACGGGGCGCCTGAGATCAAGATCAAAAGCCAGATCAAAAGCAGAGCAACAGCAACAGCAACAGCAACAGCAATGCCAAAGCCAGAGCGCGAAGCTGCATTCCCCCCTGTGGGAGCTGGCTTGCCTGCGATGGCGGTTCATCAGCCAATACATTTATCGACTGATACACCGTCATCGCAGGCAAGCCAGCTCCCACAGAGGTACGCGCACGCCTCGACGATCAGGTCGGCTGTCAGGCCGCCTCGCTTTGCTTGTGATTTTGATCTTAGGCGCCCCGTTAAACCACGCTGGCCGTCATCCGATATTGATTTGGGGGGTAACCCGGCAGGACGCCGGGTTAGCCGCGCTGGGCCATGGATGGCCCATCGCGGCGGCCCCCCAAATCAATGTCGGATGACGGGCACACCGAGCCT
>NZ_JAARMB010000046.1:0-6527 GCF_012985615.1 Pseudomonas sp. WS 5412
TGCGCAGCGGCCCCCTTCAGACCTCTGCGGTGTGTCAGGCATACCATAGCGCCCGGTTTTAGGGCTGCTGCGCAGCCCAGCGCGGGCAAGCCCGCTCGCCACAACCACATCACAAAACTCAGAGCCAGACCGCATCCCATAATGGGTAGTCACCGATATGCTTCACCAGCCCTGCCCTCAGCGGATTGGCAATAATATAGCGAGCGATTTTCCGGTGGTCCTCTTCAGCCCTCACCGCACGGTCATGATAACCACGCTGCCAAAACGGCCCCGTGGTACCGCGAGCACGGTTTATCGTCAGCGTGCTCCGGGACTTGGTCCGCCCCATGACTTGCGCCAACCCCACCTCTTGCAGCTCAAACAGCCAATGAAGGTGATCCGGCATAATGACCCAGGCCAGCGAGTTGACCTGGCCTGAGTCATGGGTACGCTTAAGCTCGGCCACCAACAATCGGCCCAGGCGCAGATCACGGAACAATGGCCGTCGCCCATACACGACGGCGGTTATCAGATAGGATCGGCCTGGCTCCGAGTACCGGCCACGGCGTAACAAATGAGAGTCTGGCTGACGAAGCATTCCTTTGCGCCTTTGAACAATAAGTACATGTCAAGGCTAGCAGCGGGTATCAGCCAATGACCGTAAGATTGGTGAACACATGTATCCGCTTGCCACAGTGAGCCTGCTTTGACAAAACACCGACATCCACTGCGTTAACCTAGCCAGTCCAATCCCGCACAGAGCCGTGTTTTCATGCTGCAACCCGACACATTGCCCGCCGTCCTCGCCGGCCCCTTATTGCGTCGCCTGGAGCCGGGCCGCCTGGTGTTGTGGCTGGTGGGCAGTCGCGCGCTGGCATTGACCTTGCGGCTGCAGTTCTGTCAGGACGAGGGCGAACAGTCCCTGGATATCGACCTCGACGCCACACGCTGTCAGGTCATTGCCGTGGGCCGCGCGGCGTTTATCCACCTGATTGATGTGTCGCTGGCCACGCCGCTGCCCCAGGACGTGCCCATCCGTTATGACCTGCTGATCGAGGGTGGCGCCGGCATCGCCCAATGGGCCCCGCATCTGTTGTACCCAGGCGCCCAGGCCCCGGACTTCATCCTGCACAGCCGTATCCGCCAGTTGCTGCACGGTTCTTGCCGCAAACCCCACCATTACGCCGACGAGGGCCTGCTCTGCGCTGATCGCCTGTTGGCCGCCGACCGCAGCCTGGCCCAGCGCCCGGCGTTGTTGATGATGAGTGGCGACCAGGTGTACGCCGACGATGTGGCCGGGCCGATGCTGCGCGCCATCCATGGGCTGATTGCGCGCCTGGGCCTGTTCGATGAACACCTCGATGGCGCCGTGGTGGACGACAGCGCCAAGCTCTATGACCACCCTGCCAGCTATTACCATCGCGCCGATCTGTTGCCCGCCCTGGAGAGCAACGAGACCCTGCGCGAACGCTTTTTTGGCGGAGTGAAAAAGCCGATCTTCACCAGCAGCACCGCCGACAACCACCTGGTGACTTTCGCTGAAGTCATGGCCATGTACCTGCTGGTCTGGTCGCCCACCCCCTGGACCCTGATCGCCACACAGCCGCCCACTCGGCTCACTGCCGAAGAACGGGCGCGCTACGCCCGCGAACAGGTGCCTGTGGATAAGTTTCGCGACGGTCTGGGCGGTGTGGCGCGGGTGTTCGCCCATGTGCCGTGCCTGATGATTTTCGATGATCACGACATCACCGATGACTGGAACCTCAGCGCCCAGTGGGAACAGACTGCCTATGGCCACCCGTTCTCCAAGCGCATCATCGGCAACGCCTTGCTCGCCTATATGCTCTGCCAGGGCTGGGGCAACAACCCCGATGCCTTCGCCGCGCTTGTGGAAAAAACCCTGGCCCTGAGCGCGACGGCCCAGCAGCACGACAACCATTTACCCGCGCCCGCCCAGGACCAATTGCTCGAAGAACTCCTGCAGTTTCAACAGTGGCATTACGTGCTGCCCACCACCCCGGCGCTGGTGGTCATCGACACCCGTACGCGGCGCTGGCGCAGTGAATTCACTCTCAAGCAACCGTCCGGCCTGCTGGACTGGGAAGCCTTGAGTGAGCTGCAACAAGAACTGCTCGACCACCCTTCGGCAATCATCGTGTCGCCCGCGCCGATCTTCGGCGTCAAGCTGATCGAGACGGTGCAGAAAGTCTTCAGTTGGTGCGGTTACCCACTGTTGGTCGATGCCGAAAACTGGATGGCCCACCGTGGCGCCGCGCAGGTGATCCTGAATATCTTCCGCCACTCGCGCACCCCAGGTAACTACGTGATTCTGTCGGGGGATGTGCACTACTCGTTCGTCTACCAGGTGCTGATCCGCCATCGCAACGGCGGGCCGAATATCTGGCAGATCACCAGCAGTGGCATCAAGAACCAATTCCCGCCGCGCCTGCTGGAATGGTTCGACCGCCTTAACCGCTGGCTCTACTCACCACGCTCGCCCCTGAACTGGCTGACCCGGCGCCGGCGCATGCAAGTGGTGCCGTATATCCCGGAACATGCCGAAGCGGGAGAACGCCTGTGGAACAGTGCCGGCATCGGCCAGGTGTTTTTCAATGAGCAAGGGCAGCCGGAGGCGATTTACCAGCACAACGCCAACGGCTCGGCTCCTACCCGGATGGTGGAACCGCTCTAGCTTGGTCACCAACAATAATGGCGTTTAGCCACAATTTTACCCGGACAAACCTCGCTGTACAGTACGCCCAGCCACGGAGTATCGGCGTTAACACCTGACTGGCCACAATGAGCCAGCATCCTCGCAGGGAGCGCGCAGATGGGCGATACATCCGATTTGGATCCGTTGAACAGTGAGTTTTTCGACGTCAACGCCGACCTGGTCCATGCCATCATGGAACTGGTCAGCGATGGAATCTGGGACTGGAACGCCAACACCGGGTTTGTCTATCGCAACCCCGGCTGGTACGAAATGCTGGGCTACGATCACCATTCCCTGGAAAACACCGTCTTCACCTGGGAAAGCGTGATCCACCCCGACGATTACCCCCATGTGATGAAAGTCTTCGATGACTACATCAATAGCCGCACCCCTCACTATCAAGCCGAATACCGCTGTCGAAAAAAAGACGGTACCTGGCTGTGGATCGAAGACCGTGGCTACATCATTGCCCGCAATGCCGATGGCTCGGTGTCGCGCATGGTCGGCGCCCACCGCAGCATTCATGAGCGCAAACGCTCCCTGGAACAGCTTGAGCGGCGCAACCAATCCCTTGAAGCGCTGGTGGCTGAACGCACCCGCGAACTGTCGCGGGTCAACCAGCAACTGCAGTTACAGCTCGAGGAAAACCGCTCCCTGGCCGAGCGCGATACCTTGACCCGCATCGCCAACCGCTATCGCCTGGAAAAAGCCCTGCTCGAAGAGTGCGCGCGCGCTCAGCGGTTTCGTCTGCCGCTGGCGGTGATTGCCATGGATGTCGATGACTTCAAGTCGATCAACGACCAGCATGGACACGCCGTGGGCGATGCCACCCTGCTGCGGGTAGTCGAATGCCTGGAGCATTGCGTGCGCCAGGGCGACCTGCTGGCACGTTGGGGGGGCGACGAGTTTATGCTGATTATGCCCAAGAGCACCGTGGAAACTGCCCGGATACTGGCCGAGCGCATTCGCCGGGCGGTGCTCGACCTGCCTCCCGTGGGCGATTTCAACGTGACCCTGAGCCTGGGGGTGGTACAGCGCCTCGATGGCGAATCACCCGCCGACCTGATGGCCCGGGCGGACCAGGCGCTGTACCGGTCCAAGGCCGCGGGCAAGGACCGGGTTTCGCAGTAACCGTTAGCGCACCGGCGGCGCGTACTGGATGCCGCCGTTGTTCCACAGCGCATTGAGGCCGCGCGGGATCTTCAGCACGCTGCCCTGGCCAATGTTGCGCTCGAACACCTCGCCATAGTTGCCTACTTGCTTGACGATCTGCACCACCCAGTCCTTGCGCAGCTTCAAATCCTTGCCGTACTCCCCATCGGCCCCCAGCAGGCGGGCGATGTCGGGGTTCTTGGTGGTCTTGGCCTGTTCCTCGACGTTCTTCGAGGTGATGCCCATTTCCTCGGCATTGAGCATGGCAAACAGCGTCCACTTGACGATGCTGAACCAGTCGTCATCGCCCTTGCGCACCAGCGGGCCCAGGGGTTCCTTGGAGATCACTTCCGGCAGCACGATAAACTCATCCGGGTGCGCCATCTTGATCCGCTGGGCGTACAGGCCCGACTGGTCGGTGGTCAGCACGTCGCAACGGCCGGCTTCCAGGCCCTTGGCACTTTCATCGGCGGTGTCGAAGGTGATCGGGGTGTATTTCATGCCATTGGCACGGAAGTAATCCGAGACGTTCAACTCGGTGGTGGTGCCGGCCTGGATACAGATGGTCGCGCCATCCAGCTCCTTGGCGTGGGCCACTCCCAGCTTGGTATTCACCAGAAACCCTATACCGTCGTAATAGGTCACGCCGGTAAACACCAGGCCCATTCCGGAATCCCGTGAGCTGGTCCAGGTGGTATTGCGCGAGATCACGTCGATTTCCCCGGATTGCAACGCGGTGAAGCGCTCCTTGGCGGTCAGTTGGGTGAATTTGACCTTCGAGGCATCGCCAAACACGGCGGCGGCAACGGCATGGCACACATCAACGTCGATGCCGGTCATCTTGCCCTGGGCGTCCGGCACGCCGAAGCCTGGCAAGCCGTCGCTGACCCCACATTGGATAAAGCCCTTTTTCTGGATCGCGTCCAGGGTCGCGCCTGCGTGAGCGGTGCCGGCCAGGCCCAGGACAGTGGCGGCGGTGAGTGCTGCCAGGGTGGATTTCAGATGCTGCATGCAAGGCTCTCCGTGTTGGATTTTATTATTTGGCGCCGCAAACCCGGGCCAGTTTATTTATAGTGTTGCCGGTCAGTATCAACGGCTTTACACCTGGGTCACAAATGACGTTTAGGCAAAGGCTCCTTCCTGTTTGGAATGAACTCCCATGATCTCAAAACGCTTGACCCCTTCGATGACTGCCCTGCAATGCTTCGAAGCCGCTGCCCGGCACCTGAGCTTCACCCGTGCCGCCGAAGAACTGCACCTGACCCAAAGTGCGGTGAGCAAGCAAGTGGCGCAACTGGAGGAAATGCTCTGCCACAAGCTCTTCGAACGCGTGCGCCAGCGTCTGTACCTGTCGCCGGCGGGCTCGCTGTACCTGGCAGAAGTGCACAAGATCCTGACCCAGGTGGATATCTCCAGTCGCTATATCCTCACCTACGGTGGTGAAACCGAGGTGCTGCGCATCGCCACCCAACCGACCTTCGGCGACCGCTGGCTGGTGCCCAAGCTCAAGGACTTTGCCGCCCGTCATCCGAATATCCACCTGGATGTGCGCAACGAGCTCGAACCCTTCGACGTGCTGCAGGCCAAGGCCGATATCGCGTTCTTCTTCGGCCAGGGGTCATGGCCGGGGGCCACCTGCATTGAGCTGTTTCGCGAAGCGGTAGTGCCAGTGTGCGCACCGGGGTTTGTCGCCCAGGGCAGCGACGCTTCATCGCAACACACCTTGCTGCAATGCACCTCACGGCCCGAGGCCTGGCACGAGTGGTTCCTGGAACAGGGCCTGCATTCACAGAACAGCTACCACGGGCCGCGCTTCGACACGTTCTACATGTGCATACGCGCGGCGCAATCGGGTTACGGCGTGGCACTGGTGCCGCACTACCTGGTGGCTGACGAATTGGCCCAGGGCAGCCTGGTGGTGCCATGGGACTATGCGATGCCCAGCAGTGGCGCGCACTTTATCGCCCATGCCGAGCATGCTGGGGAGATTCCCAAGGTGAAGGCGTTTTTGCAGTGGATGGTGGAGTACACCCACTCTCACTGTGGGGGCGGGCTTGCCTGCGATGGGCATAGGTAGCTACACAACTCTTTCGTGGTTCTTCGGGGATTGTGTACATATCCGTTGCTGTGGTCATGGCGGCTATTGGTTCCGCCCTTACGGCGGGTCACTTTTGGAAAAGAGCCCCAAAAGTAACCAAAAGGGCTCTTGCCCCACCACTCGGCACCTCGCCTAGGCTCGGTGTGCCCGTCATCCGACATTGATTTGGGGGGCCGCCGCGATGGGCCATCCATGGCCCAGCGCGGCTAACCCGGCGTCCTGCCGGGTTACCCCCCAAATCAATATCGGATGACGGCCAGCGTGGTTTAACGGGGCGCCTAAGATCAAAATCACAAGCAAAGCGAGGCGGCCTGACAGCCGACCTGATCGTCGAGATGTACGCATATACCTGTGGGAGCTGGCTTGCCTGCTCCCACAGGGGGAATGCAGCTTCGCGCTCTGGCTCTGCTGTTGCTTTGCTTTTGATCTGGCTTTTGATCTTGATCTCAGGCGCCCCGTTAAACCACGATGGCCGCAGGCAGGTATTGCGCAGTGGGCACCCCGGCATGGATGCCGGGGTAGCCGCGACACGGCCATGGATGGCCGATCGCGGCGGGCCCACGGAGCAATGCCTGACTGCGGGCA
>NZ_JAARMB010000047.1:0-4676 GCF_012985615.1 Pseudomonas sp. WS 5412
AGCACGAGGTCGGCAGCCTCGCGTTTGAATTCTGCGGAAAAGGTACGGCGTTGTTTGGTCATCTGACACCTCGATCTGGCGAGTATTCTCGCCTAAATGGGTGTCCGGTTTCATTAGACCACTACAGTCTGGATCACCGAGGTCAAGTCGGGCGGCAGAGGGGCGGACAAGACTTCTTGTTCGGCCACAAGTGCTCAATTGCGTTTGGCTCGGGATGACCTTAAGAGGCGTTTGGCTGAGCCGGAGCTCAATCACTGGCTCAATGCGATAAATGCCGCGAAAAATGCGATCCACAACAAAGCTAATTACCGGGACTCGGTTATTGAGATCTTGGAGATGGAAGGTGATTTGGCTGAAGAAGACGGGGCGATTGCTTCGGACAACAATGTGTTTCTGGTCTCTGCCCTGTTCAGCGAAGTGTCCCAGGCTATCGCCGAAAATACCGTGTCAAATTTCACCACCAAGCTGGTAGCTGAAGCTGTGTTCAAAACGGTGTGGGTGCTGTCCCTCCACAAAGGCACCATGGAAAAGCTGGAAGAGTTTTTGAGGCAGGAGGCGGAGCAGTAGCATGGAAGAGCTGACTATCAGGAAACTGGGCAACACCAAGTTCAAGGATCTGTATTTCCAACTCCTCAAGGGAGACGAACTGGGTAACACAGAGATTGTGAAACTTTTGGCGATCGCCGTGCTGCTCCTTAACCACAAGACCCTCGAAATTCGACGTCTCGGCTACCGCATTATCCTGTTTTACGGTAACGCTTCGGGTCAGTACCAGGCGCTGTACGATGTAGCACTCAACAGTGGTCTTCACCCTGTCTCAGCAGTAATCAGCAGCTACTTTTCCGAGGATGATCACCGCAGCGAGTCGTTCATCCGAAACATCGTGGGCAGCTACATCGATACCTTCCGTGATCAAGGCATCGTGCTGACTGAGCAACAGGATGCCCTGCGGACATTTGTTCAGTCGGAGTACCGTAAGTCGTCAGTCGTGGTTGCTCCGACCAGTTACGGTAAATCTGAGCTCATCATCCAATCGGTGAGGGAAAATCCAGGGCAGCGGATCCTGATCCTTGTGCCTTCTAAGGCTCTGCTGGCCCAGACGAAAAAACGGTTGATCTACGCGGACATTGAGGGGTTGGGCAAGGTGGTGACCCATCCCGAGATGTATTCGGTTGAGCGAAAGAACAGGGCATTTGTCCTGACCCAGGAGCGGCTCAACAGGCTCTTGAACGAGAACGCCGGGCTGAGCTTCGATATGGTCTTCGTCGACGAGGCCCACAACCTGCTGCAGAGCGACCGCAGAAATGAGTTACTGGCCGCCATGCTGTGCATCCTGGGGGCTCGTAATCCGGAAACATCATTCAAGTTCCTGACTCCCTTCCTATGCGATGAACTCAACGTCCGTGTGCGCTTCCTGGACATGATCCCGAGCGGATTCAAGATCGACGAGTACATCAAGTCTGAGCGCTTCTACATCAGGGATTTTAGGGGAGGGAGGGGCCAGACGAAGCTCAAGCTCTATGACCATTTCCTGAATGACTGGATGGAGTTCGATCGGAGGTATGCAAACTGCTTCGAGCTCATCAAAGGCGAAGCACTGTCCAAAAACATTGTTTACGGCAACAGGAAGAAAAGCATTGAGTCATTTGCGGTTGAACTGGCAGCCGTGCTGCCGCCCGTAGATTGTCCGCTGATCCAGACGGCCTGTGCCGAGCTAGGAGAGCTTTTTGACCGACGCTACAAACTGATCGGCTGCCTGCGCAAAGGGGTTATGTACCACCATGGTTCGATCCCTGACACCATCCGTCTTTACTTGGAGAACCTCTTCAGTAGCTCCAAGCAGATGAGGTTTCTGGTCTGCAACTCCACGCTTCTGGAAGGGGTGAACCTGCCGATCGAACGACTCTTCGTTTTTGATTTTTTCAAAGGGAAGCAAAAGCTGACGCCATCTCAATTCAAGAACCTGGTCGGACGCGTCAATCGGTTCAGTGAGGTCTTTGCGCCTGGAGCTAAGGCTGCGTTGAGAAAGCTGGAGTCCAGCATCTACCTGTTGGGCGTAAATGGCTACACACGCGAAAATGCAGCGCTTGAGACCTTCTACGATAAATCCGTCAACGTCTCAAAGGTGGTCAAGGACACTGTCAGCAACGTTCTGCTTGAAGCCACCAAGATCATCGATGGGAAGGTGTCGGTTCTCTACGACGACGCCGTGGCTCGTCTAGAGAATCTGCATCCTGGCGTGGTTAAAGATCGAGAGTGTCGTTACGTTACCACTCAGGTGGGCAAGCTCCTCATCGCGAACAGTGTCAGTGAAATTGACGTGTTCTCAGAGGAGCAGGCTATTGAACGGAAGATCAGGCGAGGCATCGAGGCGAACGGCGTCATCAATACCGTTGACAGGCTGATGCTTGCGATCTCCAAATCGTTCGTCGATCACTTCGACGACAGCCGAGAGTACAGCGACCTGGTGCGTCTCAAGCAAGAGCCTGCCCGGAATTTCTACGCCATGATCCTGGATTGGAAGCTGAAGAAACTCAGCGTCAAGCAGACGATCCGACAGACGCTCGCGTACTGGAAAAAGCTGGTCGAGACTAGCCATAGCGATCACGTATTCGTGGGTAAATGGGGTGATACCAAATATCGCGACAGCAAGTACGAGAACTGGGTAAGAATCTCCCAAAAGGATGACGGCGAGCGTATTAACCTGGCAATCGTCCGTCTCAAGGACGAGGACGATTTCTTCGACAACAAGATTTTCAAGTTCGTCGAGGTGCTGAATGGGGTAGGAGCCCTGGATCCAGGGTTCTACAAACTCATCAAATACGGTACCGCGGATGACACCAAGATCAAGCTCATCCGCGATGGCTACAGCCATGGCTTGGCGGATCTGATGCTCGAACGGTACCCCGAAACCGTGCGTGCGACGCTCGGCGGCGAGATCGAAGTAAGCCCTCGCCTAGTCAACATGATGATCAACAACGAGGAAAGCGATCTGCTGATTTTTGAAGCCAAGATGAACCTCAAACCCATCTGATTGAGGATCTTAGAAGCGCCTACGAAGTCGATCAGGATAAGCGATAAATTCTCCGTATGCCGGAAGCTGCGGACAGCGAAACTATTGGCCCTACCATACGAACTTGGCTCCCCCGCGAGCTCAGAAATCAAGCTGTCATCTGGCCATTATTGTTACCTACCAAGGATGGGAGGGTAGGCACCCTAAATGGGCGCTCACTCCATCTGATGATCCGATGGCAAGCAAGGAGAATCGCAGTGAGATCCCAGGTCAGAATCATCAACTCGACGCAGTTACAAAACGCGAACCCGAGTCTTGTAGATCCAGTCGGGTACCGCAAAAGCGGGCTCAGTTTGAATCACATCATTGGCTGTCCACTCGACTGCAGCTACTGCGTTCGTCACCTTTATGGAAATTTCGATCAGCGCACGCCGCAGGCGCTGATGAGCGATGAAGAAGCCTTCCAGCGATTTATCAATCACAGGTATTTCCAGCCTCATATCACACCTATTCAGCTGTTCAACCGGGCCACCGACCCGATGCTCCCCGAGGTCAAGAGTCATACCCACAATCTGCTGCGTATGCTTAATGAGGCTGGGCTAACCAACAATGTGCTTGTTATCACTCGATGGCGTGTATCTCAGGACGATTGCGAGCGCTTCAATACGCTCAGAAATATCAAGCTGACAGTGTTGGTTACGTACTCAGGAATTGATGATCCGAAGATCGAACCCATCAAGTCTTCGATTGCTGCCAACAGCCTGAAGATGCTGTTCCGCCATGCCAGGCACTACAAAGTGGTGTTGTATTGGCGCCCGATCGTTCCAGGGCTAAACGACTCGTCAGAGCACATTGCAAAGGCCGCGGCGCTCGCTAACTATGCCCACGCGACCGTATTTAGCGGGCTGTTCTATCGAAAGGAGATAGCCGAGTTTTACCAGAGCCAAGGAATCCCTGAGCCATACAAAATGACGGCCAGGCGAAAGCTCCTCCCACTGGAAGATGAGCAGAGGCTATTGAGGTTGTACGGGGAGCAGAATCAGGTGACACCGATCTTCCACAAAACCTCTTGCGGAGTCGCCTATGCGCATCTGCAACCCGATTACAACGGACACTTCGGCATCACCGAACTGTGCGATACCTGCCCTAGCTCGCAATTCTCCATCTGTAAGGCGGCATGGAAGAAGCCAGATCAGCAGATTCTCAATCGAATGTGCCACGAGCTGGGTGCTGTGGAAGACCCGCAGGTGAACGACCGTGCGATTGTCGTTCGTGGTCTGGACGAACAGCGTCGTTACTATTTACAGCACTCCCTAGGCTATCAGGTGCACGACGCTGACAAGCCCCACCACTACGCGCGCCATGGCCGCGCCGAGGCAACAAGGAATCTCTGATGCTGAAAACAGACTTCGTCTGGCCCTCTGAACCAATCATCATCGTAGACGTTGAGGGCAATGGACATACGCCACCCGACTTGGTCGAAGTGGGAATCGCCTCATTTCCACCGATGGAAAACCGCGAACTTTTGTCTTGGTTTGTTGGCGCTGATGGAAAATTGACCCACCCTGCCGATTGAAATTTGACCCAGGGCGGATTGCTGATTTTGTTACCAGCAACTGTGGATAAGTCTACCAGCGCAGCTGCTGTTGCCCCCACTCCTTCG
>NZ_JAARMB010000048.1:0-4492 GCF_012985615.1 Pseudomonas sp. WS 5412
ACACCCGAAAATCAGTGCAATAAACCTTTCTCACGAATCAAAGTTCGTTAATTCGCAGTCGCTGACGAGTAAAACGAACTCTAATTCGGCTTACGTTGGTTTTCAGTTCCATTGCTCCCCAACCCCCATGTGTACCGCAGATTATAGACACAACCCTCGATCGCGATGACTTAACTCACGATAACCGCGCTTATCGTGGGTCAACTGACGGTCTCAGTCGGCTGAACTATTCTGTACTTAAATCGAGGTATTACGTTTTCCATAATACGGTACGAAAAAATCCGAGGTGTTCATGGCCCGTTCCGGCGTCCTCTACCTGCATGTTGCCCAGGCGGCCACCCAACTGGTGGCTGCGGGCCACAACCCCACCATTGACAGCATCCGCGTCGCCCTGGGTGGGACGGGCAGCAAAAGCACGATTGCTCCGTTGTTAAAGCGTTGGAAAGCCGCGCATCCCGGCACGCTGGCCCAGGCCGAACTGGGATTGCCCGCGGAGCTGGTCCTGGCGCTGAAAGGACTGTACGAAAAAGTTCAGGCGGAGGCGGCCGTCCAACTCCAGCAGGCCGTAGCGGCTCACCAGGCAGAGGCCGACGCGTTGCAGGAACAGTTGCAGCAGGCATTCGTCGAGCGCGACGCGCAACTCAGCGTTCAGGAGCAGCAGGCCCAGGCACTTGCCGTAGCCACTACGCGCAGCCAGGGGCTGGCTGACACCCTGCAGCGTCAGGAGATCGCCCTGGCCAGCCTGGGCAGTGAAAAGACCGGGCTCGAACAACGTCTGGCTGACCGCGCCGCCGAGGCGGCCGCACTGACCCGGCAACTGCAACAAGCGCGGGAGCAGTTTGAGCACTACCAGGCATCGGTCGCGCAACAACGCAGCGACGAGCGCCAGGCCACTGAGCAACGCCAGCAGCGCCTGGAACACGAATTGGCAGCGCTCCGGCAGCGTCTGCTCGCGCAGCAAACCCGCCTGGGCGAACTGCAGGCGCAGGAACAACGCCTGGTGCAGGACCATGATCGTCTAGAGAGCACCCTGCTCACGACGCAAGCGACGCTCGCGCAGAGTCAGATTGCGCATGAACACGTCTTACTTCAATTCACCGACTTGCAACAGTCGCATCAGGCACTGGAGCAGCGCCATGGCCAAGGTGAGCAGCGTTTGGCTGAGACGCGGACTTACCTGGCCGTCAATGAACGGGAGCGAAGCCTGCTGGCGGAACGCTTAAGCCAAACTGAAAGCCAATTGAGCCAGTTGGCCACAGAAAAGCAGCTTCTCGTGCAAGACAACGCGGTGCTGTCAAGCCAGCTCGCAGAGTCCAGAGCGATGAAGCCGAAGACTTGTTGACCGAAAAAGGCGCCTACCTCAGGCGCCTGAAACCATCCTCCAAACCAAAGGAGCCAAACAGGAGGACAGTGGAGCAATCAACTCTTCAATACACAGCCTGGCTGGAAACCAAGGTCGTAGATGAGGAGAGTCGCCATGCGTAACGCCATTACCTACACCGTCCTTGCTACCTTCATAGCCCTTGGAACTGTTGCCACGGGATTTGCCGAACAGGCCAAAGCCCCCGCCCAAAGCAGTGCCGAGACAAATAAGGGTGAGGACATGCACATGATGGACGGCAACCATATGCCGATGATGGACATGCAGGAAATGTCCAAGATGATGAAAAACTGCAATACAATGATGGAGAACATGAACCAACACATTGGAATGGAGTCCCCGAAGGGCGATAGCAAGGCACAATAGCGATCTGGTTCACGTCGGCCGTCTCCGTCCCTCGCCGGTGTGCGCCCCGACACGGAGGCCGACCTTGCCGCTCCAGATATCGTTCTCAAAACTGCCGAGGAGCTGCTTCCCCTCATCGACGGCCTTGTAGTAATTCAAACCACCGACCAAGGCGACATCATCTGCAAGCGGGTAGCTCCAGGTAGTGCCGGTATAGTATTGGTTTCAGGCATCCTTGAGACAACTGGTGTAAAGGCTGAAGCCAAGGTTGTCGTTGGGTGTGTAATCACCGCCGACTATCCACGGAGAGCCGACTTCGCCTGCGTAGAAGGTTGCAAAATCATCCCGCATGCTGCTGGAGCTGGGTTGGCTCATCGCGTGCAGGCGTCCGCCCTGTAGCACCAAGCCCTCGACACTGGTGTTGTATGCGGTGACGCCGCGGAAGCTTTCCGGAAGCAGTCGCGAATCGCCGTACTGCACGACAGGCGTGACAGGGAAGACATCGCCTACTTTGATTTCAGTGTCCAGGAAACGGGTCTTTACGGCGCCGCCGAGCTTGGAGTAATTGTCCTCGGCCTGGCCGAGCCCGACTCGAATCGGCCTATGACTCCGTGGGCCCATTCTTCCGAGTAGCCATTTCCTGTACTGCTGGACTGGCCTTTGCGAAAATCACGGTTGAAGTAGAAATTTCGATTGAGGATGCTCAGGCTGCTGCCTTCGATGAATCCCTCGCCTTTTTCCTCGGCGGCCATTGCAGCCTGCGCAGCGCTGATGCTCAAGACGATCTGAGAAAGTCCCAACAGGGCCTTGTTGTTCATAAACGCTCTTGATGTTTTGGCAGATTTTTCATTGTGCGGTTGTGTATATGCCGAAGCGCGCCGGGCATAGCCGGGTGCGCTTCTTACATACTTCCACATGCAAAATAACGTCAGGGTGACGTGAAAATTACTTTTCCGTCAGCAACACGTCAACAATGCTCAGTGCTGGCTCCTGCAGTCCGTTCCTGATACGCGGTACTCCAGAATATGCAGGTTTCCGCTCGAATCCTCGTAGGTCATTTGCGCAGGCATCACATCGCAGTTGCCATTGGTCGACGTGACGTGAATGACCTTGGCGATGTCGAGCTTCATGCCATAGCGGTAGTGAGTGACTTCTGGCGGGTTCTTGCCTTGGGCGCTAGCGTATTCGCGCATGGATTGCTCGTTGGCCTGGATCATCTTACCGTACAGGCGATCGGAACTGCCATCGGCCCATACGGTGGATGACAGCAGAGTCGCACTCACTATCAGCAGCAGTCTTAGGTGTTTCATAACGGCGATCTCCTCTCGGGTTTTCGATCCACGATTCAACTCTACCTCCGTAGTTAAGTACGGAATCAAGGAGGGAGGAGATGAAGGTCCTGGTTTATGGCGCCGAGATAAGATGGTAGGGCTTAAGTACACTTTCGTCGGGTAACAGCAGCGCATTACTGCGCCACCGCCCCCAAAGAACCGGGCATGAGAGTCGCGCCTCATCCGGCTCAAGTCTTTCGTCAGCACCATGGTCTAGTACCGGGCAATCAATCCACGTCTATCGCAGCTCGACGTTGGGCAAAGTAAGACGACCACGCAGGATCACAGGGATTGGCCAAGTTACGTAGTGCCGTTTCTCGATCCGGCTTAGGTATGTGCGCCACGTAATCACGCTTGATCGTCTTCACGAAGCTCTCGGCCATGCCGTTGCTCTGCGGGCTGCGAACTGGGGGGTCACCGGCTGCAAGCCGATCTGTCGAGCAAACAGGCACGTCTGGTCGGCGGTGTACGCCGAGCCGTTATCGCTTAGCCATTGCACCGGCGTGGCGGGCAGTTGATCACCGAAGCGCCTCTCCACGCTTTCCAGCATCAAGTCGCGGATATCATCGCCGCTGTACCCGGTCGGGCTCGCGACCTAGCCGATGGCCTCGCGATCACAGCAGTCCAGGGCGAAGGTTACGCTCAATTTGGCTCCGTCCTCGCAGCGGAACTCAAAGCCGTCCGAGCACCAACGCGTATCGCTGGTTTGCACCGCAATACGGCCTTCGTGCCGACGCGGCACGCCGGGCTGTTTTCGTAGACAGATTCAGCAGCGGTTGCAGGTGCTCGCCGCACTGGATCACCCAGCGCGCCAGGGTTTGGCGGGGGATATCGACGCCGTGACGACCGAGGATTTTTTTGAAGCGGTGCAGCGGCAGACCATCGACGTATTTGGTGATCAACAGCATCGCCAGGACGCTAGGACTGGCCATGCTCTTTTCGATCAGTTGAGCCGGTTTGTCGGCGGTGACCGGTGCGGCTTCACAGCCGCGGCAGCCGTAGACCTTGTCCGCTGGTTCCCTTCACAACCACTGGCCAACGCAGAGCGTTTTACCCATGCAGCGAAACGATTAGCGGACAGGAAACGGTCCCGTGGCTCGCACAACAGTCGTGAACCAGTTGCACCAAAACAGACTCGATCCGTCGCAGATCCGCGAGCTTGCCACGCACATCCCCAAGCTTCTGCTCGGCGAGCACGCGCGCTTCATCACAGTGAGCGCCGTCATCGAGCCTCAACAGCCCGGCCACTTCTTCGAGGCTAAAGCCCAGCCGTTGCGCGGACTTTACGAATTTCACCCGGGCGACATCGGGGGTTGGGGAGCAATGGAACTGAAAACCAACGTAAGCCGAATTAGAGTTCGTTTTACTCGTCAGCGACTGCGAATTAACGAACTTTGATTCGTGAGAAAGGTTTATTGCACTGATTTTCGGGTGT
>NZ_JAARMB010000004.1:0-351918 GCF_012985615.1 Pseudomonas sp. WS 5412
CATGGCCGATGCATTCCTTATCGGCGCTTTGGTGAAGGGGTGGGGCGAAGTCTCCCACGGTCTGTACTGGCTAGAGTCAGATGCTGGCTTTTAGTCCCACCACCCCTACAAGTCTAACCATACAAGCGGGCTTGCTCGCGAAGAGGCCGGCAAGGCTGCAAAAGAATTGAAGAAGGTATGAAGATGTCCCAGGCTAAAAAAATCGTCATCGCCGACACCCCCCTGCACTGGCAGGACGTGGTTGCCGTCGCGCGCTTCGGCGCCGAGCTGGAGCTGTCGGGCCCGGCCTGGGCGCGGATCGACAATGCCCAGGCCATCGTGCAACGCATCGTCACCAGCGGCGAGCGGGCCTATGGCGTCAACACCGGCCTGGGCGCCTTGTGCAATGTGTCGCTCAAGGGCGAGCAACTGAGTCAACTGTCGCGCAACACCTTGCTCAGCCACGCCTGTGGTGTGGGAGCGCCGCTGAGTGATGAACAGACCCGCGCGATCATCTGCGCGGCCATCATCAACTTCAGCCAGGGCAAGTCCGGCCTGCATCCGCAGGTGGTGCATTCGCTGCTGGCGCTGCTCAACCATGGCATCACCCCGCACGTGCCGTCCCAGGGCTCGGTGGGCTACCTGACCCACATGGCCCATATCGGCATTGCCCTGCTGGGAGTGGGAAATGTCAGCTATCGCGGCCAGATTGTGACGGCCGAGGCGGCGCTGGCCGCCGAAGGCTTGCAGCCGGTGGTGCTCGGCGCCAAGGACGGCCTGTGCCTGGTCAATGGCACACCATGCATGAGTGGCCTGAGCTGCCTGGCCCTGGCCGATGCCCACCACTTGCTGCAATGGGCCGATGTGATCGGCGCCATGAGTTTTGAAGCACAACGCGGGCAGATCGACGCCTTCGATGAGCAGATCATCGCCCTCAAGCCACACCCCGGCATGCAGCAGGTCGGCAGTAACCTGCGGGCCCTGCTCGAGGGCAGCGAGGTGATTGCCGCCAGCCGTGGCATTCGTACCCAGGACGCGCTGAGCATCCGTTCGATCCCCCAGGTCCACGGCGCCGCCCGCGATCAACTGGAGCACGCCACCCGGCAGATCGAAACCGAACTCAACGGTGCCACCGACAACCCACTGCTGCTGGGCACGCCGGACAACTACCGCGTGGTGTCCCAGGCCAACCCCCACGGCCAGTCCGTGGCGCTGGCGGCGGATATGCTGGCCATCGCCATGGCGGAAATCGGCTCCATCGCCGAGCGCCGCCTGGACCGCCTGATCAACCCCCACGTCAGCGGCTTGCCGGCATTCCTGGTGAGTAACCCCGGGGTCAACTCGGGGATGATGATCGTGCAGTACGTCGCCGCTTCCCTCTGTGGGCAGAATCGCCAACTGGCGCAGCCGGCCGTGCTCGACAACTTCGTCACCTCGGGCCTGCAGGAAGACCACCTGAGCATGGGCACCAACGCCGCGCTCAAGCTGCACTCAGTGTTGGCAAACCTCACCCAGATCCTCGCCATCGAATACCTGCTGGCGGCCCAGGCCTTTGAGTTCCTCAAGGCACAAGGCTTCGGCGCCGGCACCCACACCGCCTGGCGCCTGCTGCGCGAGCACGTCCCGGCCTATGAACAGGACCGTTGGTTGGCGCCGGACATCGCGACCACGGCGGCACTGCTCAAGAACACCGATTTGTTGAACCACGCTTTACCGAATTTGCACTGAACCCTATTTCAAAAGGAGCATGAATGTGACTGCGCTAAATCTGATTCCAGGCCAACTGACCCTTGCCCAACTGCGGGCCATCTACCAGCAGCCGGTAACCCTCAGCCTGGATGACAGCGCCTCGGCGCAGATCGAAGCCAGTGTGGCCTGTGTCGAGCAGATTCTCGCCGAGAACCGCACCGCCTATGGCATCAACACCGGTTTCGGCCTGCTGGCCTCGACCCGTATCGCCAGCGAAGACCTGGAAAACCTCCAGCGTTCCCTGGTGTTGTCCCACGCTGCCGGTGTCGGCGAGCCGATCAGCGATGCGCTGGTGCGTTTGGTGATGGTGCTCAAGGTCAACAGCCTGAGCCGCGGTTTCTCCGGGATTCGCCGGCAGGTGATCGACGCGCTGATCGCCTTGATCAACGCCGAGGTCTACCCGCATATCCCGCTCAAGGGCTCGGTGGGCGCGTCCGGTGACTTGGCGCCGCTGGCCCATATGTCCCTGGTGCTGCTGGGCGAAGGCAAGGCCCGTTACAAAGGTGAGTGGCTGGAGGCGACCGAAGCGCTGAAAGTCGCCGGTCTCACGCCGCTGACCCTGGCTGCCAAGGAAGGCCTGGCGCTGCTCAATGGCACCCAGGTCTCCACGGCCTACGCCCTGCGCGGCTTGTTCGAAGGCGAAGACCTGTTCGCCGCCGCCATCGCCTGTGGCGGCCTGACCGTGGAAGCGGTGCTGGGCTCGCGCTCGCCGTTCGACGCGCGCATCCATGCAGCCCGTGGCCAGCGTGGGCAGATCGACTCGGCCGCCGCCTATCGCGACCTGCTCGGTGAAAGCAGCCAGGTGTCCCAGTCCCACCAGAACTGCGACAAAGTGCAAGACCCGTACTCCCTGCGCTGCCAGCCGCAAGTCATGGGCGCCTGCCTGACCCAGTTCCGCCAGGCGGCCGAAGTGTTGGTGGTCGAAGCCAACGCGGTATCGGATAACCCGCTGGTATTCGCCGCCGAAGGCGATGTGATCTCCGGCGGTAACTTCCACGCCGAACCGGTGGCAATGGCCGCCGACAACATGGCCCTGGCCATTGCTGAAATCGGCTCCCTGAGCGAGCGCCGTATCTCGTTGATGATGGACAAGCACATGTCGCAATTGCCGCCGTTCCTGGTGGGCAATGGCGGGGTCAACTCCGGTTTCATGATTGCCCAGGTGACGGCAGCGGCGTTGGCCAGCGAGAACAAGGCGTTGTCCCATCCCCATAGCGTCGACAGCCTGCCGACGTCGGCCAACCAGGAAGACCACGTGTCGATGGCGCCGGCTGCCGGCAAGCGCCTGTGGGAAATGGCTGAAAATACCCGTGGGGTGCTCGCAGTGGAATGGCTGGCCGCCTGCCAGGGCCTGGACCTGCGCGATGGCCTGAAAACCTCGCCCAAGCTGGAAAAGGCCCGTGGGATCCTGCGCGCCAAAGTGGGGTTCTATGACAAGGACCGCTTCTTCGCCCCGGATATCAACGCCGCCAGCGAACTGTTGGCCAGCCGCTGCCTGAACGAGTTGGTGCCGGCCAAGCTGCTGCCGAGCCTGTAAGCCGCACACCGATCCTGTGTGGGAGTTGGCTCCCGCATGGGGTCGCCCATAGGTTCGGATTCTCTCTGGATAACAATAATTAGGGACGAGAAATGCACCAGCAAGCACAAGGTCTCAAACGCGGACTGACCGCCCGCCATATTCGCTTCATGGCACTGGGGTCGGCGATCGGCACCGGGCTGTTCTACGGTTCTGCCTCGGCGATCCAAATGGCCGGCCCGGCGGTGTTGCTGGCCTACCTGATCGGCGGCGCCGCCGTGTTTATGGTGATGCGCGCCCTCGGCGAAATGGCCGTGCACAATCCGGTGTCCGGCTCGTTCGGCCAGTACGCCAGCACTTACCTGGGCCCGATGGCCGGTTTTATCCTCGGTTGGACCTACGCTTTTGAAATGATCATCGTCTGCCTGGCGGACGTCACCGCCTTCGGCATCTACATGGGCTTCTGGTTTCCCGAGGTCGCACGCTGGGTCTGGGTGCTCGGCATCGTCCTACTGATCGGCGGGCTGAACCTGTGCAACGTCAAGGTGTTCGGCGAAATGGAGTTCTGGCTGTCGTTGCTCAAGGTCGGCGCGATTGTCGCGATGATCCTTGGCGGGTTCGGCATCATGCTGTTTGGCGTGCATTCGGCGGCTGACGCACCGGCCAGCGGGTTGAGCAACCTGTGGGCCCACGGTGGCTTCATGCCCAATGGCCTGGGCGGCCTGATCGCCTCGTTTGCGGTGGTGATGTTTGCCTTTGGCGGCATCGAGATCATCGGCATCACTGCCGGTGAAGCCAAGGACCCGCAACGGGTGATCCCCAAGGCGATCAACGCGGTACCGCTGCGCATCCTGTTGTTCTACGTGCTGACCCTGTTTGTGCTGATGGCCATCTACCCGTGGCCGCAGATCGGCAGCCAAGGCAGCCCATTCGTGCAGATCTTCAGCAACCTGGGGATTGGCTCGGCGGCGACCATCCTCAATATCGTGGTGATTTCGGCGGCCGTCTCGGCCATCAACAGTGACATCTTCGGTGCCGGCCGCATGATGTACGGCCTGGCCCAGCAAGGGCAGGCGCCCAAGGGCTTTGCGCAACTGTCGCGCCACGGTGTGCCGTGGATGACCGTGGTGGTGATGGGCGCAGCGCTGCTGGGCGGCGTGGTGTTGAACTACCTGATCCCGGAAAACGTATTCCTGGTGATTGCCTCGATTGCCACCTTCGCTACCGTGTGGGTGTGGCTGATGATCCTGGTCACGCAGGTGGCGATGCGCCGCTCGATGACCAAGGCGCAGATCGCCGAACTGAAATTCCCGGTACCGTTCTGGCCCTATGCGCCGGCGGCGGCCATTGTGTTCATGCTGTTTATTTTTGGTGTACTGGGCTACTTCCCGGACACCCAGGCCGCGCTGCTGGTGGGCGCCGTATGGATCGTGTTGCTGGTCCTCGCCTACCTGCTGTGGGTCAAGCCCGCAGCCGGGCAAGCGGCCAAGGTCAATTACGACCCGGCTTTGTCTCACCGATAACTTAGGGAGGCGTTGATGAAAACGCTTTGGCAACACTGCCACATCGCAACCATGGCCCGGGGCGAGTACTCGATCATCGAGGATGGCGCCATGGTCACGGCCGGTTCGCTGATCGAGTGGATCGGCCCCCGTGCCGAGCTGCCGCCTGGCGACTACGCGCAGACCCATGACTTGCAAGGGGCGTGGGTCACGCCGGGGCTGATCGACTGCCATACCCACACGGTATTTGGCGGCAACCGCAGCGGCGAATTCGAGCAGCGCCTGCAAGGCGTGAGCTACGCCGAGATCGCGGCGGCCGGCGGCGGCATTGCCAGCACCGTTCGTGCCACGCGTGCGGCGACCGAGGAAGAGCTGTTCGACAGTAGCCGCAAGCGCCTGCGCAGTTTGCTGCGCGATGGCGTGACCACGGTGGAGATCAAGTCCGGCTACGGCCTGGACCTGGCCAACGAGCGCAAGATGCTGCGGGTGGCCCGGCGCCTGGGCCAGGAGCTGCCGGTCAGCGTGCGTGCCACGTGCCTGGCGGCCCATGCGTTGCCGCCGGAGTACAAGGATCGTGCCGACGACTATATCGAGCACATCTGCAACGAGATGCTGCCGACCCTGGCAGCAGAAGGGTTGGTGGATGCGGTGGATGCGTTCTGCGAATACCTGGCGTTTTCCACCGAGCAGGTGGAGCGCGTATTCAAGGTCGCGCAGCGCTTGGGGTTGCCGGTAAAGTTGCACGCCGAGCAACTGTCGTCGCTGCACGGCTCCAGCCTGGCGGCGCGGTATCAGGCGCTGTCGGCGGATCACCTGGAGTTCATGACCGAAGAAGACGCCATCGCCATGGCCGCCGCCGGTACCGTTGCCGTGTTGCTACCGGGCGCATTCTACTTTTTGCGCGAAACCCAGTTGCCGCCGATGGACGCCTTGCGCAAGCACGGGGTGAAGATCGCCATTGCCAGCGACCTCAACCCCGGCACCTCGCCGGCCTTGTCCGTGCGGCTGATGCTGAACATGGCCTGCACCCTGTTCCGCATGACCCCGGAAGAAGCCCTGGCCGGTGTCACCCGGCATGCCGCCACGGCGTTGGGCATGGGCGACACCCATGGCTCGCTGGAAGTGGGCAAGGTCGCGGATTTTGTCGCCTGGCAGATCGACCGCCCCGCCGACCTGGCCTACTGGCTGGGTGGCGAGTTGGATAAACGCGTCGTGCGCCATGGCGTCGACGTCGATGTGTAAGGTTGCCTTTGTGAGTAAGGAGTACTGCTGTGGATAAGGTTCTGAACTTCAAACAAGGCCGCACACCGCTGCTGATCAGCATGCCCCACGCCGGCCTGCGCCTGACGCCTGCGGTTGCAGCGGGCCTGATCCCCGAGGCGCAAAGCCTGCCGGATACCGACTGGCATATCCCTACGCTGTACGATTTTGCTGCAGAGCTGGGGGCCAGCACCCTGGCGGCCGAGTATTCGCGTTTTGTCATCGACTTGAACCGGCCGTCGGACGACAAGCCGCTGTATGCCGGGGCGACCACCGGCCTGTTTCCCGCGACGCTGTTTGATGGCGTGCCGTTGTTTAGTGAAGGCAAGGAGCCGTCGAAGGCGGAGCGGGCGACCTATCTGGAGCAGATCTGGACGCCTTATCACCAGACCCTGCAACAGGAACTGGCGCGGCTCAAGGCCGAATTCGGCTACGCGCTGCTGTTCGACGCCCACTCGATCCGCTCGGTGATCCCACACCTGTTCGACGGCAAGCTACCGGACTTCAACCTCGGCACCTTCAATGGCGCCGCCTGCGACCCCCAGTTGGCCAGCCAGTTGGAAGCCATCTGCGCGGCGCATCCGCACTACAGCCATGTGCTGAACGGGCGCTTCAAGGGCGGGCATATCACCCGGCACTACGGCAACCCGGCGCAGGATATTCATGCGGTGCAGTTGGAGTTGGGGCAGTGCACGTACATGGAGGAGTTTGAGCCGTTCAGGTATCGACAGGATCTGGCCGAGCCGACGCGGGTGGTGTTGAGGCAGTTGCTGGAAGGGTTCTTGGCGTGGGGCCAGAAGCACTACACCTGAGTCAACGAGGATCAAAATGTGGGAGCGGGCTTGTCAGGTCGCCGCATCGCCGCGATGGCGGTCCGTCAGTTCCCAATATGTCGACTGATCCGCCGCTATCGCGAGCAAGCCCGCTCCCACACGTGGTGCGCGAACCTTCCTGGCTGATCACTGACACAGGTCTAAGTCCTCAAGGACATGCTCATTGCACAATTCGGGTTTATGATGCCAGACGGCAAAATAATAGACGTCCCCCCAGGGATGGACCCGACCCCTTACGGAGCGCGCAATGCAGACTTTGTACCCGCAGATCAAACCCTACGTCCGGCACGATCTGGCCGTCGATGAAACCCACACGCTGTATGTCGACGAAAGTGGTTCCCCGCAAGGTTTGCCCGTGGTCTTCATCCATGGCGGTCCCGGCGCCGGCTGCGATGCCAACAGTCGCTGCTATTTCGATCCGAACCTGTACCGCATCGTCACCTTTGACCAGCGCGGCTGCGGGCGCTCCACTCCGCGGGCCAGCCTGGAAAACAACACCACCTGGGACCTGGTTGCCGACCTTGAGCGCATTCGCGAGCACCTGGGGATTGAAAAATGGGTGCTGTTCGGTGGTTCCTGGGGCTCGACCCTGGCCCTGGCCTATGCACAAACCCACCCTGATCGCGTGCTTGGCCTGATTGTGCGCGGCATCTTCCTGGCCCGCCCCCAGGATATCCAGTGGTTCTACCAGGCCGGCGCGAGCCGCCTGTTCCCGGACTACTGGCAGGACTACATCGCGCCAATCCCGGTGGAAGAGCGCCACGACATGATCAGCGCCTACCACAAGCGCCTGACCGGCAATGACCAGATCGCCCAGATGCATGCCGCCAAGGCCTGGTCCACCTGGGAAGGCCGCATGCTCGGCCTGTGCCCCAGCCCGCAGCTGATCGAGCGCTTCTCCGAGCCCCAGCGCGCGTTGTCGATTGCGCGCATTGAGTGCCACTACTTCACCAATAACTCGTTCCTGGAGCCCAACCAGCTGATTCGCGATATGCACAAGATCGCCCATCTGCCGGGGATCATCGTGCATGGCCGCTACGATATGATCTGCCCGCTGGATAATGCCTGGGAGCTGCACCAGGCCTGGCCGAACAGTGAGTTGCAGGTGATCCGCGAGGCGGGTCACGCGGCGTCCGAGCCGGGCATCACCGATGCGCTGGTGCGTGCGGCGGGCGATATGGCACGACGCCTGCTTGATCTGCCCCCTGAAGAAGCATGAAGGGCCTTTTGCAACGGGTGCGTGGCGCCCGGGTCGAGGTGGCGGGGCAAGTGGTGGGCGCGATAGACCAGGGTTTGCTGGTACTGGTGGCCGTTGAACCTTCAGATACCGCCGCCAGTGCCGACAAGTTGTTGCATAAGCTGCTTAACTACCGGGTGTTCAGTGACGACGAGGGCAAGATGAACCTGTCGTTGAAGGACATTGGCGGTGGTTTGCTGCTGGTGTCCCAGTTCACCCTGGCAGCCGATACCAAAAGCGGCCTGCGTCCCAGCTTCTCCACCGCGGCGCCACCGGCGTTGGGCGAAGCGCTTTTCGAGCACTTGTTGTCACAAGCGCAACAATTGCATGGCACGGTGGCGTCGGGGCGTTTTGGCGCGGATATGCAGGTGCATTTGGTCAATGACGGGCCGGTCACCTTCCTTTTACAGACCTGATTGTATGAAAAACGACTTTTAATGCGCAAAAACGCAAGTTTTCGCTACAAATACTTGGCTGACCCTGCTGCGTTATCTCACGGGCTACTAGATAATCGCGCGCTACGGGGATCAGCGTAAATTGGTCCATTTTTGATTTAGGTAGAGACTTGTCCGGTCGCCCTTGGGGAATCATTTAGCCCCATCGGAGTCGGAACAATGCTCGCCAACCTGGCATATAGATAGCTGGCCGTTGGTTTTTTGATCTGTTTTCGGCGAGGGTTGCTCGTGATTGTTAGTCCCTGTAATGCACCAAAATTGTCTGCCAAACGGTTACGAAACGCACTGGTGACGGGCTCCGCCCTGTTTTGCCTGTTCGGCGCGGGTCAACTGTGGGCATTCAGCCTGGACGATGTGTCGGCCAAGGCAAAAGAGCTGGCCGGGCAGAAATACGAAGCCCCGCGCAGCAATCTGCCGAACGAATTCCGCGAAATGAAGTTCGCTGACTACCAGAAAATTCGTTTCCGCAATGAAAAAGCCGAGTGGGCCGAGCAGAAAACTCCGTTCAAGCTGTCCTTCTATCACCAGGGCATGCACTTCGACACGCCGGTGAAGATCAACGAAATCACCGCGACCGACGTCCAGGAAATCAAGTACGACCCGACTCGTTTCGATTTCGGCGACGTCAAGTTTGATCCTAAGGCCACCGATCAGCTGGGTTATGCCGGCTTTCGCGTGCTGTACCCCATCAACAAGGACGACAAGCAAGACGAAATCATGACCATGCTCGGCGCCAGCTATTTCCGCGTCGTGGGCAAGGACCAGGTCTATGGCCTGTCCGCCCGTGGCATGGCGATTGATACCGCGCTGCCGTCCGGCGAAGAGTTCCCGCGTTTCACCGAATTCTGGATCGAGCGTCCAAAGCCGGGCGACAAGCACCTGGTGATCTTCGCCTTGCTGGATTCGCCGCGGGCCACTGGCGCCTACCGCCTGATCCTGCGCCCGGGCACCGACACCATTGTCGACGTCAAGTCGCAGATGTTCCTGCGTGACAAGGTCAGCAAGCTGGGCGTTGCCCCGCTGACCAGCATGTTCCTGTTCGGCGCCAACCAGCCGTCCAAAGTGCTCAACTACCGTCGTGAACTGCACGACTCCAGCGGCCTGTCGATCCATGCCGGTAACGGCGAGTGGATCTGGCGCCCGCTGAACAACCCAAAACACCTGTCGGTCAGCAACTTCTCGGTAGAAAACCCACGTGGTTTCGGCTTGTTGCAGCGTGGTCGCAACTTCAGCCAGTACGAAGACCTCGACGACAACTACGACAAGCGCCCAAGCGCCTGGATCGAGCCTGAAGGCGACTGGGGCAAGGGTTCCGTGGATCTGGTAGAGATTCCGACCGCCGATGAAACCAACGACAACATCGTTGCCTTCTGGAGCCCGGCCGAACTGCCTAAGCCCGGCGAGCCGCTGGATATCGCCTACCGTCTGCACTGGACTCTCAACGATGCACCGTTCCACTCGCCGGACAGTGCCTGGGTCAAACAGACCCTGCGTTCTACCGGTGATGTGAAACAGTCCAACCTGATCCGCCAGCCAGACGGCAGCGTGGCCTATCTGGTGGACTTCGAAGGCCCGTCCCTCAAGGCCCTGAAGCCCGATGCGGCGGTGCGCAGCCAGGTCAGCGTCGGCGAAAACGGCGAAGTCGTGGAAAACAGCGTGCGCTACAACCCGCACACCAAAGGCTGGCGCCTGACCCTGCGCTTGAAGATCAAGGATGCAGGCAAGCCGACCGAAATGCGTGCGGCCCTGGTCCAGGACATCGTCAAGCCTGAGCCAGAGCAGGCTTCCACCCAAGTCCTGAAGGCTGACAAAGTCTTGGCCAAGCAACACGAGAAACAGGCCAAGAAAGACGCCAAGGACAAGCAAGACAAGCAGCCAGAAGCTGCCCCAGCCACCCCGGAGCCAGTCAAGACAGAACAAGTCCTGACCGAAACCTGGAGCAATCAGTTGCCTGCCGATGAGTAACTCTCAAGTCCAGCCAGAGACTCTTGCCGAGTACCTGGCGCATCTTCCGATGACCGACGAGCAGCGCGCCGAACTGGCGGGCTGCAAGTCCTTCTCCGAACTGCACGAGCGCCTGTCGTCGTCGACCTTTGACGCACCGGTGGACGCCGCGCAGGCGTCGGTTGGCCGCCGGCTGACCCTCAACACTGCCGAGGAGCTAGAGGAAGCCGAAATGCTGGTGCTCGACGCCAGCGGTCGGGTTTGCCTCAAGGCCACGCCGCCGATCCGCCGTACCAAAGTGGTGCCCGAGCCTTGGCGCACCAATATCCTGGTGCGTGGCTGGCGCCGGCTGACCGGCCGCAGCAACCCTCCAGCGCCGCCGAAAGACGAGCGCGTGCTGCCGGCTGCGCGCTGGCGCACGGTCGGTTCGATCCGCCGCTATATCCTGCTGGTGCTGATGCTCGGCCAGACGATTGTGGCCGGCTGGTACATGAAAGGCATCATGCCTTACCAGGGCTGGTCCTTCGTCGACTTTGACGAGGTGCGCAACCAGACCCTGCTGCAAACCGCTACCCAGGTCCTGCCCTACGCCCTGCAAACCAGTATCCTGATCATGTTCGGGATTCTGTTCTGCTGGGTTTCGGCAGGTTTCTGGACCGCGCTGATGGGCTTCCTTGAACTGCTTACCGGTCACGACAAGTACCGGATCTCCGGCAAAAGCGCCGGCGACGAGCCGATCCCGAAAGAGGCCCGTACCGCGCTGGTGATGCCGATCTGCAACGAAGACGTGCCCCGGGTGTTTGCCGGCTTGCGTGCGACCTTTGAGTCGGTCGCTGCCACTGGCGATCTGGACCGCTTCGATTTCTTCGTGCTCAGTGACAGTAACGACGCCGATATCTGCATCGCCGAACAGCAAGCCTGGCTCGACGTGTGCCGCGAAGCCGGTGGTTTTGGCAAGATTTTCTATCGCCGCCGTCGCCGTCGCGTCAAACGCAAGAGCGGCAACCTCGACGACTTCTGCCGTCGCTGGGGCGGTGACTACAAGTACATGGTGGTCCTCGACGCCGACAGCGTGATGAGCGGCGAATGCCTGACCAGCCTGGTGCGCCTGATGGAAGCCACGCCGGACGCCGGGATCATCCAGACCGCGCCACGTGCCTCGGGCATGGACACCCTGTATGCACGCATGCAGCAGTTCGCCACCCGCGTCTACGGCCCGCTGTTCACCGCCGGCCTGCACTTCTGGCAGTTGGGCGAATCCCACTACTGGGGCCACAACGCGATCATCCGCATGAAGCCGTTTATCGAGCACTGCGCCCTGGCGCCGTTGCCCGGCAAAGGTGCGTTCGCCGGTTCGATTCTTTCCCACGACTTCGTTGAAGCTGCGCTGATGCGCCGTGCCGGCTGGGGCGTGTGGATTGCCTACGACTTGCCGGGCAGCTACGAAGAACTGCCGCCCAACCTGCTGGACGAGCTCAAGCGTGACCGTCGCTGGTGCCACGGTAACCTGATGAACTTCCGCCTGTTCCTGGTCAAGGGCATGCACCCGGTACACCGTGCGGTATTCCTCACCGGCGTGATGTCGTACCTGTCGGCACCGTTGTGGTTCCTGTTCCTGGTGCTGTCCACGGCCCTGCTGGCGGTCAACACCCTGATGGAGCCGCAGTACTTCATGGCGCCGCGCCAGTTGTACCCGCTGTGGCCACAATGGCATCCGGACAAGGCGGTGGCGCTGTTCTCCACCACCATCGTGCTGCTGTTCCTGCCTAAATTGCTGAGCATCATCCTGATCTGGGCCAAGGGCGCGAAAGAGTTCGGTGGCAAGTTCAAGGTGACCTTGTCGATGCTCCTGGAGATGTTGTTCTCCATGCTGCTGGCGCCGGTACGGATGATTTTCCACACCCGTTTCGTGCTCGCTGCGTTCCTCGGCTGGGCCGCGACCTGGAACTCGCCGCAACGTGACGACGACTCCACGCCCTGGAGCGAGGCGGTCAAGCGCCACGGTCCGCAGACCTTGCTGGGCTTCTTCTGGGCGCTGCTGGTGGTGTGGTTGAACCCCAGCTTCCTGTGGTGGCTGGTGCCGATTGTCGGTTCGCTGATGCTGTCGATCCCGGTGTCGGTGATCTCCAGCCGGGTCAATCTGGGCCTCAAGTCCCGCGACGAAAGCCTGTTCCTGATCCCCGAGGAATACAATCCGCCGCAGGCGCTGCTGTCGACCGACCGCTATACCCACGAAAACCGTTGGCATGCACTCAATGACGGGTTTATCCGGGCAGTGGTCGATCCGCAACAGAATGCCCTGGCCTGTGCCCTGGCAACGTCCCGACATGGTCAGGCAGAGCCGATCGAGTGGCTGCGTATCGAGCGTGTGCGGCATGCGTTGAAAGTCGGCCCTGCCGGCCTGAACAACAACGAGCGCGTGGCGTTGCTCAGCGACCCGGTAGCCCTGGCACGCCTGCATGAGCAAGTCTGGAGCGAGGGGCATGCCGAATGGCTGGGTGCCTGGCGCGAGTCGGTCAAGGCCGACCCCCATGCGCCGCTGCTGCCGCTGCAACCGCTGTCATCCCAGGCGCAACCTGCCTGATTCAGACGCCCCCGAGACCTGTCTCGGGGGCGCTTGATACGCCTCTCCTACAGCGCTTGTCGCTTCTGCTTCACCCTTCTAACTTCGATACAAAAGACCCTGGTTCAAGGCGTATTGCCCTGCCTGCCGGTGGGTTAGCATCGCCCCCCAAATCTGAATCGACCGCCTCTGGTTTGCGCTAAACCCGCAACGCCCGGTGTGCGGCTGTGTAATGAAAAAGGGGCTTTTCATGATCAAGGGTTACTGGTCGATGCTGCTGCTGGGCATTGTCGCGTTGGTACAGCTGCAGATGGCACACGCAGGCGCGATTGATGAGGCCGTGCGGCGCGGGGTCTTGAAGGTGGGGACGGATCCCAACTATGTGCCTTTCGAAATGACTGACAAACAGGGGCGGGTCATCGGCTTCGAAGCAGACCTGCTTGAAGAAATGGGCAAAGCCCTGGGGGTGACCCTGGAATGGGTTCCGGTGGCTTATACCGAACTGATCCCGGGCCTGCTGGCCGGCCGGTTCGACCTGATCGGCAGTGGCATGACCGTGACCCAGGAGCGCAACCTCAAACTCAACTTCAGTGATTCATTCATCATTGTCGGCCAGACCGTGCTGCTTCACCCGCGCCTGGCCGGCAAAGTCAGCAGCATTGAAGACTTGAACGAAGCCGGCTACCGGATTGCGGCGGCGGATGGCACCACGGGCGAAGTGGCGGCGCGGCGCTTCCTGGGGGCTGCGCAACTGCAGAGCGTTGCCACGGCGGAGGAAGGCGTCCGCCAGGTGGTCAGCGGTGGGGTTGATGCGTTTATCCATGATGCGCCCTATAACCTAATCGCCCTGGCCAAGCCACAAAACCGCAAACTGCTGGCCCTGGAGCAACCCTTCACCTACGAACCCCTGGCGTTTGGGCTGAAGAAGGGCGACTACGACAGCCTGAACTGGATCAATCACTTCCTTAATCAGATTGCCCAGGACGGCACCTACGATCGGCTGCATGACAAGTGGTTCCGGGACACGGACTGGCTGTCGGAGATCGAATGACGGTCACAACTTCTTACATAACTCATACAGGGGGCGCCCAGTAGGGCAAACTCTCTAACTGCGCTTTCTCCGGGTTTTTGTAGGGTTTTTCTGTCATATCAGCCAACAAATCCCGGCTAGACCTTTGTGCCAGTGGGCGAGTGGGTTAGCATCGCTCCCCGAAGAAATAGTGCAGCCCTGCTGGGGCCCGCATCAAAATAAAATGAGTCAGGGGACTTGGTGATGAAAAAGTATCTTTCGATGCTGATGCTCGGCGTGACGGCCCTGCTGGCGGTCAATACGGCCCAGGCCGGGGCGATTGACGAAGCGGTCAAGCGCGGCACCTTGAAAGTCGGCATGGATCCGACCTACATGCCGTTCGAGATGACCAACAAGCGCGGCGAAATCATTGGTTTTGAAGTCGACCTGCTCAAGGCGCTAGCCAAGTCCATGGGGGTCAAGCTGGAACTGGTCTCTACCGGTTACGACGGGATCATCCCGGCGTTCCTGACCGGCAAGTTCGACATGATCGGCAGCGGCATGACCCTGACCCAGGAGCGCAACCTGCGCCTGAACTTCAGCGAACCGTTCATCGTGGTGGGCCAGACCCTGCTGATCCGCAAGGAACTGGAAGGCACTATCAAGTCCTACAAAGACCTGAACGACGAAAAGTACCGTCTGACCTCCAAGCTCGGCACCACCGGCGAGATGGTGGCCAAGAAGCTGATCTCCAAGGCCAAGTACCACGGCTACGACAACGAGCAGGAAGGTGTGCTTGACGTGGTCAACGGCAAGGCCGATGCCTTTGTCTACGACGCGCCGTACAACGTGGTGGCCGAGAAAAAAGTCGGCAACGGCAAGCTGGTATACCTCGAAGAACCCTTCACCTATGAGCCCCTGGCATTCGGCTTGAAGAAGGGCGACTACGACAGCATCAACTTCATCAACAACTTCCTGCACCAGATCAAGCACGACGGCACCTACGATCGCATCCATGACAAGTGGTTCAAGAGCTCCGAGTGGCTCAAGGACATGGAATAAGCTAGCAACCGCGTCGCGCCCATCGCGGGCAAGCCCGTCCCCACAGCTGGAGTGCATTCCAAGGTGGGAGCGGGCTTGCCCGCGATGGCGGCCTGACAGCCGATACACCTCCCGGAACTCGCAATGAAACAGAAAAAAGCCCAATGGCCCTGGCACCTGCTGACCGTGCTGGTGCTAGTCGGCATGGCCGGCGCGTTGTACTACGCCACCTCGCTGATGTCCTACGAATGGCGCTGGAACCGTGTGCCGCAATACTTTGCCTACCAGGCCGAAGAGTCCAAGCGCGCGGCGGATATTTCCACGGTGGTCGAGTTGGTGCGCAAGGGCGACGTGGCTGAAGTCACCCTGCGTAACGACGCAGGCGCCGAGCAGCACCTGACGGTGGCCGAAAACAGCCTGCAAGTAGCCCGTGGCGACGATGTGGCCGAAGGCGATGTGATCGGTGTGACCCGGCATTGGGCGTTGGGCCCGTTGATGTGGGGCTTGTGGACCACCTTGTGGCTGTCTCTGGTGTCGGGGGTATTGGGCCTGCTCATCGGCCTGGCGACCGGTTTGTGTCGGTTGTCGAATAACCCGACCTTGCGCGATCTGTCGACGATCTACGTCGAACTGGTGCGTGGCACGCCGCTATTGGTACAGATCTTCATTTTCTACTTCTTTATCGGCACGGTGCTGAACCTATCGCGTGAGTTTGCCGGTATCGCCGCGCTGTCGCTGTTTACCGGCGCCTACGTGGCGGAAATCGTGCGCGCGGGCGTGCAGTCGATTGCCCGTGGCCAAGGCGAAGCGGCCCGTTCCCTGGGGCTGAGTGCCAGCCAGTCGATGCGCCACGTGGTACTGCCGCAAGCCTTCAAGCGCGTGCTGCCGCCGTTGGCCGGGCAATTTATCAGCCTGGTCAAGGACACCTCGCTGGTGTCGGTGATCGCTATCACCGAGCTGCTCAAAAGCGGCCGTGAAGTCATCACCACCTCGTTTTCGCCGTTTGAAATCCTGTTCTGTGTCGCAGGCCTGTACCTGCTGATCAACCTGCCGCTGTCGAAAATGGCCAGCCGGCTTGAGCGGAGGCTCGCCCAAAGTGATTGAAGTCCGCGATCTGGTAAAAGTCTTCGACACCCGTGGGCACGTGGTGCGCGCGGTGGATCACGTCACCACCCAGGTGGCCAAGGGCGAAGTGTTGGTGGTGATCGGTCCGTCCGGTTCCGGCAAATCGACGTTCCTGCGCTGCCTCAACGGCCTGGAGGAGTTCGACTCGGGCTCGGTGAGCATCGACGGCCTGCAACTGGCCGACCCCAAGACTGATGTGAACGCTTATCGCCGGGAAGTCGGCATGGTGTTCCAGCACTTCAACCTGTTCCCGCACATGACCGTGCTGGAAAACCTGTGCCTGGCGCAGAAAGTCGTGCGCAAGCGCGGCAAGAAAGAGCGCGAGGCCAAGGCCCTGGCCTTGCTGGAAAAGGTCGGCATTGCGCAGAAAGCCAACGAGTTCCCCTCGCGGCTCTCCGGCGGCCAGCAACAGCGTGTGGCGATTGCCCGGGCGTTGGCCATGGAGCCCAAGGTCATGCTGTTTGACGAGCCCACCTCGGCGCTGGACCCGGAAATGGTCGGCGAAGTGCTGGACGTCATGAAGACCCTGGCCCTGGAAGGCATGACCATGGTCTGCGTGACCCACGAAATGGGCTTTGCCCGGGAAGTGGCGGACCGTGTGCTGTTTTTTGATCACGGCAAACTGTTGGAAGATGCTGCGCCCGCGCAGTTCTTCGATGCGCCGAAGGACCCACGGGCACAAGCGTTCTTGCGCCAGGTTCTGTAAAGCCCAGGGGCAGGTTCATACCTTGAACTTGCCCACGTACTGCTGAAGGTCCGTGCCCAGGCGTGCCAATTCGATACTCGCCGCCGCTGTCTGTTCGCTGGCAGCGGCGGTTTGCTCCGACACATCCCGGACTTTCAACACGCTGCGGTTGATCTCCTCGGCCACCGCACTTTGCTGTTCGGCAGCGGCGGCGATCTGTGGATTCATTTCCTGGATGACCAGCACGGTGCGCGCGATTTCCGTCAGGGCGTCGCCGGCGTTGCGGGTCAGGCCGACGCTGCGGTCGGTCAAAGTGCGGCTGTTGTCCATGATATCGGCGACCTGTTGCGTGCCGCTGTGCAATCCGCCAATCAGCTCTTCGATTTCCTCAGCGGACTGCTGGGTACGCTGGGCGAGGCTGCGTACTTCGTCGGCCACCACCGCAAACCCTTGGCCGGCCTCACCGGCACGTGCGGCCTCGATTGCCGCATTGAGCGCCAGCAGGTTGGTCTGCTGGGACACCGACTTGATCACCTCCAGCACACTGCCGATCTTCTGGCTTTCCCGCTGCAGGCCCAGCATGGCCTGGCTTGAGCGTGCCATTTCGTGGGCGAGGTGTTCTATGTGTGCCACCGCATCGGCCACCACCTGGTCGCCCAGTTCGGTCTGCTGATTGGCCTGGGTGGCGGCGATCGAGGCCTGTTCGGCGTGCCGGGCGACCTCCTGGGCAGTGGCGAGCATCTGGTTCATGGCGGTCGCCACCTGCTCGGTTTCGTCGCGCTGATTGCTGACGCCGACCCGGGTTTGCTCGGTAACGGCCGAAAGCTCCTCGGCGGCGCTGGCGATTTGCCGGGCATTGTCGCTGATGCTGCCAATCAGCCCCCGCAGGTTCAGGGTCATTCGCGCCATGCTGCATTGCAACTGGCCCAGTTCATCACGGCGCTGGGTCTGCACATCGTGGCTCAAGTCGCCCTCGGCAATGCGATTGGCCACTGTGAGCGCCCTGCGCAATGGTTTGACGATCTGCCCGGAGATTATCCAGGCGGCGAGGGCGCCGAACAGCAGGGCCGCCCCGGTAATGGCCAGGGTCTGGGTGCGGGCTTGTTCGGCTTCCCGGTCACGGCGCTGAGTCTGGTCCTGAGTAAGCAGGTCGCTTTGTGCCAGTAGCTGGTCCAACTGCTGCTCGAGCTGGTTTTGCGCGGTTTCGGTCGTCAGTTGGGTGTCCCGCAGGCGTGTCAGGTGCGTGCGAATGTTGAGTACGGCATTTTTCAATGCGCTGCTGTCCACGGGTAGCCTCTCCACGGCCGACTGGGCGAGTTCGAGGCTGCGTTCTGCGTCGTTGACCTCCTGGGTATAGACATCCAGGCTGCTGGCGGCCCAGGCCGGGCTCAGGGCGCGGTCTTCGGCCTGTTCGATGGCCAGGCGCAGGCTTTCGACGGCATCGAGGGCTTTTTCGTCTTCCTGGTCCGGCAGGTCGCTGGCCAATTGCGCGAGGACGTCACTGGTGCGCACAGAGCTCTGTTTGAGCTGCTCACGGGCGGTTTCCCGTTGTTTGACCCGCGCGGGGACATCCTTGAGCGTCGTTTTGAAATGCTCGGAGAGGTTCCCCATGCTTTGCAAATACTGCTGGGGTTTCGGCGCTTTCAGACGTTGTGCAAGCTCGGCCAGATATCCGTCGATCTTCTCCATGGACTGGCTCAGTTTGCCAAGGCTGGCCTCGTCGTCCAGGGTGCGGTAGACGATGCGGTCGGCCCTTAGCTCCTCGCCGGCGACCGCCAGTTGGGCGAGAACGGTTAGGGTCTGTGAGCGGTAGAGCGAGGCGGCGAGGGCCTGCCAGCCAGTCAGGGCAATCACAAGGCTCAGGGCCAGCACCAAGGCAAAACCCAGGACCAGTTTGAGGGTGACGCTGGCGTTACCCAGCAGTTGAGTCATTCGACGAAGCATGGCCAACCTCCGGCAAGTGCACAAAGGAAATCAACGTGCCGGGACGCCGAGGGGCGTGGACACAGTGAACCCATTGAACGCTAGTTCCCTTGGGCGCCAGGCGTACCGATCAGGGCCTGAAAAACATGTAGGAAATTTCACAAGCTGCATGCGGCGACCCGGACGGGTCGCCGCGAAGGGGAGGTGTCAGACCCGGAAGCGCCCGACCAATGCCTGCAGATGGGAACCCAGGCGCGCCAGTTCGGTACTGGAGGCGGCGGTCTCTTCACTGGCCGCTGCGGTCTGTTCGGACACATCGCGTACATTCAGCACGCTGCGGTTGATCTCTTCGGCCACGGCGCTCTGTTGCTCGGCAGCGGTGGCGATCTGCTGGTTCATGGCCTGGATGGCCGAGACCGTGCGGGTGATGTTTTCCAGGGCATTGCCAGCCCGGCGTGTCAGCTCGACGCTGCTGTCGGTGAGGCTGCGGCTGCTGTCCATGATGGTCGCCACCTGTTGGGTGCCACTTTGCAGGCCGACGATCAGCTCTTCGATTTCCTCGGTGGACTTCTGGGTGCGTTGCGCCAGGCTGCGCACCTCATCGGCCACCACCGCGAAGCCACGGCCGGCTTCCCCGGCGCGTGCGGCTTCAATGGCCGCGTTAAGGGCCAGCAGGTTGGTTTGCTGGGCCACGGACTTGATCACGTCCAGTACGCTGCCGATCTTGTCGCTTTCGCGCTTGAGGTGGCCCATGGCCTCGGTGGAGTTACCGACTTCGCCGGCCAGGCGCTCGATCTGGGCGATGGCCTCACCGACGACCCTGTCACCTTCGCGGGCCTGCTGGTCGGCGGCGACGGCGGCTTCCGAGGCTTCCTCGGCATTGCGCGCCACTTCCTGCACGGTGGCGGCCATTTCGTTCATCGCGGTGGCGACCTGGTCAGTCTCGACCTTCTGATTGTTTACCCCGGCGCTGGTCTGCTCGGTAACGGCCGACAGCTGCTCGGCGGCGCTGGCGATTTGCGTCACGCCATCACTGATCCCGCCGATCAGATCGCGCAGGCCCATGGTCATGCTTTGCATGGCGCGTTGCAGTTGGCCCAGTTCGTCCTGGCGTTGCGAAACCAGGTCGTGGGTCAGGTCGCCGGCGGCGATGCGCTCGGCGACCTTGAGGGTCTGGCCCAGTGGGATCACGATCTGCCGGGTAATCGCCAAGGCCGCGACGATGCCGCAGAACAATGCCAGGGCGGTGGCCAGCATCAACAGGAACTTAGCCTGTGCGGCATCGTTGTCGCGGATCACGGTTTGTGAGGCAGTCAGTTTCTTGCTGCGGTCCAACAGCAGGTCGCCTTGCTCAGCCATGGCCTTGAGCGCCGCGGCGCTGGCGACCTGGGAGTCGCGGAACTGGCTGACGGCGGCGAGATAAGCCTTGAGGGAGTCGCTGGCCTCTTGCAGGTTGGCGCCGTACTGCTCAGGCAGTTTGCTGCGCAGGCTGTCGGCGCTCTTCAGGGCATTGGCGATGGCCTCCAGCGCCGGCTGCTCAGCTTCGACCTTGGCGCTGTAGGTGTAGCCACGCACTTGGAAGCGCGCTTGCTGAATCAGCTTGCTCAGCTCGATCACGCTGTTGAACTGGGTGACGCTGTCACCTTGCAGCAGGACTTTTTCGATCTCCGCGATGCGTGCGACGGCGTTGTCGGCGGTAGCGCCGAGTTTGCTGCGGGCATCTTCGCGTTGGGCGCCGGCCTGGACCATGGCGCTGAAGGATTGCCGATACTTGGCAACCGCGGCCAACTGCTCGTCGATCAAGGCGACGTCTGCCGGTTGCTCGATCTGGCTGCGGGCGGTTTTCAGGCCGCTGTCGAGTTTCTCCATCAACTCGTTGACCAGCCCCGGGCCTTGTTCGCCACGGCGCATTTCATAGTCCAGGCGCGCCTGGCGCAGGTCTTTGGTCAGCTCATTGAGGCTGGAAATAAAGCCCAGCTTATCGCCACGGCTGATCACGCCACTCAGGCCTGTCCAGCCGGTGAAGGTGATTAGAAGGGTGAGAAGCAATACCAGGCCAAACCCCACGCTCAGCTTACGATTGACGCTTACATTCCCCAGTTTTTCAGCTAACCAACGGTACATGCGGTGGACTCCCCTGAACAAGGCTTGGACTTATCCTGAGGATATCGGCATGCAAACGCGATTCTGTAGCGACACAAAGCCCTGTGGTAGCTGGCTTTGTGGTGTTTGGAGGGGCGGAATCAGAAGAGGCGAGCGAGCAGCGCGGTAACGGCAGTTTCCACACGCAGGATCCGCGCGCCCAGTTGCACCGGCTGCAAGCCGGCCTTGGCCAGCAAGTCCACTTCGTAGGGAATCCAGCCACCTTCGGGGCCGATGGCCAGGGTCACCGGCTCATCCAGCCCGCGTGGGCAGGACGGGTAGTCGCCGGGATGCCCGACCAGGCCGAGAGTGCCCTGGGCCAGGGCCGGCAGACGGTCTTCGACGAAGGGCTTGAAGCGCTTTTCGATGATGATCTCGGGCAACACGGTATCCCGCGCCTGTTCCAGGCCGAGGATCAGTTGTTCGCGTACGGCTTCTGGCTCCAGGAATGGGGTTTGCCAGAAGCTTTTCTCGACCCGATAACTGTTGACCAGGACCACCCGTGGCACACCCATGGACGCCACGGTCTGTAGTACCCGACGCAGCATTTTCGGGCGGGGGAGGGCCAGCAGCAGGGTCAGTGGCAATTTGGCCGGTGGCGGCTGGTCGAGGCTGATTTGCAGCTCGGCTTCACCCGACTCCAGGCGCAATAGCTTGGCATTGCCCATCAGCCCGCCAATGCGCCCGACGCGCAGGCTGTCGCCGACCGCCGCACGATGCACCTCCTGCATATGCACCAGGCGCCGATCCCGCAGGATCACCCGGTCGGCCGCGATAAAGTCGGCCTCTTCCAGCAGCAACAGGTTCACGGTTGGGTCGCTGGCGGCTGGTCGTCATCGGCAGGTTGGTCATCTGGGTGTTCGCCACGCTTGCTCACCAGGCTGCCAAACAGGATGCCCACTTCAAACAGCATCCACATCGGCACGGCCAGCAAGGTCTGCGAGAAGATATCCGGTGGGGTCAGGATCATGCCGACCACAAAGCAGCCGATGATCACGTACGGCCGGATCTTGCGCAGGTATTGCACGTCGACCACGCCGATCCACACCAGCAGCACCACCGCCACCGGGATCTCGAAGGCCACGCCAAAGGCGAAGAACAGTGTCATCACGAAGTCGAGGTAGCTGGTGATGTCGGTCATCATTTCCACGCCGGCCGGGGTGGCGGCGGCGAAGAACTTGAAGATCAGCGGGAATACCAGGAAGTAGGCGAACGCCATGCCGGTGTAGAACAGCATGATGCTAGACACCAGCAGTGGTACGGCAATGCGCTTTTCATGCTTGTACAGGCCGGGCGCGATAAACCCCCAGATCTGGTGCAGGATCACCGGGATCGCCAGGAACAGCGACACCATCATCGTCAGCTTGAGCGGCGTGAGGAACGGCGAGGACACGTCGGTGGCGATCATCGTCGCGCCCACCGGCAGGTACTCGCGCAGCGGTGTCGAGACGAAGGTGTAGATCTGCTGGGTAAAGGCAAACAGCCCGGCAAAGATCACAAAGATCGCCGCAACACACCGCAGCAAGCGGGTGCGCAACTCGGTGAGGTGCGAGACCAGCGGCATATGCTGGTCGTTTTCCGGTTTATCAGCGCTCATGGGGCTCGCGGCGGCAATGTAGGGTCGTGGGGCGCGGGCGACGCGGCGGGCGTCGGCGCGGGCTCTGCTGGAGGAGCGGGCGTGGCAATCGGGGCCGTCTCGGCCACCGGTGCAATGCTCTGCTCGGCCACCGGTTCAACCGGTGTCGGCGCCTGTTGCTGGGGCGTGAGAATTTTGCGCGCCTCCTGCTCCAGGGACAGAATATGTTCGTTGTGCAGCTGCCGACGAATCTCGTCGGCGCCGATTTCCCGTTCAACTTCCTGTTTGATGGCGTTGAAACTGCGTTTCAGGCGCCCGACCCACAGGCCGGCCGTGCGTGCGGCGCCGGGCAGGCGTTCAGGCCCCAGCACCAACAGGGCAACAAGGCCGACGAGCAGCAGTTCAGAGAAGCTGATACCAAACATTAGTCAGTGCTCACGAGTCTTTGCGGGACGGCTCTTCGACTTTCTCGGCCTGCACGTCGAAGGTACGGCGCTCGGTGATCGGCTGGGCTGCCTGGGGGTGTACAGGCTGCGCCGGCGGGACCGGGTTGGCGCCGGTATCGGCCGGTTTTTCGTCGTCGTTCATGGCCTTGCGAAAGCCCTTGATGGACTCGCCGACGTCGGTGCCCAGGTTCTTCAGTTTCTTGGTACCGAACACCAGGACGACTACCACGAGAATAACGATCCAGTGTTTCCAGTCAAAAATGCCCATGCTGCAATTCCTCAGTCAGAAAGTTATTCAGGCGGACGGGCGCGAGGCCTTTTCGGCGTGCCCGGACAAGCCGAAGCGACGGTCCAGTTCATCCAGCACGGCCTGTGGATGCTGCCCCAGTTGGGCGAGCATGACCAGGCTATGGAACCACAAGTCGGCAGTCTCATAGATGACATCGCTGTAATCGCCGCTGATCTCGGCATCCTTGGCGGCGATGATGGTCTCGACAGATTCCTCGCCGAGTTTTTCCAGAATCTTGTTCAGGCCCTTGTGGTACAGGCTGGCGACATAGGAGCTGTCGGCGTCCGCACCTTTGCGGTCCTCCAGCACCTGGGCCACACGGTTCAGGGTATCGCTCATGTTCAATGTCCTGCCGAGTAAATGGCGTGCGGGTCTTTGAGTACGGGCTCGACGGTTTTCCACGCGTCGTTCTCGAACACCCGGTAGAAGCAGCTGTGGCGGCCGGTATGACAGGCGATGTCGCCGATCTGCTCGACCATCAGAACGATCACGTCGGCGTCGCAGTCCAGGCGCATTTCGTGCAGTTTTTGCACATGCCCGGACTCTTCGCCCTTGCGCCACAGTTTGCCACGGGAACGTGACCAGTAGATGGCACGCTGCTCGGCGGCAGTCAGGCTCAGGGCCTCGCGGTTCATCCAGGCCATCATCAGGATGCGCCCGGTCTTGTGGTCCTGGGCAATGGCTGGCACCAGGCCGTCACTGTCCCATTTGATCTCGTCCAGCCAGTCTTTCATCTTCGACTCCGACAGCCGTGCGCGACCCGCCCCGGCAATGTGCAACAGTGTATAACCGGTCGACCTATCGACGCACGACCAGATAAAGGCCCACGGCGACCATGATCCCGGCCGGCCAATGGCCCAGCTCGTTCAACGGTCCACCGGCGGCAAGCACCGCGCCACCGCCCAGGTGCGCCGCGCCGAGCAGGCGCAGGAACCAGTCGTCCTTGCGCTGGTGCCACGGCGGCGCCGGGTCCTTGGCGTGGGGCTGGGACATGCGCTCCAGCAGGTCGCGGGTCATGTTGGCCAGGTGCGGCAGTTGCTCGACCTGGCTTTGCAGGTTGCCCAGCAGGGTTTTCGGGCTGACCCGCTCGCGCATCCAGCGTTCGAGGAACGGTTGCGCGGTGTTCCACAGGTCCAGGTCCGGGTACAGCTGGCGGCCCAGGCCTTCAATGTTGAGCAAGGTCTTTTGCAGCAGCACCAACTGCGGCTGCACTTCCATATTGAAGCGCCGCGCAGTCTGGAACAGACGCATCAGCACCTGGCCGAATGAAATATCTTTTAACGGTTTTTCGAAGATCGGCTCGCACACGGTGCGGATCGCCGCTTCGAATTCATTGAGCTTGGTCTCGGCCGGCACCCAGCCCGAGTCGATGTGCAACTGTGCCACGCGCCGGTAATCACGCTTGAAGAAGGCAAACAGGTTGCGCGCCAGGTAGTCCTGGTCCTCGGGCGTGAGGCTGCCGACGATGCCGCAGTCGATCGCGATGTACTGCGGGCTCCACGGGTTCACCGTGCTGACGAAAATATTGCCGGGGTGCATGTCGGCGTGGAAGAAGCTGTCGCGGAACACCTGGGTGAAGAAGATTTCCACGCCACGCTCGGCGAGCATTTTCATATCGGTGCGCTGGTCGGCCAGGGTCGCCAGGTCGGTGACTTGCACGCCGTAGATGCGCTCCATCACCAGCACCTTTGGCCGGCACCAGTCCCAATAGACCTGCGGCACATACAGCATCGTCGAGCCTTCGAAGTTGCGCTTGAGCTGGCTGGCGTTGGCCGCTTCGCGCAACAGGTCGAGTTCGTCGTAGATGGTTTTTTCGTAGTCGGCGACCACGTCCACCGGGTGCAGCAGGCGTGCATCGGCAGAGAAACGCTCGGCGGCGCGGGCCAGAATGAACAGCCACGCCAGGTCCTGGCCGATGATCGGCTTGAGGCCGGGGCGGATCACCTTGACCACCACTTCTTCGCCGGTTTTCAGCTGTGCGGCGTGCACCTGGGCGACCGAGGCCGAGGCCAGGGGCTCGACATCGAAACGGCTGAACACTTCGCTGATTTTCTTGCCCAGCTGTTCTTCGATCAGCTTCATCGACTGCTGGGAGTCGAACGGTGGCACGCGGTCCTGCAACAGCATCAGCTCGTCGGCGATGTCTTCGGGCAACAGGTCGCGGCGGGTCGACAGGATCTGCCCGAACTTGATGAAGATCGGCCCCAGGTCCTGCAGTGCCAGGCGCAGGCGCGCGCCACGGCTCAGGTCCAGGGTCTTGCGCGGGAACCAGCGCCACGGCAGTACATAGCGCACCGCCAGCAGGAACCACGGCAGCGGCAGGGCGAACAGCAGGTCATCGAGGCGATAGCGAATGACGACGCGTTGGATTCGGAACAAACGGCGGACGGCGAGCAGCTTCATGCGTTATCGCTTGGATCAAGGGAGCGGCTCAGGCGCTCGAAGCGCGCCTCAAGCCGTTCCAGGTCGAGTTTGGCCTGGTCGAGTTCACGAAAGCGCGCTTCGGCTTCCCGTTGCCCGACGAGGGTGCGCGATTCTTCGCTCAGGTATTCGGCGAGGTTCTGATTGAGGCTGGCGAAACCCTGCTGGTACCAGCGCGAACGGCTGCGCAGGTGCCCGCCGATCAACTGGGTGGCCACCGGGCCGAGCCAGCGCGACAGCTCGTATTCCCAGTCCAGATCAAGGTCTTGCAGCACCGCGGCGAGGTCCATCAGCACCGCGCTGTCGCCTTCAAGGGTCACATCGGGGCCGTGCAGGATTGCAGTCTTGTCGCGGCTCAAAGCCAGGCGCAGCAGGCTCGCCGCTGGCGCACGCAGGGTGCAGTCGGCATCGGCGGCCCAGTGCGCGGCGAGCATCAGGCCTTCATCGCTGGGCAGGATAAACAGCTGCAAGGCCGGGCTGCTGCAATCGACGGCAATGATCTTGCCGTTCAAGTGCGCCAGCCGCGCCAGGGCGGTGCTGTCCAGGCGCAGGACACGGTTGAGGCCGTGTTCGACGCTGGCGAGAAGGCCGGTGAACAACATCAGGGCTTGATGCCGCGATGCAGGGCAACGATGCCCGAGGTCATGTTGTGATAGGTCACGCGGTCGAAACCGGCCTCGACCATCATCGACTTCAGGGTTTCCTGGTTGGGGTGCATGCGGATCGACTCGGCCAGGTAGCGATAGCTCTCGGCGTCATTGGTGATCAGCTTGCCCATCAGCGGCATAAAGGCGAATGAGTAGGTGTCGTAGACCTTGGACATCAGCGCGTTGGTCGGCTTGGAGAACTCCAGCACCAGCAGGCGCCCGCCCGGCTTGAGCACCCGCAGCATCGAGCGCAGGGCGTCTTCCTTGTGGGTCACGTTGCGCAGACCGAAGGCAATGGTCACGCAGTCGAAATGGTTGTCGGGGAACGGCAGCTTTTCTGCGTCGGCCTGGACGAACTCGATATTGCCCGCCACGCCCTTGTCCAGCAGGCGGTCGCGGCCGACCTTGAGCATCGAGCCGTTGATGTCGGCCAATACCACCTGGCCGGTGGGGCCAACCAGCTTGGAGAACTTGGCCGCCAGGTCGCCGGTGCCGCCAGCGATATCCAGCACCCGGTTGCCGGTGCGCACGCCCGACAATTCGATGGTGAAGCGTTTCCACAGGCGGTGCATGCCACCCGACAGCACGTCGTTCATCAGGTCGTACTTGGCGGCCACGGAGTGGAACACCTCAGCGACTTTTTCCGCTTTCTGGCTTTCCGGGACGTTCTTGAAGCCGAAGTGAGTGGTGGGTTCGGCATCGCTGCCTTTGCGCTGATCAGTCATATCGCTGTCACCAAAAGAGAATGGGGGCATTCTAATCCCCAAGGCATGCTTTGTCTTGGCAAGGCTGAAGGTAAGATGGGTGGCCACCGAGACCTTTTGCCGCATGGCGGGTGAGTAGGGTGCTCAATACGTCTTTATAACGAGGAGTCATTCAAATGGCCCGCATTCAGATTGAACGTGCCCACGCACTGGGTAAGGAAGCTGCCAGGGCGAAAGCCGAGAAGTTGGCACATAAACTCAAGGAACAATATGGCCTGGAGCCGTCTTGGTCTGGCGACACGTTGAACCTCAAGCGTTCCGGCGTCAAAGGCACACTGAAAGTGGCCGAGGATTCGTTACGGATCGACGTGGAACTGGGTCTGTTGATGTCGGCCATGAGTGGCACTATCAAGTCCGAAATCGAGAAGGCCCTGGATAAGGCCCTGGCCTGATCTGCGACCGCGCGCCGCATTGGGTGCCGGTCGATTGCGCCGTTCTTAGGGTGCCGATTCTAATTTTTCTCCCTACTTTGTACTCAGCCCTCAACTCCTGTGGGCAGTTCCTCCACCCTTTTATGCGTGAGGTGCACCATGGCCAAAGTTATTTTGAAGAAAAAAATCGACACCCAAATCAGCGCCCTGAGCGACGTTAAAATCTATGCTCGCAAGATCTGGTTGGCGGGTTTGGGGGCTTACGCGAAGGTCGGCAGCGAAGGCAGCGAGTACTTCAAGGAACTCGTTAAGACGGGTCAACATGTTGAAAGTAAAGGCAAAAAAGTTGTGAATGAACAACTTGATGCCGCCAACAGTCAGATTGATTACGTTAAGAGCAATGTCTCCAGCGTCAAAGGTCGCGTCGAAGTGCAACTGGATAAAGTCGAGAAGGCTTTTGACGAGCGTGTTGCAAGTGCCTTGAATCGAATCGGCATTGCGTCTAAACATGACGTGGAGACACTCTCTGCTAAGCTCGATGAGCTAACGGCATTGCTCGAACGTGTCGCGCGTAAACACTAAGGAGACATCGGATGGCTGTTAAAAAGACTACTCAGAAAGAAGGCAGCTCTTGGGTCGGGAAAGTTGAAGAATACTCCCGCAAGATCTGGCTGGCTGGTTTAGGCGTGTACTCGAAGATCGACAGTGACGGTAGCAAACTCTTCGAGACTTTGGTTAAAGACGGCGAGAAGGCCGAGAAGTTGACCAAGAGCACAGTGGGCAAGCAAGTCGATGCGGCCAAGGCGAGCGCGAGCTCTGCCAAGTCCCGTATCAGTGATGCAAAAAAACAGGTACTGGGTACTTGGGGCGAACTCGAAGGCGCACTCGACAAGCGCCTGAACAGTGCTATTTCGCGCCTGGGTGTGCCTAGCCGCAATGAAGTCAAGGCGCTGCACAGCAAGGTCGATACCCTGACCAAGCAAATCGAAAAGCTGACCGGCGCTAAAGTCGCTCCAGTCAAAGCGGCGGCCAAGCCTGCTGCCAAGCCGGCCGCGAAAACGGCTGCGGCCAAACCAGCAGCGAAAACCGTGGCCAAGCCATTGGCCAAGGCCGCAGCCAAACCTGCAGCCAAGCCAGCAGCTAAACCTGCGGCCAAGGCAGCAGCCAAGCCCGCGGCGAAAACGGCAGCAGCCAAACCAGCAGCCAAGAAGCCGGTAGCGGCCAAAGCTGCGGCAAAACCAGCGGCCAAGCCGGCAGCCAAACCTGCCGCCAAGCCAGTGGCCAAAACCGCTGCCGCCAAGCCGGCGACCAAGCCAGTTGCAGCCAAACCCGCTGCCAAACCGGCTGCCGCGAAACCGGCCGCGAAACCTGCTGCAAAGCCCGCGGCGAAGAAACCCGCCGTAGCCAAGAAGCCTGCAGCGCCCAAGCCAGCTGTCGCGGCCAAGCCTGCAACCCCGGCACCTGCGACCAACTCGGCCACTGCGCCGACGCCGGCCGCGGCGACCCCGACTGTAACGCCGGCAACCCCGACGCCATCCAGTCAGTCCTGATTTTCGGGGGACGTGTAAAAACGCCCGGCCTTAAAGGCCGGGCGTTTTTTTTGGCGGGTGGAACACCGACAGTGATACACGTCTAACGGTCGGGCTCGCCTGGGGCCTCGGATTCGCGGCAGGTTTGCATCAGCAGGTTGTTGAGTACCTTCAATGCCTGGGGCCGCCTCGGGGTTGATCGGTGGAGCAGAACGATCTCCCGCTGGTAGGCGTTCGTGTGGCTTGTTGGTGTTGCGTACACATCGTCGGTCTTCAACCCGGCCCATGCCGGCACCAGGGATACGCCCATGCCCTTGGCGACCATCAGGGATATCGCCTCCAAGGCATCCAGATTGCACAGCACATCTGGCTGTAATTGGTGGTCTTGAAGGTACTGCTGGGCGATCTGGCCGCCCCAGGCATTGGTGTCATAGCTGATCAGCGGGTGGGAAAGAATGGTCGAGGCAATTTCACCGGGTTCGACAGGCGCTTTTGTAAGAATCATCAATGACTCGCGCCGCAACACTTCCAGGGTCAGGGTTTTAGGCAATGCAAAGGGCGGTCGCACCATGATGCCAGCGTCCAACTCGCCGGCGACGACCTGTTCATAAAGGTTGCGCGAATCGCCCGGAGTGATCCGCAGGCGCAAGCGTGGTGCCGCGACCAGCAGTTGTTCCATGACCTGCGGCAGGATACCGGTCAATGCCGTGGACACGGCTCCCAGCCGCAGGTCGCCGGACAGCCCGCCCGCATCCAGCTCGTCGTGTAGTTGTGCACAGCCCTGAATCAGGGCGCGAATGCTCGGCAAGAGTACAAGGCACTGCTCGGAAGGACCGACAGAATGGGCCGCTCGGTTGAGCAACTCGCAGGAAAGAGAGCGTTCAAGCGCCTGGATACGCTGGCTGATCGCCGGGGCGGTAAGGTTTTCCCTGCGCGCCGCTGCGGCGATTGAGCCGGTCTCGATGACGGCAATCAAACTTTCGAGAAATCTGATATCCACAAGAATCCCTTTCGCTGAGAGATATGTAATACGGTTTTTTATAATGATGCTACGTCGTTACTCTTTAATCGTCATTATAAAACCCGGGCATGTTACATGCGGTCAATCTTTCGTATTACCTATCATGTTACAGAGCTTGATGGTGCCACCTATCGGTCTGGTTAGGTATTTGCACGAATTTGAAACCCTGCCCGTGGTTCACTGCCCTGGCCGTCTGCATCAGGTAGCGTGGGGCTCGGGGGCTCTTGAGAAGGAAAAGAAAGCGTCGGTGATCGCAGTGCTCAAGTGTGTGTTTGCGATCATATTCAAAGTTACCCATATCGTTATGCGCTATTCGTCGATCAGGGTTTTCGGTGATGGTTACTTCAAAGAGGCTGCCGGCGTAATACATTGGCGCCCGTGATAATTGCCAAGTGAGAAAAGCAATAGCGGGAAGTTGCAACAGCAATAGATGACGATGTAAGTCTGTCAACCTTGGTTGCAGACTTGTAAGTCGCCGGCCTACGCGGGCTGTGTGTCGTCCAGGTAGCGTAGTGCAAAACGCTCGGTGGCCAACCGTGCCGGCATCAACAGGTGCGGTGCCACCAGCATCATCACTTGATACACCGCCACCCGCACCTCGGCCTCGCGGTCCAGGATCCGCTGGTAGTCCAGGGAGAACAGCAGTGTCATGGTGATCTGCTCCACCAACTGCCCCAGTGCCTGGGTCTCGCTGACCAACTGCCCTTGTGCCTTGAGCCGTGCCAGCAGTGAGGCCAGTGTGCGCTTGAGCGCGGTCAGCAGGTTACGAATCCCCTTGGCCAATTTGGGCAAGCGTCCGGCCAGGTTCGACAGGTCCTGGAACAGGAACCGATAGTGCGCCATGCGCTCGACGATCAAGTGCAGGAACAGCCAGTAATCCTCGGGCGCCAACTGCACATCCGGCGGCGGGTCGAGCAGCGGTGCCAACTCCCCCTGAAAGCGCTCGAACAGCCCCAGTACCAGGGGCTCCTTGCCATGGAAGTGGTAGTAGAGGTTGCCGGGGCTGATCCCCATTTCATTGGCCACCTCCATGGTTGAAACATTTGGCTCGCCCTTGTGGTTGAACAACTGCAGGGCACATTCAAGGATCCGGTCGCGGGTTTTCATCCAGTCTTCTTAATCTGATCGTTGAGCTCAGCGCACCCGCACATAGGTGCCCGGTGCTGCTTCCATCGGTGGGTAGTTCTGGTTGCCCAGGGCCGTCAGGGTTTCGCGCTGCACCCCGGAGCGTTGCTGGATCCACTCAAGCCACTGCGACCACCAACTGCCCTCGATGTGGCTGGCGTCGTAGTACCAGGCGCGTGGATCGCTGCTCAGCTTGAGGTTCTCGACGAAGTTCGCCTTGGGGTTGCCCGGCGGGTTGAGGATGCTCTGGATATGCCCGCTGTTGGAAAGCACAAAACGTTTGTCGCCGCCCAGCAGCAAGGTCGAACGGTAGACCGCGTCCCACGGGGTGATGTGATCGTTGATCCCGGCCACGCTGAAGCTGTCGACGGTAACCTTCTGCAAGTCGATGGGCGTGCCGCAGACTTCCAGGCCACCGGGATGGCTCAAGGGGTTGTACTTGAAGAAATCCAGCAGATCGCCATGCAAGGCCGCCGGCAAGCGGGTGTTGTCGTTGTTCCAGTACAGAATGTCGAACGCCGGCGGCTCCTTGCCCAGCAGGTAGTTGTTGATCCAGTAGTTCCAGATCAGGTCATTGGGGCGCATCCAGGCAAAGACCTTGGCCATGTCGCGACCATCCAGCACCCCTTCCTGGTAGGAACGGCGCTTGGCCGCTTCCAGGGTCTGTTCGTCGGCAAACAGCGTGGCGGGGCTGTCGATCTGGCTGTCCAGTAGGCTTACCAGGTAAGTGGCACTGGCGACCCGCCGTTGTTGGCGCTTGGCCTGCAGGTGGCCTTGCAGGGCGGCGATGGTCAGGCCGCCGGCGCAGGCGCCCATCAGGTTCACTTCGCGGGCGCCGCTGATCGCCCGGCAGATATTCAATGCTTCCTCCAGCGCCGCCACATAGGTCGACAGGCCCCACTCGCGATGGCGCACGTCCGGGTTGCGCCAGCTGACCATAAACACTTGCAGGCCGTTTTTCAGGGCGTACTGCACGAAGCTGTTGGCCGGGCTTAAATCGAAAATGTAGTACTTGTTGATTTGCGGCGGCACCACCAGCAGTGGCTTGGCGTACTGTTTTTCGCTCATGGGCTTGTACTGGATCAGCTCCAGCAGCTCATTGCGAAACACCACCGAGCCGGGCGTGGTCGCTACCGTCTTGCCCACCTCGAACGCCTGCTTGGTGACCTGGCGTGGCAGGCCATTGTTGTGCAGCAGGTCATCGAACAGGTTGCTTACGCCGCGCACCACGCTGTGGCCGCCGGAATTGAGCAGCTCTTTGATCGCCAGCGGGTTGAGCAGGGTGTTGGACGGTGACACTGCATCGTTGAGCAACGAGAAGGCAAAGTGCGCCCGTGCACGGTCGTCGTCGCTCAGGCTGCTGTCGTCGATCCAGTGCCGGGTTTGTTTCTGCCAGCTCAAATACGCTTGCAGGCTGCGCCGGTACAGGGGGTTGAGGGCCCAGGTAGGGTCGGCGAAGCGACTGTCGTGGGGGTTGGGTTCATGCACGGTCTCACCCAGCAGCACCCGGCCCAGTTGCCCACCCAATGCCAGCGCATGCCGGGCGCTGTGCAACGGGTTGCGCAACCCGTGGGCGGCGACAGTGCGCAGGGTCGATAGCAGATCCCGGCCGCGCAGGCCGGTGATTGCACTTTGTGCATTGATGAACGCGGCGGGTGTAGGCGCCGGGACGTTTACGGGTCGGTCACGCATGGGTCAACACTCCTTCGTCAATTCGCCAACAAGCACGCCAATTCAGAACCATAGTCGGTTCTGGCCAAGTTGCGCGTAGGGGTCGTCCTGACCCGATACCGCTCAGGTGTGGCTATGGGGCGCCGGCTGCGGATGGATCACCGCGCGCAAGCGCTCCTCCTGGAGAAACTTCATGATGATCGGTGCCACCGCTTCGGCCCGGGTAATCAGGAACAGATGGCCGTCGTCGATGATGTGTAACTGCGCATTGGGGATGCGCCAGGCCAGCATGCGCATATTGACCAAGGGGATCAGCGGGTCGTCGTCGCCGGCCAGCACCAGGGTCGGCTGCTTGATCTTGTGCAGCCAGTGAATGCTGGTCCAGCCCAGGCCCGCAAACAGCTGCCAGTAGTAGCCCAGCTTGCCGGCCGAGCGCACTTTGCTTGCGTGTTCGGCGGCCAGTTTTGAATCCCGGCGGAACGAGCCGCCGTAAATCATCGGCGCGATGCGCACCACATGGGACGGTTGGATATAGCGCCGCGGGCTGGCCATCAGCCATAACACCTTCGGTTTGCCGGGCACCATAAAGGCACCGGCGGCGGTGGCGGCCAGGATCAGCTTCTTGCAGCGCTCCGGGTAGTCGTAGGCAAATTGCTGTGCCAGGGCGCCGCCCCAGGAAACCCCGACGGCATTGACCTGGCCGTAGTCCAGGTAGTCGAGCATGCGCGCGGTGAGTTTGGCCAGGCCGGGAAAGCGATAGGGGCGGCTGGGTGTCGATGACCCGCCCACTCCGGGTACATCAAAGGCAATCACTTCCAGGTCCGGGTCCAGGGCCTGGACGAACGGAAACACCAGCTCAAGGTTGGCGCCGATGCCGTTGAAAATCAGCAGTGGCGTCAAGTGAGACTTGCCCGGTCGTACCGCCGTGCGGATGGTCTGGCCATCCAGGTCGATGGTACGGAAGATGAACGGTTGCGGCATGCTCAAGCCCTGTGAAGTGTTACTGCGGTCAATGTGGGAGCTGGCTTGCCTGCGATAGCGGCGGGTCAGTCAGTACATGTGTTGGCTGACCCACCGTTATCGCAGGCAAGCCAGCTCCCACATTTGATCTCATTGCAATCACACAAAAGTGTGGCCTTAGCGCTCGTGAACGTATGTCCCTGGTGCAGCCTCCGCCGCCGCGTAGGCTTTATTGCCTAGGTTCGCAGGCGACTTCTTCAATTTGCCCGAACGCTCCCCTAGCCAGCCCTGCCAGTGCAGCCACCACGAGTCGGTATGCTTGGTGGCGTTTTCCTGCCAGTCCAATGCCTTCTCGCCCATGCTCTCGCTGGTCTGGTAACGCGCCTTGGGGTTGCCGGGGGGGTTGAGGATGCTCTGGATATGCCCGCTGCTGGACAGCACGAACTCGACCTTGCCGCCAAACAGTTGCGCCGACTTGTAGCAGGACTGCCAGGGCGTGATGTGGTCGTTGGTGCCCGCCAGCGAGTAGATGTCGGCCGTCACCTGCTTGAGGTCAATCGGGGTGCCGCACACTTCCAGGGCATTGGCCCGTATCAGCGGGTTGTTCTTGAACAGTTCGATCAGGTCGCCGTGGAAGGCCGCCGGCAAGCGCGTGGTGTCGTTGTTCCAGAACAGGATGTCGAACACCGGTGGCTCATTGCCCAACAGGTAGTTGTTGACCCAGTAGTTCCAGATCAGGTCATTGGGGCGCATCCAGGCGAACACCTTGGCCATGTCCCGGCCTTCCAGCACGCCGGCCTGGTAGGAATGGCGCTTGGCCGCCTCCAGGGTCTGCTCATCGACGAACAGGGCTACCTGGGTGTCGAGGGTGGTGTCCAGCACACTGACCAGCAAGGTCAGGGCGTTGACCTTCTTCTCGCCCAGCGCCGCATAGTGGCCCAGCAGCGCGGTGCAGGTGATGCCGCCCGAGCAGGCGCCGAGCATGTTGATGTCTTTGCTGCCGGTAATCGCCGTGACCACGTCGACCGCCTCTTTCAGCGCTTCGATATAGGTCGACAGGCCCCATTCGCGCTGGGCCTTGGTGGGGTTGCGCCAACTGACGATAAAGGTCTGCTGGTTATTGCGCAGGCAGAAACGCGCCAGGCTCTTGTCCGGGCTCAGGTCGAACACATAAAACTTGTTGATCTGCGGCGGCACCACCAGCAGTGGGCGTTCGTACACCTGTTCGGTGATCGGCTTGTACTGGATCAGCTCCAGCACGTCATTGCGAAACACTACCGCGCCTTCGCTGGTGCCCAGGCTCTTGCCCACTTCAAAGGCACCCATATTCACCTGGCTCGGCATGCCGCCGTTATGCACCAGGTCCTTGGCCAGGTGCGAGAGGCCATCGAGCAGGCTCTTGCCGCCGGTTTCAAAGAAGCGTTTGACCGCTGCCGGGTTGGCGGCGCTGTTGGTGGGGGCCATGGCTTCGGTCATGAGATTGATGACGAAGTGCCCACGGCTGATGTCCTGCTCCGACAGGTTGCTGTCGCCGATCCAGTCGTGCAGTTCCTTGCGCCACGCCAGGTAGGTTTGCAGGTAGCGCTTATAGAGCGGGTTCTGGCTCCAGGCCGGGTCGTTGAAACGACGGTCATCGCTTTCAGGGGCAAGCTCGGACTTGCCGAACACCACGTTTTTCAATTCGACGCCAAAGTGGGCGACGTGCTTGACGCTGTGCAGGGGTTGCTTGATGGCCTGGGTTAGCACCATGCGTGCAGAAGCCAGTAAATCCTTTTTCCGTAATGCGATGATCGGGTTCAGCCCCAGGGTGTTTTCCGAGGCCTGGCGTTTCAAGTCATCGTTATTCTTGTTACTCATCCACGACGCTCCATTGTCCGAAAGACGAGTACCGGGTACCGCTGTGCACCCAATTATCGAGGCACAACACAAGCCTGGTACTGCTGCTCGGGTGACCGTTGATACCGCATCGTAAAATGCAGGGAACTTGCCAACTCCATTGGTTACCCGAGTTTTATTTAATGCGCAAGCGGACCAATCTTTGGTCACACCACAGGGCATTCAAGCAGATGAAATTAGAAAATGCCCACTAATGAGCAAGAGGCTTGATTTAGAGCATCAGCTTGACGACGGACTGGCTCGGGTCGCGGGTTTTTCCGGCCGCCTTGAGCTCGGCAAGATAATCGGCCCACAGCGCGTCCTGACGTACGGCGAGTTGGTAGAGGTAGTCCCAGGTGAACAGTCCGCTGTCATGACCGTCGTCGAAGGTCAATTTCAGTGCGTACTGCCCGGCAGGTTCGATCTTGGTCAGGCCGACATTCAGCTTGCCGAATTGCAGGATCGGTTTGCCGTGGCCCTGGACCTCGGCGGAAGGTGAGTGCACCCGCAGCAGTTCGGCGCTCAGGTGATAGACCTCGTCGGGGCCGTAGGTCAGAGAGAGGGTCTTGGAGGCTTTGTGCAGATTGATGGCGGTGGGCATTTTAGACATTGGGGGAACCGCTCGTGGATGATCCTGAAGGAACCGGCTTTAAAATGTGGGAGCGGGCTTGCTCGCGAATGCGGTGGGTCAGTCACAGTTGCAGAAACTGACCCACCGCATTCGCGAGCAAGCCCGCTCCCACATTAAAGCAGAGCGGTTCCTGTGCAAGTCTTACAGGATATAACGAGACAGGTCTTCGTTCTGCGCCAACTCGCCCAGGTGGCTGTTGACGTAGTCGGCGTCGATCCTAATCGCCACGCCATTCTGCGCGCCCGCCATGTCGCCGGCGCTGAAGGATACTTCCTCCAGCAGACGCTCAAGCAAGGTGTGCAGGCGACGGGCACCGATGTTCTCGGTCTTCTCGTTGACCTGCCAGGCAATTTCCGCCAAACGCTTGATACCGTCTGGCAGGAACTCAATCCCCAGGCCTTCGGTTTTCAGCAGCTCGCGGTATTGCTCGGTCAGCGAAGCGTGTGGCTCGCTGAGGATGCGTTCGAAGTCGCCCGGGGTCAGTGCCTTGAGTTCCACGCGAATCGGCAGGCGGCCTTGCAGCTCCGGCACCAGGTCGCTTGGCTTGCTCAGGTGGAACGCGCCGGATGCGATAAACAGGATATGGTCAGTCTTGACCATGCCCAGCTTGGTATTCACCGTGCAGCCTTCGATCAGCGGCAGCAGGTCGCGCTGTACGCCTTCGCGGGAGACATCAACGCCGCCGGAATTGCCGCGCTTGGCCACCTTGTCGATCTCGTCGATAAACACGATGCCGTGCTGCTCGACGGCTTCCAGGGCCTTGGCCTTGAGTTCTTCCTCGTTGACCAGGCGCCCGGCTTCTTCGTCACGCACCAGCTTGAGCGCGTCCTTGACCTTGAGCTTGCGGCTTTTCTTCTTGCCCTTGCCCATGTTGGCGAACAGGTTCTGCAACTGGCTGGTCATTTCTTCCATGCCAGGCGGCGCCGAGATATCGACACCAGCGCTTTCGGCGACTTCGATCTCGATTTCCTTGTCGTCCAACTGGCCTTCACGCAGGCGCTTGCGGAACAGCTGGCGCGTGTTGGAATCCGAGGCAGGAGCGGCGTCTTCATTGAAGCCCGCGCGTGCCGGTGGCAGCAGGGCGTCGAGGATGCGCTCTTCGGCAGCGTCTTCGGCGCGATGGCTGACCTTGGTCATTTCCTGTTCGCGCAACAACTTCAGGGCGGCGTCGGCCAGATCACGGATGATCGACTCGACGTCACGGCCCACGTAGCCGACTTCGGTGAACTTGGTGGCTTCGACCTTGATGAACGGTGCGTTGGCCAGCTTGGCCAGGCGCCGGGCGATTTCGGTCTTGCCGACACCGGTCGGGCCGATCATCAGGATGTTCTTGGGGGTTACTTCAACGCGCAATTCTTCGGGCAGTTGCATCCGGCGCCAGCGGTTACGCAGGGCGATGGCAACGGCGCGCTTGGCATCGTCCTGGCCGATGATATGGCGATTGAGTTCATGGACGATTTCGCGGGGAGTCATGGACATAGTGGTGTGTGGTCCTCAAGCAGGAAAAAGCCGACGGCTTATTCCGCGAGGTCCTGCTCCTCAATGGTCAGGTTGTGGTTGGTGAACACGCAGATATCGCCGGCGATACCCAAGGCGGTCTCGACGATTTCCCGGGCCGACAGGTCGGTTTTTTTCAGCAAGGCACTGGCTGCGGCCTGGGCATAGCCCCCACCGGAACCCATGGCGATCAGGCCGTTTTCGGGCTCAACCACGTCACCGTTGCCGGTGATGATCAGGGACGCGTCTTTGTTGGCGACGGCGAGCATGGCTTCGAGGCGGCTGAGGGAGCGGTCGGTGCGCCACTCCTTGGCCAGTTCGACGGCGGCACGTACCAGATGGCCCTGGTGTTTTTCCAGTTGGCCTTCAAAACGCTCGAACAGGGTAAAGGCGTCAGCGGTGGCCCCTGCAAAACCGGCAAGGACCTGGCCGTGGTACAGGCGACGCACTTTTTTCGCGTTGCCTTTCATCACGGTATTGCCAAGGGAAACCTGGCCGTCGCCGCCCATGACGACTTTGCCGTGGCGACGAACTGAAACGATGGTGGTCAAGGGGAGAGTCTCCACGCTGCGGGGCGAAAATGCCCTGATGGAACTCATATGGGGGTGGCGGGGGAGATTTCAACCGTAGGAAGGGTGCGCGGACGAGTGGTGTCTAGCGCACTGGCACAGGCTCGAGAGCCCTATAAAACCAATGTGGGAGCTGGCTTGCCTGCGATAGCGGTGCACCCGTCACTGAAAATATTGACTGATGCACCGTCATCGCCGGCAAGCCAGCTCCCACAGTTGATCCGTGTTGGCTGCGGCTCAGCGGCTCTGGCGTTGTTGTAACAACAGGTTGCTAAAGCCCGCGCCCGCCAGTTGTTTCTGCGCCACGGTCAGCTGTTCACGGTTGCTGAACGGCCCCACCAGCACGCGATACCAGGTCGCTTCCTTCACCGTCCCGGATTCCACCGTTACCGCTTGCCCCAGCAGGATAATCTGCGCCCGCACTCGGTCCGCATCCGCCTGCTTGGGGAACGAGCCCGCTTGCAGGAAGAACTTGGTCACCGGCGCCGCCTTGGTGGTGGCGACCGGTGGTGCCGGTGGCGGGGTAATCCCGGCCAGTGCGGCCTGGGCCCGCGCGGTGTCGATCTTCGCCGCTTCTGCCGGGGTCACCGGGGTGGTCGGTACTTGCGGGGTCGGCAGGGTTTTCTCCGGCACGGCGTCTTGCGGCACGATCACTTCCGATTCCGGCAGCAACGTGTAGAAGTCGTACTTCGGCTTCACCGGCGCGGTCGGGCTCGGCGGTGTCTTGTTCGCTTCGGCGATCTTGCTGGCCTTCTGCTGCTCCTGCTTGACCCGCTTCACGTCTTCGCCCTGGCCCGGCTCCAGCTTCATCAGGAACACGATAAACGCACCGACCGACAGGCCGATGGCCAGCCACATCCAGCCCGGGATCGGTTGTTTTGCCGGTGCCTGGTAGCGGCTGGCGCCGCGCTTGGGTGCAGGTTTTTTCTTGGCTGCCAACTTACATACGCTCCAGAGCTTCCAGGCCCAACAGTTCCAGGCCTTGCTTGAGGGTCCGTCCAGCCAGTGCGGCGAGGCGCAGGCGGCTTTGCTTTTGCGTTTCGTCGTCGGCGCTCAGGATCGGGCAGTTCTCGTAGAAGCTGGAGAACAACCCGGCGACTTCATACAGGTAGGTGCACAGAATGTGTGGCGTACCTTTCTCGCCCACGCTGTTGAGCACTTCGCCGAACTGCGCCAGCTTGGCCGCCAGTTCCTGCTCGTGGGGCGCGTCCAGCACGATCTGCCCTTCGACTTCGCTGAAATCCTTGCCCAGCTTGCGGAACACGCCCGCCACACGGGTGTAGGCATACAGCAGGTACGGCGCGGTGTTGCCTTCAAAGTTGAGCATCAGCTCGAAGTTGAAGCTGTAGTCGCTGGTGCGGTGCTTGGACAGGTCGGCGTATTTCACCGCACCAATACCCACTACCTTGGCGATATTGCGCAGGTCGGCTTCGGCCAGTTCCGGGTTCTTTTCTTTCACCAGGTTGTAGGCACGCTCCTGGGCTTCGTTCAGCAGGTCGATCAGCTTCACGGTGCCGCCGTCGCGGGTCTTGAACGGGCGGCCGTCGGCGCCGTTCATGGTGCCGAAGCCCATGTGCTCCATGTGCATCGGGTGGGTGACGAAACCGGCGCGGCGCGCCACTTCGAACACTTGCTGGAAGTGCAGGGACTGGCGCTGGTCGACGAAGTACAGCGCGCGATCGGCTTTCAGCACGCCGCTGCGGTAGCGCACGGCCGCCAGGTCGGTGGTGGCGTACAGATAGCCGCCGTCGGCCTTGACGATGATCACCGGCAGCGGTTCGCCGTCGGCGGTCTTGAATTCTTCGAGGAACACGCACTGGGCGCCGTTGCTCTCAACCAGCAGACCCTTGGCCTTGAGGTCGTTGACCACGTTGATCAGGTCGTCGTTGTAGGCACTTTCGCCCATCACGTCGGCCATGGTCAGTTTGACGTTCAGCAGCTCGTAGATTTTCTGGCAGTGGGACAGGGAAATATCGCGGAAACGTGCCCACAGCTCCAGGCACTCCGGGTCGCCGGCCTGCAGCTTGACCACCAGGCCACGGGCGCGGTTGGCGAACTCTTCGGATTCGTCAAAGCGCTTTTTGGCGGCGCGGTAGAAGTTTTCCAGGTCCGACAGCTCGTTGCTGGTGATGGGGTTTTCTTGCAGGTATGCCATCAGCATGCCGAACTGGGTACCCCAGTCGCCTACGTGGTTCTGGCGGATCACGGTGTCGCCGAGAAACTCCAGGACCCGCGCCACGCCGTCGCCAATGATGGTCGAGCGCAGGTGGCCGACGTGCATCTCTTTGGCCAGGTTGGGGGCCGACAGGTCGATGGCCACACGCTGCAGCGGGCCGGCCTTGCGCACGCCGATCTTGGCGTCGGCCAGGGCTGCGTCCAGGCGCGAAGCCAGGGCCTGGGTGTTCTGGAAAATATTGATAAAACCGGGGCCGGCGATTTCGGCCTTGCTGACCTGCGGATCAGATGGCAGTGCGGCAATGATTTTTTCCGCGAGGTCGCGCGGTTTCATGCCCGCGGGCTTGGCCAGCATCATCGCGATGTTGCTGGCGAAGTCGCCGTGGGTCTTGTCTCGAGAGTTTTCCACCTGGATCGCCGGCGTCAGGCCTTCAGGCAACACACCTTCGTTGACGAGTTGGGTGAGGGCTTGTTGGATCAACTGGCGAATTGTGTCTTTCATGGTGTTCTCTTTCGACCGCATGCGGCGGCGCGCGATGCGCAGGTGGAAAAACTGGACATTATCCGGTGCGAGGGCGGGCTTGCCAACCATCAAGGTCGGTTACTGGACCTGCGGGCCTCATCGCGGGCAAGCCCACCGTTCAAAATGTAGGCTGGCTTGCCGGCGATAGCGATTTACCTATCAGTACAAATCCACCGGATCGACATCCAACGACCATCGCACCTGTCGCCCGCTGGGCATTTGCTCCAGAGCAAGCAACCAGCTACTTAATAGCCGATGTAGCGGCGCGCGGGCGGTGGCTTGCAACAGGAGCTGTGCGCGATAACGCCCGGCGCGGCGCTCCATCGGTGCAGGCACAGGGCCCAGCAACTCGATGCCGCTCAGACCCAGCTCGCCGAGCAAACGTTCAGCCGCGCTGCACGCTTCATCCAGGAAACCTTCGGCCTGCCCCGGTTTATGGGCCTCGGCGCGCAACAGCGCGAGGTGCGCAAAGGGGGGCAAACCGGCGGAGCGGCGCTCGCTCAAGGCCTGCTCGGCGAAGGCGAAGTAGCCTTGTTCTGTCAGTTGAATCAGCAATGGGTGGTCGGCCAGGTGGGTCTGGATGATCACCTTGCCTGGCTCTTCGGCACGCCCGGCGCGGCCTGCGACCTGCACGATCAGCTGCGCCATGCGTTCGCTGGCGCGAAAGTCCCCGGAGAACAGGCCGCCATCGGCATCCAGGATCGAAACCAGGGTCACGCGGGGGAAGTGATGACCTTTGGCAAGCATCTGCGTGCCCACCAGGATGCACGGCTGGCCTTTCTGGATCGTGGCGAACAGCTGGTTCATCGCATCCTTGCGCGACGTACTGTCGCGGTCCACCCGCAGTACCGGGAAGTCCGGGAACAGAATCCCCAGGCGCTCCTCGGCGCGCTCGGTGCCGGCGCCTACCGGCCGCAGGTCGACTTTGCCGCATTGCGGGCAGTGGCGTGGCACTCGCTCCACATGGCCGCAATGGTGGCAGCGCAACTCGCCGGAGCGCTGGTGCACCGTCATGCGCGCATCGCAGCGGTTGCACTCGGACATCCAGCCGCAGTCATGGCACAGCAGGGTCGGCGCAAAGCCCCGGCGGTTGAGGAACACCAGCACTTGCTGGCCGGCCGCCAGGGTCTGGCCGATGGCTTGTTGCATCGGCCCGGAAATGCCGCTGTCCAGTGGCCGGCTTTTCACATCCAGGCGCAGGAAGTGCGGTTGTTTGGCGCCGCCCGCGCGCTCGTTGAGGCGCAGCAGGCCGTAGCGCCCGGTGTAGGCGTTGTGCAGGCTTTCCAGGGAGGGGGTGGCCGAGCCCAGCACAATCGGGATGTTTTCCTGGCGCGCACGCACCAGGGCCAGGTCGCGGGCGTGGTAGCGCAGGCCTTCCTGCTGCTTATAAGAGCCGTCGTGTTCTTCGTCGATGATGATCAGGCCGGGGTTTTTCATCGGCGTGAACAGCGCCGAGCGGGTGCCGATAATAATGTCGGCTTCGCCGTCCCGGGCGGCGAGCCAGGACTCCAGGCGTTCGCGGTCGTTGACGGCCGAGTGCACCAGGGCAATCCGTGCATTGAACCGTTGCTCGAAGCGCGCCAGGGTCTGTGGGCCGAGGTTGATTTCGGGGATCAGCACCAGTGCCTGCTTGCCGGCTTCCAGGGTTTCGCGGATCAGTTGCAAATAGACTTCGGTCTTGCCGCTGCCGGTGACACCGGCCAGCAGGAACGCGTGAAAGCTGTCGGCACCGGCGCTGATGGCCTCAAAGGCCGCACGTTGTTCCGGGTTCAGCGGCAATTCCGGTTGGGCCAGCCAGTGTTCATGGCGTTCGCCGGGGGCGTGGCGGCGGATTTCCACTTGCACCAGCTCCTTGGCCAGCAGCAGGTCGAGGCTGTCCTTGCTCAACATCAGCTTGCTCAGCAACTGGTGAGCAACGCCATGGGGATGCTGCGCCAGGGTGGCCAGGGCCTCACGCTGGCGCGGGGCGCGGGCGATGCGTGGGTCGTCCAGGCGCGCGCCGGGGGCCATCGACCAGAAACGCTCCTGGCGGGCCTCGGCCAACTCGCCCTGGCGCAACAGCACCGGCAAGGCCCAGCTCAAGGTATCGCCCAGGCTGTGCTGGTAATACTGGGAGGTCCACAGGCACAGCTTGAACAGCGACGCCGGCAGCGGTGGCGTGGCATCGAGGATGGCCAGGGCCGGCTTGAGCTTTTCTGCCGGTACTTCGCTGTGGTCCGCCACCTCGATCAGAATCCCGATCATCTCCCTTCGGCCAAACGGCACGCGCACGCGCATCCCCGGCTGCAACTGCGACCGCACGACACCCGCAGGCGCCCGATAATCGAACAGACGGCGCAGGGGCGAGGGCAGGGCGAGGCGCAAAATGGCGTCGGGCACGCGGGAGGTTCTCATATGGCAGGCGGTGGAGAAGGGCGCGAGCCTAGCAGACCCGCAGGGGAGTGTCCTGCCACAGTTTCTGATGAAAGGGGGCATGGCGGCGCTTGCGCGTTTAAAAAGCTCTGGTAGAATCCGCGGCCTAATTACGTGCGGTATTCGACAATAGTGTCGAGTGGCGGCACGCTAGCCTGAGGAAGACACCATGAAAGCCGATATCCATCCAGCGTACGAAACCATCCAAGTTACTTGCAGCTGCGGCAACAAGTTCGAAACCCGTTCGAACCTGTGCAAGCCACTGGGCACTGACGTATGCAACGAGTGCCACCCGTTCTACACCGGTAAGCAGAAGACTCTGGATACTGGCGGCCGTGTACAGCGCTTCGCCGACCGTTTCGGTGCTTTCGGCAAGAAAGCTCCAGCTGCTGCAGAGTAAGGTTCGAAAGCCTGATGGGCTTTTACCTGCTTATGAAGAAGGCGTCCCTTGCGGGCGCCTTTTTTGTGCCTGCGATCTGGCTGTCGACCGCCCAGGCCGAGGTGTTTTGCCCTGCGCCTGCGGCGGTCAGCACCTTCGAGGTACAGCGCGTGGTGGATGGCGACACCGTCCGTCTCAAGGACGGGCGCAGTGTGCGCATGATCGGCGTCAACGCGCCTGAGACCGGCAAGAAAGGCCGCCCGGACGAGCCGTTCGCCGTGGCTGCGCGCCAGCGCCTGCAAGGCTTGGTGGATGCCAGCGACGGTCGGGTCGGGGTCGTGCCGGGTCGCGAGGGCAAGGACCGTTATGGGCGAACCCTGGCCCATCTGTATGGGGCCAACGGCGCGAATCTGGAGGCCCAACTGCTCGCCGAGGGGCTCGGGTTCCTGGTGGCGGTGGCCCCCAATGTTGACCTGGTCGCCTGCCAGCAAGCTGCCGAGCGCAGTGCGCGCGCAGCCAGGTTGGGCCTGTGGCGTCAGTCGCCTGTGCAAAAAGCCGGGCAAATCCAGCAGTCGGGCTTCGCCGTCGTCAGCGGTCGCGTGAGCAAGGTCGAACGCAATCGCGGCGGGATCTGGATCGAACTGCAGGACTCCTTGGTATTACGGGTTGCACCCAATCTGGTCGGGCAATTCGACAATGCCCTGCTCAAGCGCCTGCAAGGCCAGGATATCGAGGCCCGTGGCTGGGTGTTGGATCGCTCCCGGCGTGGCGGCCTGAAAAGTGGCCAGGCGCGCTGGCTGCTCCCCTTGACCGATCCCGGCATGCTGCAATTGGCACAATAAGAAAAATTGTAGACATTTTTTCTGTCGATTGTGAACAGTTGTAGGCCTTGTATCCCGTGGCTCTTGGCCGAAAGTCGTAGGGTAGGGCCCTTGACACCGGTGACTACCCAGTCTTGTAGGGACTTTGCGAGGCGAGTATCCTCGGCGGTCCGTCGTCCAACAGTAAAAAGCGGAATGCCGATATGTCTGATTTGAAAACTGCCGCTCTCGAATATCATGCCCATCCTCGTCCAGGAAAGCTGAGTGTCGAGCTCACCAAAGCCACTGCTACCGCACGCGACCTGTCGCTGGCGTACAGCCCCGGTGTAGCCGAGCCCGTGCGTGAAATCGCCCGCGATCCTGAACTGGCCTACAAATACACCGGCAAGGGCAATCTGGTTGCAGTGATTTCTGATGGCACCGCGATTCTCGGCCTGGGTAACCTCGGCCCATTGGCTTCCAAGCCAGTGATGGAAGGCAAGGGCGTACTGTTCAAGCGCTTTGCCGGCATCGACGTATTCGACATCGAAGTCGACTCCGAAAGCCCGCAAGCCTTCATCGACACCGTCAAGCGCATCTCCATCACCTTTGGTGGCATCAACCTGGAAGACATCAAGGCACCTGAGTGCTTCGAGATCGAAAAGGCCCTGATCGAACAGTGCGACATCCCGGTATTCCACGATGACCAGCACGGCACCGCGATCGTTACTGCGGCCGGCATGATCAACGCCCTGGAAATCGCTGGCAAAACCCTGTCCGACGCGAAAATCGTCTGCCTGGGCGCTGGTGCAGCGGCTATCTCCTGCATGAAGCTGATCGTGAGCATGGGCGCGCGCCTTGAAAACATCTACATGGTCGACAGCAAGGGCGTGATCCAGTCCGAGCGTACCGACCTGAACCAGTACAAGGCGATGTTTGCCCACCCGTCCTCCAAGCGCACCCTGGCTGACGCACTGGATGGTGCTGACGTGTTCGTTGGCCTGTCCGGCCCGAACCTGCTGAGCGCTGAAGGCCTGAAGTCCATGGCGGCCAACCCGATCGTGTTCGCCTGCTCGAACCCTGATCCGGAAATCGCCCCGGAACTGGCACACGCCACCCGTAACGACGTGATCATGGCCACTGGCCGTTCGGACTACCCGAACCAGGTCAACAACGTACTGGGCTTCCCATTCATCTTCCGTGGCGCCCTGGACGTTCGCGCCAAGCGCATCAACGAAGAGATGAAGGTGGCTGCCGCCAACGCCCTGCGTGAACTGGCCAAGCTGCCAGTGCCTCAGGACGTATGCGACGCCTACGGTGGCGCCAAGCTGGAATTCGGCCGTGAGTACATCATTCCAAAACCAATGGATAAGCGCCTGATCACCGTGATCTCCGATGCCGTGGCCAAGGCCGCCATCGAGACAGGTGTGGCAACCCTGCCGTATCCGAAGAACTACCCGCTGCAAAGCGTGGATGATGTGTTCAACGGCTAAACCGTTGTAGCGCACCAACAAAAAGCCCCGGCTCTTGCGAGTCGGGGCTTTTTTTGTGGCTGCAAAACGGGGGAGTGTGCACCGTCCAATGTGGGAGCGGGCTTGCCCGCGAAAGCAGTGGCTCAGTCAACATCAATGTTTGCTGGGCCGACGTCTTCGCGGGCAAGCCCGCTCCCACACAAACCCGCTCCCACAGTTGGATCTGTGTTTATCAGAACAAGTCGATCGGCGCAGATTCATCCGCCGGCAACGGGCTGCCCGGTGCCACGCCATTGCCCAGTTCATTCATCGACGGCGGCGTGTCTTCGCTCTTGAATAGTTCAAAGTACGCATTTGGCGTGCCCGGTGCGGCGGCGCGGCCGCTGATCGGGTCGATGCGCAGGCTGAGGATGCCTTCCGGCTCGGCCTGGGTGTGGGCCGGCTTGTCCTTGAGGGCGCCGCCCATGTAGCTCATCCAGATCGGCAGGGCGACGGTGCCGCCGTATTCGCGGCGACCGAGGCTTTCTGGCTGGTCGTAGCCGGTCCAGACGGTGGTGATGTAGTCGGCGTTATAACCGGAGAACCAGGCGTCCTTGGATTCGTTGGTGGTACCGGTCTTGCCCGCCAGGTCCGTACGGCCCAGGGCCAGGGCGCGGCGGCCGGTGCCGCGCTTGATCACGTCCTGCAACATGCTGGTGAGAATATAGGTGGTGCGGCCATCGACAATCCGCTCCGCCACCGCTGGTGCGGCTGGAGCCGGCGTGGCATCAGTGGGTGCAGCACCGGGTGTCGGTTCGATGGTGATACCGCTGTTGGCCGGTGCAGCCAGGCCATCGCTGGCGGCGACGCCGTTGGGCACGCTCGGTGGGTTGGCGACAAACAGTGTGTCGCCGTTGCGGCTTTCGATCTTGTCGATCAGGTACGGCGTGACTTTGTAGCCGCCGTTGGCAAACACACTCCAGCCGGTGGCGATCTCCATTGGCGTGAGGGTCGCGGTGCCCAGGGCCAGGGACAGGTTTGGCGGCAGGTCCTGCTTGTTGAAGCCGAAGCGGGTCATGTAGTCGATGGTCTTGCCCACGCCCATCGCCTGCAGCAAGCGGATCGACACCAGGTTGCGCGACTTGTACAGCGCCTCGCGCACGCGGATCGGACCGAGGAAGGTATTGGTATCGTTCTTCGGACGCCAGACCTTGTCCAGGTACTCGTCGACAAACACGATAGGCGCGTCGTTGACCAGGCTGGCGGCGGTATAGCCGTTATCCAGCGCGGCACTGTAGACAAACGGTTTGAAGCTGGAGCCCGGCTGGCGCTTGGCCTGGGTGGCGCGGTTGTAGTTGCTCTGCTCGAAGGCGAAGCCACCGACCAGGGCGCGGATCGCACCGTTCTGCGGGTCCAGGGAGACCAGGGCGCCCTGGGCGACCGGGACCTGGCTGAATTTCAGGCTGTCGTCCTTCTGGCGCTGCACGCGGATCAGGTCGCCGACCTGGGCCACATCAGATGGCTGCTTGGGCATCGGCCCCATGCTGTTGGTGTTCAGGAAAGGGCGGGCCCACTTCATGCTGTCCCACGCCACATGTTCTTCGCCGCTGCGGGTCAGGACCTGCACGCCATCTTTTTTAATCTGGGTGACGATGGCCGGATCCAGGCCGCTGATGGAGCGCTGCTTGCCCAGTTCAACCGTCCAGGCGCTCAGGGTCTTGCCTGGCAGGCGCGATTCCGGCCCACGGTAGCCGTGGCGCTGGTCATAGGCGATCAGGCCCTCATGCACCGCGTGGTTGGCGATTTCCTGCAAGTTGCTCGGAATGGTCGTGGTGACACGGAAACCTTCGGTGTAGGCATCGCTGCCATAGCGGCCGACCATTTCGGCGCGGGCCATTTCGGCGATATACGGCGCGCTGACCTCGGGCGTCGGCACGTGGTAGCTGGCGTTCAACGGCTCGGCCACCGCGCTTTCATAGGCGCTCTGGTCGATCTTGCCCAGCTTGTACATGCGCCCCAGGATCCAGTCGCGGCGCTCCTTGCTGCGGGCCGGGTTGGCCAGCGGGTTAAAGCGTGACGGGGCCTTGGGCAGGCCGGCAATCATTGCCATTTGTGCCAGGCTGGCATCACGAATCGACTTGCCGTAGTACACCTGGGACGCTGCCTCGATCCCATAGGCCCGATTGCCCAGGTAGATCTTGTTGACGTACAGCTCAAGGATTTCGTCCTTGGTCAGTTGGCGTTCGATCTGCAGCGCCAGGAGGATTTCCGTGGCTTTGCGCGAGAAGCTGCGCTCGCTGGTGAGGAAGAAGTTCTTCGCCACCTGCATGGTGATGGTGCTGCCGCCCGATTGAATGTGTCCGCTTTTTACCAGCTGCGTGGCTGCACGCACCAGGCTGCTGGGGTCCACGCCATAGTGGTTGGCAAAATTATCGTCTTCGGCCGATAACAGGGCATTGATGAAATTGGGTGGAATGTCGGCGAAACGGATCGGGGTGCGGCGCATTTCGCCGAACTCCGCGATCAGTTTTTCATCGCTGCTGTAGACCCGCAAAGGAATCTGCAACTGGATACTTCTCAGGGCCTCTACCGATGGCAATCCCGGACTAAGGTAGAGATAGGCGCCGCTGAACACGAGCAGCAGCCCGCAAACGATAGCGACGAAGGAGTACCCGAAAAACTTCAGCAGACGAATCAAGGCTTTTGGATTTCCAGAGAAAAGAATGGGTTAGGTGTCGGGATAGGCATGACTAAGGATGTATCGACCCGACCTGCAGATAAAAAGCGGGAAAAAACGCTGGGCATTAAAGCATTTTTCGCCTCGGGGCGTCATGGGCGCCGCTCAACCGAGCCGACCGAATGCATCAAGCCCGGAACTGACCAGCCCTGAGACAGGCAAAGCTTTAGGGAGTTTTATGAGAAAGGGATTTTTCAGGCAAAAAGCCGATACCGTGCTGGGTGTGGACATCCAGGACAGCGGCGTGAAGGTTCTGGAGCTGGCCCGCGCCGGCGATGGCTATGCAGTGCACGCGTATGCGAGCCAGCCTTTACCGGGGCATGCGGTGGTCGACAGTAATATCGTTGATCTGGAGGTTGTCGCGCAGACCCTTTCCAAGGCATTGTTCCGGGCGCGGACCCAGGTCGCCCATGCGGCGGTTGCCGTGGCGGGCCCTTCGGTGATCAGCCGGGTGGTTGCGCTGGAGGCGGGGCTTGAAGCAGGCGAGATGGAGCAGCGCCTGCGCTGCGAAGCTGACCAGTACATTCCTTATCCGTTGGATGAGGTTGCAATTGATTTTCAGGTCCAGGGCCCATCGAGTCGTGAACCCGGTTATGTTGATGTGCTGCTTGTGGCATGCCTCAAGGAGCAGGTAGAAGCGCGCGAAGCGGTGCTGGCCATGGCCGGCCTGGTTGCTCGAGTGGTGGATGTAGAGGCGTTTGCCCTGGCGCGGATGACCGATCAGGTGGTCGCCCGGATAGTGCCGGGGAGTGGGATCAATAGTGCACAATGGGCTGCCGATGCCCAGGGATTGCGGGTCGCCTGCGGTTTGGCCCTCAGGAGTTTCGATTGATGACAAGAATCAACCTTTTACCCTGGCGTGAAGAACGCGCTGAGCGCCGTCGCAAATTTTTTCTGATTTTCCTGTTGGTGATTACCACTATTGCCTTGGTCGCCGTCTGGCTGGCCGACCGGGTCATCGACCGCGCGATTGATCGGCAGGTGGCTCGTAACAACCACTTGAGCAAGCAAGTCACGGTATTGGATTCGCGTATCAAGACCATCGACGAGTTGCGTGAGCAGCGTCAGCAGTTGATGGAGCGGATGAAGGTGGTCGAAGACCTCCAGGGCCATCGCACATCGGGCCAGGAGTTTCTCGACCAGTTGGCCCGCGCCATGCCAGATGGGGTTCAACTGAGCGAGGTCAGCGTCAGTGGCGCATCGGTGGAGGTCACTGGTACGGCGGTGTCCAGCGATGATGTCGCCCGGCTGATGCGGAGCCTGGAAGCCTCCAATACCCTGCGTGCGCCTAATCTGCGCCATGTACGGGCCGAGGAGGGCGGTGCGGGTAGCGCCTTCCAGTTGATGGTGGACCATGGGGAGCATCAGGAGACGCTGCGGTGAGCCTTGGGTCCAGCCTGTCAGGGCTGGCACTCCCGCAACTCTCCACGCTGTACCGCAACACCGCCCACTGGCCTTTGGCTGGCCGGATTGTGGTGGGCGCGGTGCTTGCCTTGCTGGTGCTGATGGTCGGGAATGCTGTCTACCTGAGCAGCGCGCGCGAGGTCTTGCAGCGTCACGAGGTGGGAGAGATAAGCCTGCGCCAGCAGTTTGCGGCCAAAGCCCGGCAAGCCGCGCAGCATGACAGCGTGGTGCGCGAGCTTGAAACCCTGCGCACCGCCTTCACTGAACAGTTGCGCCAAATGCCGACGCTGAGGCAAATGCCCGGTCTGCTGGACGACTTCACTCGGCTGGGGCAGCTCAGCGGGGTACTGGTGGAGCAGCTCAGTGTGCTGGATGAACACGTGCAGCCGGTGTTCGTCGAGCGGCCGATGCAGCTCAAGCTGCTAGGCACCTATCACGACCTCCTGGCCTTCGTCAGTGGCGTGGCCGGGTTGCCGCAGATCGTTACCCTGCATGACTTTGTCATTCGTCCTGCGGATCCCCAGGGCGGCGCATTGCTGAGCCTGACGATGCTCGCCAAAACCTACAGGTACAGCGACCAGGGACCATTGCCATGAGCCGTCTCAAGGTTGTGGGCCTGGGCCTGGTATTGCTTGCTGGATGCGACAGTGACCCGCAGTTGCAGGCACTGAATGACGAGTTGCAAACGATTCGCCAGCAAGCGCTGCCTATGGCGGATGAGGTACCCGTGGCGAGACCGGGGCCACGGTTTGTCTCCAGTTCGCCACCCCTGCGTGACCCCTTCCAGCCGCCGGACCAGCCCGCCAGTCGTCCTACCGGCAAGCCTGGAGCTGCGCCGGACCTCGACCGCCCCCGGCAGTTTCTCGAAGGGTTTGCCGTGGATCAGTTCCAGATGGTCGGCACCCTGTCGCTGGGCGCGCAGACGTTTGCCCTGCTACGCGGCGCGGCGGGTGTTCATCGCCTGGCGGTGGGGGATTACCTGGGGACTGATCATGGGCGCGTCGTGGCGATCCATGAGGGGCAGTTGGAGCTGGTCGAGCTTTTCCCCGACGGTGAGGGCGCCTGGCTTGAGCGTCCGCGCACTTTGGTATTGAACGTGAACTCATAACGGAAGCAAAAAATGAAAAGGATTATTTCGTCCTTCGGTGTGGCGCTATGGATAGCGTTCACAGCACCGATGACTGAGGCTGTGCCCAAGCGAATCGACCTGATTCAATTGCCTCCTCCCGGTAGTTCGCCCTTGAACACAGCGCGTGGCCCATTTACCGGCAACAGGCTGTCCCTCAACTTTCAGGACATTGAGGTGCGCGCTGTCTTGCAGCAGATTGCCGATGTGGCCGGGCTCAACCTGGTGGCCGGTGATGATGTGCAAGGCTCGATAACCCTGCGCCTCAAGGATGTGCCGTGGGACCAGGCCCTGGACCTGGTGTTGCAGGCCAAGGGCCTGGACCGGCGGGTGACCGCCAACGTGCTGCTGGTGGCCCCGGCCGAGGAACTGGCCGCACGGGAGTTGCTGGCCCTGGAGTCGCGCAAGTTGATGACCGAGCTGACGCCACTGCGTCGGGAGCTGCTGCAAGTCAATTACGCCAAGGCGTCTGAGCTGGCCAAGCTGTTCCAGTCGGTGACCGGGCTGGAGGGGGCGACCGATGAGCGCGGTTCGGTGACGGTGGATGACCGCACCAACAACATCATCGCCTACCAGACGGGCGAGCGCCTGGAGGAGCTGCGGCGCATCGTCAGTCAGTTGGATGTGCCGGTACGCCAGGTGATGATCGAGGCGCGGATAGTCGAGGCCAATGTCGACTATGACAAAAGCGTGGGGGTGCGCTGGGGCGGGTTGCTGCGCAGTAAAGGTAATTGGAGTGGGGGCGGGGTCGATAAAAAACCGTCCGGTGAGGGCGAGTCGCCCGATAGCTCACCGTTCGTTGACCTGGGCGTGGTAAGCCCGAGCTCCGGCCTGGGCATCGCCTTTATCACCGATAACGTGCTGCTGGACCTGGAACTCACGGCCATGGAAAAAGGCGGCAATGGCGAAGTGATCTCCCAGCCCAAGGTGGTCACCTCCAACAAGGAAACCGCGCGGATTCTCAAGGGCACCGAGATTCCTTACCAGGAAGCCACGTCCGAGGGGGCGACCTCGGTCTCGTTCAAGGAAGCCTCGCTGTCCCTGGAAGTGACGCCGCAAATCACCCCCGATGACCAGGTGATCATGGAGGTTCGGGTGACCAAGGATGAGCCCGACTACCTGAACAAACTCAACGATGTGCCGCCGATCAAGAAGAACGAGGTCAACGCCAAGGTTCTGGTCAGGGACGGCGAGACCATCGTCCTCGGTGGGGTTTTCTCCAAAAACCAAAGCAAGGTGGTAGATAAAGTGCCATTTTTGGGCGATGTGCCGTATCTTGGCCGCCTTTTCCGGCGTGATGTGGTTGCCCAAAGAAAATCCGAGCTGCTGGTATTCCTGACTCCGCGTATTATGAATAACCAGGCGATTGCTGTGAGTCGTTGATTCTGTGCGAAATTTGATTCTTGTAGGGCCGATGGGGGCTGGAAAAAGCACCATCGGCCGTTTGCTGGCCAAAGAGCTGCGCCTGCCGTTCAAAGACTCCGATAAGGAAATTGAATTGCGCACGGGCGCCAATATCCCGTGGATCTTCGATAAGGAAGGCGAGCTGGGCTTTCGTGATCGCGAGCAGGCAATGATTGCCGAGCTGTGCGGCTGCGATGGCGTGGTATTGGCCACCGGCGGCGGCGCCGTGATGCGCGAGGAAAATCGGCGGGCGCTGCATGCTGGCGGTCGGGTGATCTATTTGCATGCGTCGGTCGAGCAGCAGGTCGGGCGCACCGCCCGTGACCGCAACCGGCCATTACTGCGCACCGCCAACCCCGAGAAAACCCTGCGTGACTTGCTGGCGCTGCGCGATCCGCTTTATCGGGAAATCGCCGATCTGGTGGTGGAAACCGATGAACGGCCACCGCGCATGGTCGTAATCGACATTCTCGAGCGCCTGCAGCAACTGCCGCCCCGTTAAAGCCAGGGCCGAAATGCGCTATCCTCGGCAGCGCGTTACAGCCGTCCGAGGTGTGGCGTAGAGCCATCAGGCAGCGTCCGATCTCGACGGTGCCGACAACGTTAATACAAGGCAGGACGCCTGCTTCCATCTTCAGCGCGGGGACACATGCAGACACTTAAGGTCGATCTTGGCGAGCGTAGCTACCCGATCCATATTGGCGAGGGTTTGTTGGACCAGCCCGAGTTGCTCGCGCCGCACATTGCCGGGCGACAAGTGGCGATCATCTCCAACGAGACCGTGGCGCCGCTCTACCTTGAGCGCCTGAGTCGCAGCCTTGCGGCGTATTCGGTGATCTCGGTGATTCTTCCCGACGGCGAAGCCTTCAAGAACTGGGAAACCCTGCAGCTGATTTTTGACGGCCTGCTCACCGCGCGCCACGACCGGCGGACCACGGTAGTGGCCCTTGGTGGCGGCGTGATCGGCGACATGGCCGGTTTTGCGGCGGCCTGTTACCAGCGTGGTGTGGACTTTATCCAGGTGCCGACCACCCTGCTGTCCCAGGTCGATTCGTCGGTGGGCGGCAAGACCGGGATCAACCATCCCCTGGGCAAAAACATGGTTGGCGCGTTCTACCAGCCCAATGCTGTGTTGATCGACACCGCTACCCTCAACACCTTGCCGCCCCGCGAGCTGTCGGCGGGCCTGGCGGAAGTCATCAAGTACGGGTTGATCTGCGACGAGCCGTTCCTGACCTGGCTTGAAGAGCACGTCGATGCCTTGCGCAACCTGGATCAGGTGGCGCTGACCGAAGCCATCTCCCGCTCCTGCGCGGCCAAGGCGCTGGTGGTCAATGCCGACGAACGTGAGTCTGGTGTGCGTGCCACCTTGAACCTGGGCCACACCTTCGGCCATGCGATTGAAACTCACATGGGCTATGGTGTCTGGTTGCATGGAGAGGCCGTAGCGGCTGGCACAGTGATAGCGTTGGAGATGTCGCAACGCCTGGGCTGGATCAGTGTCCAAGAGCGTGATCGCGGTATCCGCCTGTTCCAGCGCGCCGGGTTGCCGGTCATCCCCCCTGAGGAGATGACCGAGGCTGATTTCCTTGAACATATGGCGATAGACAAAAAAGTGATCGATGGTCGTTTGCGTCTGGTGCTGTTGCGCCGAATGGGCGAAGCGGTAGTGACCGACGATTATCCGAAAGAGATTCTACAGGCCACGCTGGGAGCGGATTACCGCGCCCTGGCCCAGCTGAAAGGTTAACCAGATCCCGATGACTAGTTTGCATGCCGACGAGGCTTTCCTCGGCCATTACCAGTTGAGCCACGACCCTTTTGCGCCACGGGTTCCCGGTTTCAAGTTTTTCCCTGCGCAGCGCAAGCCGGTGCTGGGGCAGTTGCATCACCTGGCGCGCTACAGCCAGTTGCTGCTGGTGGTCACTGGCCCCCTGGGCAGCGGCAAGACTTTGCTGCGCCAGGCCCTGGTGGCCAGCACCAACAAGCAATCGGTGCAGAGCGTGGTGGTTTCCGCCCGTGGTGCCGGCGATGCGGCAGGCGTGCTGCGCCAGGTTGCCCAGGCGCTGGACGTGGCGAATGCCGAGCCCACCGCCATTCTCAAGCAAGTGGTGCAGTTGGGCCTGACTGGCCAGGAAGTCTACCTGCTGGTGGACGATGCCGAGCAGCTCGACGAGTCCGCTCTGGAAGCGTTGCTGGCCCTGGCGGCGGGTACGCCGGAAGGTCGTCCCCATGTCTTCCTGTTCGGTGAGGCGTCGCTGATTGCCGATCTGGAGCAGCTCAGTGGCGAGCAAGAGCTGTTTCACGTCATCGAATTGCAGCCCTACGAAGAAGAAGAAACCCGCGAGTACCTGGCCCAGCGCCTTGAAGGTGCCGGCCAGGGCATCGAACTTTTTTCTGCCCAGCAGATCTCTGATATTCACGAAAGCTCCGACGGCTGGCCTGGCACCATCAACCAGGTTGCCCGCGATGCAATGATCGAAGCCATGATTGCCAGCCGCTCTGCGGTTAAGCGTCCAAAGATGGGGTTCACCATGCCGAAGAAACACGTACTGGCGATTTCTGCCGTTGTCGTGGTTGCCGTAGCCGCCGCCTGGTTGATTCCTGGCCGCAGCAAGGCACCGACCGCACCAGGCGCGCCTACCGAGCAGGCACAACTGCCACTGGGCAAGCCCACCACCAATGGCGCACCTGCCGTTGAGTTTGCCGGTTCCGGCCAGCCTACCAACCTGCCGATGGTTGGCCAGCCGGTCATGCGTGGCCCGTTGGCAGAAGAGGCCGGCGCCATCTCCGAAGGCGACGACGGTGTGCCGGTAGAAGGCTCCAGCGCCACGCCGCCGACCGTTACCACCGTAGCTCCGCCACCTGGTGAAACCGCCAGCCCGGCACCTGTGCCGGCGGCCAAGCCAACGCCTGCGCCGACCCAGGTTGCCACCGCCAAGCCAGCCCCGGCGCCAGTGGTCAAGCCGACGCCAGCCCCGGTGGCCAAGCCCGCGCCAGCCGCCAAGCCTGCTGAAAAACCGGTGACCGTGGCCAAGGCTGCTGCCGGCAGCGGCTGGTACGGCAGCCAACCGGCCAAGAACTATGTGGTGCAGATCCTCGGCACCAGCTCCGAAGGCAACGCCCAGGCGTTCGTCAAAGAGCACGGCGGCGAGTACCGTTACTTCAAGAAAGTGCTCAACGGCAAGCCTCTCTACGTGATCACCTACGGCAGTTTCCCGAGCCGTGCGGCTGCCGATTCCGCTATCAAAGCCTTGCCAGCGAAGGTCCAGGCTGGTAAACCTTGGCCTCGCACTGTTGCCAGCGTTCAACAAGAACTCGCAACAACTCGCTGAAGAACCGGCGACCTTACCCAGGTCGCCCTCCCAGCACCTCAAAAAAACTACAACAGCGTGCAGCCCTGAAGGCCGCGCGCTTTGTGGTGTCTGCGCCACAGTGGCTTTTGAGTAGTAGCAGTCAGAATTAAAAAAGTTTTGACTAGCACAGCATATCGCTTTAAACCTTTCATAAATGCGACATAGATTTGCGACAGTTCGTCGCCAAATTTGTGGGCGTCTGTGTCGGTGTGTACAATGACCTCCCTTTTGCCCCCGCTAAGCCGGCGTACGTTCGGCGTGGAAGGTAACCGGTTGAATTGAAAAGAAATTTGCCTCGAAATAAGAGGCAGCCTGGTGAGAAAGTGTCTATGAAAGCAGGTCTGTACCAACCCGACGAATTCAAGGATAACTGTGGTTTCGGCCTGATAGCCCATATGCAGGGCGAACCCAGTCATACCCTTCTGCAAACGGCCATCGAGGCCCTGACCTGCATGACCCACCGCGGTGGGATCAACGCCGACGGCAAAACCGGTGACGGTTGTGGCTTGCTGATTCAAAAGCCCGACCTGTTCCTGCGCGCTGTCGCCAAGGAAACCTTCGGCGCCGATTTGCCCAAGCAATACGCGGTGGGCATGGTGTTCTTCAACCAGGACCCGGTCAAAGCCGAGGCCGCTCGCGAGAACATGAACCGCGAGATCCTCGCCGCCGGCCTGCAACTCGTTGGCTGGCGCAAAGTGCCGATCGACACCAGCGTGCTCGGCCGCCTGGCCCATGAGCGCCTGCCGCAGATCGAACAAGTGTTTATCGCAGGCGACGGCCTGAGCGACCAGGACATGGCGATCAAGCTGTTCACCTCGCGTCGCCGTTCGTCCGTGGCCAACGCCCTGGACACCGATCACTACATCTGCAGCTTTTCCCACAAGACCATCATTTATAAAGGCCTGATGATGCCGGCGGACTTGACCGCCTTCTATCCGGACCTGAGTGATGAGCGCCTGCAAACCGCGATCTGCGTGTTCCACCAGCGCTTCTCCACCAATACCCTGCCGAAATGGCCGCTGGCCCAGCCATTCCGCTTCCTCGCCCACAACGGCGAGATCAACACGATCACCGGCAACCGCAACTGGGCCGTGGCCCGTCGCACCAAGTTCGCCAACGACCTGATGGACCTCGAAGAGCTCGGCCCACTGGTCAACCGTGTGGGTTCCGACTCCTCGAGCATGGACAACATGCTCGAACTGATGGTCACCGGCGGCATCGACTTGTTCCGTGGCGTGCGCATGATCATTCCGCCTGCGTGGCAGAACGTCGAGACCATGGACCCCGATCTGCGGGCGTTCTATGAGTACAACTCGATGCACATGGAACCGTGGGACGGCCCGGCCGGCGTGGTCATGACCGATGGTCGCTACGCGGTGTGCCTGCTCGACCGTAACGGCCTGCGCCCGGCGCGTTGGGTGACCACCACCAACGGCTTCATCACCCTGGCTTCGGAAGTTGGCGTGTGGAACTACCAGCCTGAAGACGTGATTGCCAAAGGCCGCGTCGGCCCTGGCCAGATCCTCGCCGTGGACACCGAAACCGGGCAGATTCTCGACACCGATGCCATCGACAACCGCTTGAAGTCGCGTCACCCGTACAAGCAATGGCTGCGCAAGAACGCCCTGCGTATCCAGGCGACCATGGAAGACAACGACCACGGTTCGGCGTTCTATGACGTCGACCAGCTCAAGCAGTACATGAAGATGTACCAGGTCACGTTCGAGGAGCGCGACCAGGTGCTGCGCCCACTCGGCGAGCAAGGCTACGAGGCGGTCGGCTCCATGGGCGACGATACGCCGATGGCCGTGCTGTCCCAGCGCGTGCGCACGCCGTATGACTATTTCCGCCAGCAGTTCGCCCAGGTCACCAACCCGCCGATCGACCCGCTGCGTGAAGCCATCGTCATGTCCCTGGAAGTGTGCCTCGGTGCCGAGCGCAATATCTTCCAGGAATCGCCAGAGCACGCTTCGCGCGTGATCCTCAGCTCGCCGGTGATTTCCCCGGCCAAGTGGCGTTCGCTGATGACCCTGGAGCGTCCAGGCTTCGACCGGCAGATCATCGACCTGAACTACGACGAGAGCCTCGGCCTGGAAGCCGCTGTGCGCAACGTCGCCGATCAGGCTGAAGAAGCCGTGCGCGCCGGTCGTACCCAGATCGTGCTGACCGACCGCCATATAGCCCCAGGCAAGCTGCCGATCCACGCGTCCCTGGCTACCGGCGCGGTGCACCATCGCCTGACCGAAAAAGGCCTGCGTTGCGACTCCAACATCCTCGTCGAAACCGCCACCGCCCGCGACCCGCACCACTTTGCGGTGCTGATCGGCTTTGGCGCCTCGGCCGTTTACCCGTTCCTCGCGTACGAAGTGCTGGGTGACCTGATCCGTACCGGTGAAGTGTTGGGTGACCTCTACGAGGTATTCAAGAACTACCGTAAAGGCATCACCAAGGGCTTGCTGAAGATCCTGTCGAAGATGGGCATCTCCACCGTCACCTCTTACCGTGGCGCGCAGTTGTTCGAGGCCATCGGCCTGTCGGAAGAAGTCTGCGAACTGAGTTTCCGTGGCGTGCCAAGCCGCATCAAGGGCGCGCGTTTCGTCGATATCGAAGCCGAGCAGAAAGCCCTGGCCTTGGAGGCCTGGAGCGCGCGCAAGCCGATCCAGCAAGGTGGCCTGCTCAAGTTCGTGCACGGTGGCGAATACCACGCCTACAACCCGGACGTGGTCAGCACCCTGCAAGCCGCTGTGCAGCAGGGCGACTACGCCAAGTTCAAGGAATACACCGCGCTGGTGGATAACCGCCCGGTGTCGATGATCCGCGACCTGTTCCAGGTGAAAACCCTGGACACACCGTTGGCTATCAGCGAAATCGAACCACTGGAGTCGATCCTCAAGCGTTTCGACTCTGCCGGTATCTCCCTGGGCGCCTTGTCTCCCGAGGCCCACGAAGCCCTGGCCGAAGCCATGAACCGCCTGGGTGCGCGTTCCAACTCCGGCGAAGGTGGCGAAGACCCGGCGCGCTACGGCACCATCAAGAGTTCGAAAATCAAGCAGGTCGCCACTGGCCGTTTCGGCGTAACCCCGGAATACCTGGTCAACGCCGAAGTGCTGCAGATCAAAGTCGCCCAGGGCGCCAAGCCCGGTGAGGGCGGCCAACTGCCAGGCGGCAAGGTCAACGGTCTGATCGCCAAGCTGCGTTATGCAGTGCCGGGCGTGACCCTGATTTCGCCGCCGCCGCACCACGACATCTACTCGATTGAAGACTTGTCGCAGCTGATTTTCGACCTCAAGCAAGTCAACCCGCAGGCTCTGGTCTCGGTGAAACTGGTCGCGGAAGCCGGCGTCGGCACCATCGCCGCTGGCGTGGCCAAGGCCTATGCCGACCTGATCACCATCTCCGGCTATGACGGCGGCACCGGCGCTTCGCCGCTGACCTCGATCAAGTACGCCGGCGCACCGTGGGAGCTGGGCCTGGCCGAGACTCACCAGACCCTGCGCGGCAACGATCTGCGCGGCAAGGTTCGGGTGCAGACCGACGGCGGCCTGAAAACCGGCCTCGACGTGATCAAGGCCGCGATCCTCGGCGCCGAAAGCTTCGGCTTCGGTACCGCACCGATGATCGCCCTGGGCTGCAAATACCTGCGCATCTGCCACCTGAACAACTGCGCGACCGGCGTGGCCACGCAGAACGAGAAGCTGCGCAAGGATCACTACATCGGCACCGTCGACATGGTGGTGAACTTCTTCACCTACGTCGTCGAAGAAACCCGTGAATGGCTGGCCAAGCTCGGCGTGCGCTCCCTGGAAGAGCTGATCGGGCGTACCGATCTGCTGGACATCCTCGAAGGCCAGACCGCCAAGCAACAGCACCTGGACCTGACGCCGCTGTTGGGCAGCGATCACATCCCGGCAGACAAGCCGCAATTCTGCCAGGTGGATCGCAACCCGCCGTTCGACAAAGGCCTGTTGGCCGAGAAAATGGTCGACATGGCCGGCTCCTCGATCAATGACGCCAGCGGTGGCGAGTTCGCCCTGGATATCTGCAACTGCGACCGTTCCATCGGCGCGCGGATCTCCGGCGAAATCGCCCGCAAACACGGCAACCAGGGCATGGCCAAGGCGCCGATCACCTTCCGCTTCAAGGGTACTGCGGGCCAGAGCTTTGGCGTGTGGAACGCCGGCGGCCTGCACATGTACCTCGAAGGCGACGCCAACGACTACGTGGGCAAGGGCATGACCGGCGGCAAGCTGGTGATCGTTCCGCCAGCGGGTAGCATCTACAAGACCCAGGACAGTGCCATCATCGGCAACACCTGCTTGTACGGCGCTACCGGTGGCAAGCTGTTCGCTGCCGGTACGGCCGGCGAGCGTTTCGCCGTGCGTAACTCCGGTGCCCACACCGTGGTCGAAGGCACTGGCGATCACTGCTGCGAGTACATGACCGGTGGTTTTGTCTGCGTCTTGGGCAAGACCGGTTACAACTTCGGTTCGGGCATGACTGGCGGTTTCGCCTACGTGCTGGACCAGGACAACACCTTCGTCGACAAGGTCAACCACGAGTTGGTCGAGATCCAGCGGATCAGCGGCGAGGCCATGGAGTCCTACCGGAACCACTTGCAGCACGTGCTGGACGAGTACGTCGAGGAAACCGGCAGCGAATGGGGTCGTAACCTCGCCGAGAACCTCGATGATTACCTGCGTCGTTTCTGGCTGGTCAAGCCCAAGGCTGCCAACCTGAAATCGTTGCTTTCCAGCATCCGTGCCAACCCGCAGTGATATGCGCCTGAAGAGTTTGATGAGGTTTTAACATGGCTGAACGTCTGAATAACGACTTCCAGTTCATCGATGTCGGGCGCAAAGATCCGAAGAAGAAACTGTTGCGTCAACGCAAGAAAGAGTTCGTGGAGATCTACGAACCCTTCAAACCCCAGCACTCGGCCGATCAGGCCCACCGCTGCCTGGGGTGCGGTAACCCGTATTGCGAATGGAAGTGCCCGGTGCACAACTTCATTCCCAACTGGCTCAAGCTGGTGGCCGAGGGCAATATCCTCGCCGCCGCCGAGCTGTCGCACCAGACCAACACCCTGCCGGAAGTCTGCGGCCGGGTGTGTCCCCAGGATCGTCTGTGCGAGGGTGCCTGCACCCTCAACGACGGCTTTGGTGCGGTGACCATCGGCTCGGTGGAGAAGTACATCACCGACACCGCGTTCGCCATGGGCTGGCGCCCGGACATGTCCAAGGTCAAGCCGACCGGCAAGCGCGTGGCGATTATCGGCGCGGGCCCGGCGGGCCTGGGTTGTGCTGACGTGCTGGTGCGTGGCGGTGTGACCCCGGTGGTGTTCGACAAGAACCCGGAAATCGGTGGCCTGCTGACCTTCGGCATCCCCGAGTTCAAGCTGGAAAAGACCGTGCTGAGTAATCGCCGCGAAGTCTTCACCGGCATGGGTATCGAGTTCCGTCTCAACACCGAAATCGGCAAAGACATCACCATGGAGCAACTGCTCGAAGAATACGATGCGGTATTCATGGGCATGGGCACCTACACCTACATGAAGGGCGGCTTTGCCGGTGAGGACCTGCCGGGCGTGTATGACGCGCTCGACTTCCTGATCGCCAACGTCAACCGCAACCTGGGCTTTGAAAAGTCGCCGGAAGATTTCGTCGACATGAAAGGCAAGAAGGTCGTGGTACTGGGCGGTGGTGACACCGCGATGGACTGCAACCGTACGTCGATCCGCCAGGGCGCCAAGTCGGTGACCTGTGCCTATCGCCGTGACGAGGCCAACATGCCGGGCTCGCGCAAAGAGGTGAAGAACGCCAAGGAAGAAGGCGTGAAATTCCTCTACAACCGCCAGCCGATCGCGATCGTCGGCGAAGACCGCGTCGAAGGCGTGAAGGTGGTCGAGACCCGTCTCGGCGAACCGGACGCCCGTGGCCGCCGCAGCCCCGAGCCGATCCCGGGTTCCGAAGAGATCATCCCGGCTGACGCCGTGGTCATCGCTTTCGGCTTCCGCCCAAGCCCGGCGCCGTGGTTCGAGCAGTTCCAGATCCAGACCGACAGCCAGGGCCGCGTCGTGGCCCCGGAACAAGGCCAGTACAAGCACCAGACCAGCAACCCGAAAATCTTCGCCGGTGGCGATATGGTGCGCGGCTCTGACCTGGTGGTGACGGCGATCTTCGAAGGCCGCAACGCCGCCGAGGGCATCCTGGACTACTTGCAGGTCTAATACTGATCCCCCTGGAATGGGATCAAAAATGTGGGAGCGGGCTTGCTCGCGAATGCGATCTAACAGTGACCAGATATGTCCACTGACAACCCGCATTCGCGAGCAAGCCCGCTCCCACATTTGTTTTGCGGTGCTTTCATGTCCGCGACAAATTGACCCGATAGACAAAAGGCTGACCTGTAACCGTGCCTTTTGCGTCCGGCTCTGAGAAAATGCCCGCACTTTTTTTGCGGATGCCGACATGACTGCCCTCAAGAACGACCGTTTCCTTCGTGCCCTGCTCAAGCAACCCGTAGACGTCACCCCCGTGTGGATGATGCGTCAAGCCGGTCGCTACCTGCCGGAGTACCGCGCCAGCCGCGCCAACGCGGGCGATTTCATGAGCTTGTGCATGAACCCGGAGTTCGCCTGCGAAGTCACGATGCAGCCGCTGGACCGTTATCCACAACTGGATGCGGCCATTCTTTTCTCCGATATCCTGACCATCCCCGATGCCATGGGCCAAGGCCTGTACTTTGAAACCGGCGAAGGTCCACGCTTCAAGAAAGTGATCAGCACCCTGGCCGACATCGAAGCCCTGCCGATCCCGGACCCACACAAAGACCTCGGTTACGTGATGGACGCCGTCAGCACCATCCGCCGTGAGCTCAATGGCCGCGTACCGCTGATCGGCTTCTCCGGCAGCCCATGGACCCTGGCCACCTATATGGTCGAAGGCGGTTCGTCGAAAGACTTCCGCAAGACCAAGGCCATGCTCTACGACAACCCACAAGCCATGCACTTGCTGCTGGACAAGCTGGCGCAGTCGGTCGTGTCCTACCTCAACGGCCAGATCATGGCCGGCGCGCAAGCGGTGCAGATCTTCGACACCTGGGGCGGCAACCTGTCGGCGGCGGCGTACCAGGAGTTCTCCCTGGCCTACATGCGCAAAATCGTCAGCGGCCTGATCCGCGAACACGAAGGCCGCAAAGTGCCGGTGATCCTGTTCACCAAGGGCGGCGGCCTGTGGCTGGAAAGCATCGCTGATGCGGGCGCCGATGCGCTGGGCCTGGACTGGACCTGCGACCTGGGCGAAGCCCGTCGCCGCGTCGGCAACCAGGTGGCCCTGCAAGGCAACATGGACCCGACCGTGCTCTACGCCAAGCCGGAAGCGATCCGCGCCGAAGTGGGCCGCATCCTCGCCAGCTACGGCAAGGGCAGCGGCCACGTGTTCAACCTCGGCCATGGCATCACCCCGGAAGTGAACCCAGAGCATGCAGGCGCGTTCCTGCGTGCGGTGCATGAGTTGTCGGCGCAGTATCACGAGTAAGCATCAGCTAATAAAAAACCGGCTCAGGCCGGTTTTTTATTGGCTGACGATTGTTGTAGGAGCCGGCTTGCCGGCGATGACATGCCTGAGCCTTGTGGTGATTCTTCGGGCCACATCGCTGGCAAGCCAGCGCCTACAGTTTGAGCGGTGGCAACTTGGCCAGTTTCAACGCCACCAGCAGCGCCACGATCAGCAGCGCGATGATAAACCCGCCAATCCCGTTCCATCCGGCGTAATGCCAGAAAAACCCACCGGCCGTCCCGGCAATGCTCGACCCTGCGTAATAACTGAACAGGTACAGCGACGACGCCTGCCCCTTGGCTTTCAGGGCGCGGCGGCCGATCCAACTGCTGGCTACCGAGTGGGCGCCGAAGAAGCCGAAGGTGAAGATCAGCATGCCGATGATGATCAGTGGCAGCGGGCTGAACAGGGTCAGGGTGATGCCGGCCAGCATCAGCACAATCGTGGCCCAGAGTACGCGACGGCGGCCGAGGCGGTCGGCCAGCGAGCCAATCTTCGCCGAGCTGTAGATGCCCGACAGGTACACCACCGACAGCAGGCCCACCACCGCCTGGCTCAGGTCATAGGGATCGGCCAGCAAGCGGTAGCCGATGTAGTTGAACAGCGTGACAAACGCCCCCATCAACACAAAGGCCTCAAGAAACAGCCAGGGCAGGCCGGCATCCTTGAAGTGCATGACGAAACCGTTGACCAGGTTGCGCGGCTTGAGGCTGCTGGCGCGGAAGTTGCGCGAGGGCGGCAGGATCTTCCAGAACACCGTCGCCGCAATCAGCGCCAGTGCGCCGATGATCAGCATTGCCGTGTGCCAGCTGACAAAGTCGATCAACACGCCAGTGATCAGGCGCCCGCTCATGCCCCCAATCGCATTGCCGCCGATGTACAGGCCCATGGCCAGGCCGATGTGCTGCGGGTGGATCTCTTCGCTGAGGTAGGTCATGGCCACGGCCGCCAGGCCACTGAGGGACAGACCGAGCAGCGCGCGCATCCACAGGATGCCTTCCCAGGTCGGCATCAGGCCGCTGGCGATGGTGCACACGGCTGCGCAGAACAGCGAGGTGACCATCACCGGTTTGCGCCCCAGGCGGTCGGAAATCGGCCCGGTGATCAGCAGGCCAAAGGCGAGCATCGCGGTGGAGACGGAGAGGATCAGGCTGCTCTGCGCGGCGTTGATGGAAAATTCGTGGGACAGCACCGGCATCATCGGCTGTACGCAATACAGCAGGGCAAAGGTGGCAAAGCCACCGGAAAACAGCGCGAGCACTGTACGCATAAACATCGGCGTACCTTTTTCGATGTACACGTCGTTGAGCTGCGCCACCACCTCATCCAGGGCAGTGGGCGGACGTTCTTGGGCAAGCGGAGCGACAGCAGCTTTCACGCGGGACCTCGGGAAGCAAAGGCAGCCAGGACTGGCCATGCAAAAAAGAATATAGCTGGCTAATGATTCTTTCCAATATATTGTTCGACCTGTTTGATAGCTTTTACGACCTAATGAGGTTTTCATGGAATTGCGCCACTTGCGCTACTTCATCGCCGTGGCTGAAGAGCTGCATTTCGGCCGGGCCGCCCAGGTCCTGGGCATCTCTCAGCCGCCCTTGAGCCAGCAGATCCAGGCGCTGGAGCAGGAGGTCGGCGCCCGGTTGTTCGAACGCACCAATCGTCGGGTCGAGCTGAGCGAGGCCGGGCGCTTGTTCCTCACGGAAGCCCGCCTGGTACTGGCCCAGGTCGACAAGGCTGCGGATGTGGCACGCCGAGCGCAGTTGGGGGAGCTGGGGGAACTGAAGATTGGCTTCACCTCTTCGGCGCCGTTCAACTCCAGCATCCCACAGGCGATTTTTGCTTTTCGCCAGGCCTTCCCGGCAGTGCATTTGAATTTGCAGGAGATGAGCAGCACCGAGGTGGCTGATGCGCTGGGGGATGAAACGATCCAGGTCGGCTTGATGCGCCCGTTGCCATTGCCCGATGCATTGAGTGTCGTAGAGCTGATGCGTGAGCCCCTGGTGGCGGTACTCAGTGCCGGGCATCCGTTGGCGCAAGGCAGCGAGCGCGGTTTGCACCTGACGCAGTTGGCTGAAGAACCCTTCGTATTCTTCCCACGGGCCTACGGTAGTGGTTTGTACGCACAGTTGATCAACCTGGCCCGCGATGCCGGTTTCAGCCCGCACTTCGCCCAGGAGGCGGGCGAGGCCATGACCATCATCGGCCTGGTGGCGGCGGGGTTGGGAGTCTCGGTGTTGCCGGCGTCATACCAGCGCATCCGCATCGACGGTGTGGTCTACCGCACCTTGCTCGACCCGGAGGCGGTAACGGCAGTGTGGCTGGTGCAGCGCAAGGACCAGCAGTCACCCATGGCCAAGGCGTTTGTCGAGCTGCTGACGCGTAAGGCGTTGGTGTAGCGGCGTTCACATATCAGGTACCGGAACCGTTTGTTTTTCACTGAGTGATATGGATGACACTTCTCTATCAGCCCAAAGAAGGCAGTGTGTTGATTCGTGATTTTCGAGGCTATGAGGTGCCGGAAATCATCAAGATCAGACCCGTCATTGTGATACGCAGGCACAGGACCAATAAGCTGTTGGTAACGGTTGTGCCCCTAAGTACCACGGCGCCGCAGACGGTACTCGCACACCACTTGCAGCTTGAAAGCGAACCCAGTGTGCTGGGCGAAATGCGACATCGTTGCCACCGTCAGCCTTGGACGACTTGATCGAATCAAGCGTAAGGATCGGCCTGGTAAACGAACTTACAAAATCGCTGAACTTTCCAGTGAGCAGTTTTTAGCTGTTAAGGCCAAGCCAGCCTGCTTGTGAAGAGGGCGCCGAAAGGCGCCCTTTGTTGTTTCTGGTGCTAGGTCGATGCCGGTTTTTCAGGCGCCGATCAGTTCTGCTTCGACGTCCCCGTCTCCTTGAACAACTGTGCCGCGGTACCCGCTTGCGCGGCGCCGTTAGAGCGCAACGCGGTCATGATGTCGCGGTCGAGCATGCTCACCCAGCGGTTGTAGTTGCGATGGATCTTGCCGTTCTTGTAGCCCAGTTCCTGGCTGTCGCGATAAGTGATGGCGTAGCTGGTGCCGGTGTAGCGAATGTCGATTTCGGCGTAGTAGCGGTTGCGCACGTTGATCTGGGCCTGGATCAGGCGTGGGTCGGCGCGTTGCACGGTCCAGTTGCGCTTGTCCAGGGCGGTGAGGATGCTCTGTTTCATTTTCTCTTCACTGACCTGCTCGTTGGCGGCAAGCGCGTGCTGGGTGTTGAGCACCGGCTTGCTGGTGCAGCCGGCAGCGGTCAGCAGGGTCAGGGCGATAAGGGTGGCGCGTAGCAACAAAGACATTGCGTTCTCTCCAATCAAATAAAAGGCTTACTGCCAGCGGCGAAAGATCAGCGACGTGTTGACGCCGCCAAAGGCAAAGTTGTTGTTCATCACGTAGTCGTTGTGCATCTGGCGGAACTCGCCGCGCAGGTAATCCAGCTCGCCGCAGCGCGGGTCCACTTGATCGAGGTTGAAGGTCGGCACGTACTGGTCGCGGTTCATCATCTCGATGCTGAACCACGACTCCAGCGCCCCGCAGGCGCCCAGGGTATGGCCGAGAAAACTCTTCTGCGAGCTGATGGGCATGCGGCTGCCGAACAGGCTGCTGGTGGCCTGGGTTTCGGCAATGTCGCCTTGTTCGGTGGCGGTGCCGTGGCCGTTCACATAACCGATGGCATCCGGCGCCAGGCCGGCATCTTCGAGGGCCAGCTCCATGGCGCGGCGCATGGTGGTCTGTTCAGGTCGCGTGGTGTGCTGGCCGTCGGCGTTGCTGCCAAAACCAACGATTTCGGCATGGATATGCGCACCACGGGCCAGGGCATGTTCCAGCTCCTCAAGCACCAGCATGCCGCCGCCTTCGCCGATCACCAGGCCGTCGCGACCGCTGTCGTAGGGCCGTGGGCTGGTTTGCGGCGCGTCGTTTTTCAGGCTGGTGGCGTAGAGCGCGTCAAACACCATGGCTTCGGTGGGGCACAGTTCTTCGGCGCCACCGGCGAGCATCAGTGGCAGGCGGCCGAACTTGATCGCTTCATAGGCATAGCCGATGCCCTGGCTGCCGCTGGTACACGCGCTGGACGTGGGGATCAGGCGCCCGGTGAGGCCAAAGAAGATGCTGATATTGGCCGCCGTGGTGTGCGGCATCATGCGCACGTAGGAGTTGGCGTTCAGACCCTCGGCCACTGAGTTGAGCAGCATATTGCCGAATGCCTTGATCTCGTCGGTGCTGCCGGTGGATGAGCCGCAGGCGACACCCATGCGCCCATCCTTGATCGACGCATCGCCCAGCAGGCCTGCGTCCTGCAGCGCCTGCTCGGCGGCCCACACCGCCAGGCGCGAGACCCGGCCCATGCTGCGCAATTGTTTGCGGGTCCAGTGGGCGGGCACCACAAAGTCGTCAATCGGCCCGGCCAGGCGGGTGTTCAGTTCGCTGAAGCGATCCCACTCGTCCATGCGCCGGATACCGCTGCGCCGGGCGCGGAAGTTGGCGACGATGGTGTCCCAGTCGCTACCCAGGGAGGTCATGCCGGCCATGCCGGTGACTACCACACGTTTCATCAGCACAGGCCCCCGTTCACGGCCAGGACCTGGCGGGTGATGTAGCCGGCTTCGGCTGACATCAGGAAGTTCACCGCACTGGCGACCTCTTCGGGGGTGCCCATGCGTTGCGCGGGGATCATTTTCATCAGTTCTTCCACCGGCACATTCTCATCGAGCATTGCCGTGTCGATCAGGCCCGGGGCCACGCAGTTGACGGTGATCTTGCGCTTGCCCAGCTCAATGGCCAGGGCCTTGGCGGCGCCGATCAGGCCGGCCTTGGACGCGCTGTAGTTGACCTGGCCACGGTTGCCGATCAGCCCCGAGACCGAGGTAATACACACAATGCGCCCGGCCGCACGACGCCGGATCATCGGCATCATCACTGGGTGCAGCACGTTATAGAAACCATCGAGATTGGTACGCATCACCACGTCCCAGTCGTCTTCCGACAACGCCGGGAACGCGCCATCGCGGGTCAGCCCGGCATTCAGCACCACGCCGTAATAGGCGCCGTGGGTTTCTACGTCGGCTTCAAGGATCTGCTTGCAGGTGGCCCGGTCCGCCACGTCGAATTGCAGTACCCGCGCCTTGCGGCCCAGGGCCTCGACTTCGACCTGTACGGCATCTGCCTCGGCGCGGCCGCTGCGGCAATGCAGCACAATGTCATGGCCGGCCTGGGCCAGGCGCAGGGCGATAGCGCGGCCGATACCCCGGCTGGAGCCGGTGACCAGTACGGATTCAGTCATGACGCGTGTCCTTCGATTCAGCTAAATAGTTGGCCGCCTGGGGCGGTCGAAATACGTTCAGGCGGGCGCTGGCCTGGATCCCGTCGCCGGTCAGGTGGCATTCGAACACACCCATGCCGTTGTCGTCTTCCAGGGAGCGCAGGCCGTGGATGGTCAGTTCGCTGCCGGCGGGAAAGTGCTCGACATTGCATTCGAATTTGCGCGTGCCCAGCAGGAAGCCCAACTCCACCGCTTCGCCGTTCTGGCGCGCGCGGCAGCCGGCATAGGCGGCCACGCTTTGCGCCATCAACTCGACGCCGACCCAGGCCGGCAGGCTGCCGTCAGGGCGGTTGAACAGGCCGCCGGGCTTGACGGTGACGCGGGTGCGGATCTGTTCTTCATCGAACGCCAACACCTGGTCGATCAGGATCATGTCCCCGGCGTGGGGCAGCAGTTCGGCGAGTGGCCAATGGCTCATAGGGCGTCTCCGATAATCAGGCTGACGTTATTGCCGCCGAAGGCAAACGAGTTACTCATCAGGCAGCGTTTTTCCAGGAGGTCGCCGACCTTGGCCCAGCGCAGGGCGGGCAGCGCCGGGTCGGCTTGGCCGTCCCAGATATGGGGCGGCACAGCACCTTCCATCAGGCTCAGCCAGCAGAACGCCGCTTCCAGCGCCCCGGCAGCGCCGAGGGTATGGCCGGTCATGGGCTTGGTCGAGGAACAGGCTACACCGGCGGGGAACAGGCTTGCCACGGCCAGGCTTTCCATGGCGTCGTTATGCTGGGTGGCGGTGCCGTGCAGGTTCAGGTAGCCGATCTGCGCCGGCGCCAGTTTCGCGCTGGCCAGGGCCTTGCTCATGGCCTGCAATGCGCCCTTGCCGCTGGGCTCTGGCGCAGAAATATGGTGCGCATCGCAACTGGCGCCGCTACCCAGCAGGGCGATGGGCGCCGGGGTTTTGCTCATCAGGAACAGCACCGCCGCCTCGCCGATATTGATGCCGTTGCGGTTCACCGAAAACGGGTTGCAGCGTTCGCTGGAGACCGCTTCCAGCGAGGTAAAGCCATTGAGGGTCAGCTTGCACAGGCTATCGACCCCGCCACACAGCACCGCATCGCACAGGCCCAGGTCCAGCAGGCGGCGTGCGCTCATCATTGCGCGGGCGCTGGAAGTGCAGGCAGTGGAAATCACATAGGCCGGGCCGCTCAGTTGCAGCCAGTCGGCGAGGAAGTTGGCCGGGGCGCCGAGTTCCTGCTGCCGGTAGTCATAGGCCTCGGGGAACTGCCCTTCGCGCAGGTAATGGGCGATGCCGCGACTGGCTTCATCAATGCCCGAGGTGCTGGTACCCAGCACCACACCGATACGCGAGGCGCCAAAGGTGTCGATCGCCTGCCGGATCGGGCCTTCGATCTGCAAGGCGGCCTCCAGCAACAGCTGGTTATTGCGACTGCTCTGCTGGGCCAGGTGCGGCGGCAGTGGCGCCAGTTCGCCAGGCACGCTGCCCACCGGCAGTACTCGCTCGGGCACCCAACCGCTCTCGGCGCGCATACCCGAGCAATCCCCGGCAAACAGATTGCGCCGCACGGCCTGCTGGCCACGGCCCAGGGCGCAGATGATCCCCAGGGCATTGAGGTAGGCGGTCATGGGCTGCTCTCAAGCGCGGTGACGCGATAGTTCAGGTGCTGGCCGGGCATGTTCACGCTGAAGGTCAAGGGGGCGCGGTAGATCACCTGCCAGTGCGGCTTGAGTACCCGGACGCCATCGTCTTCACGGGCGTGGGGGTAGTTGCCGGGCATTTCAGCGGCCGGGGTCAGGGCGAACAGCAGCGCCGCAAACAGCTCGCGGGCCTGGGGGTTGGGCGGTAGCAGGCCATCCGCCTGCCAACGGCCGGCCACCAGCTTTTGCCGGGCCTGGGGGATGCCCAGCGGGTCCATCAGTGACCAACGCAGGGCCTCGCCTTCGCGCTGGATCACCAGCAACCAGTCCTGGCGCTGGCCGTCCTGCTCGCGCTCGATATGCAATTGCAGGGGCAAGGCCAGGCTCGGTGTATGCACCGGCAGTGGCGGCTGGCTGGCGCACGCGGCCAGCAGCAACAGGCAGCCGATCAACAGCGCGCGGATCATGCTGGCGGGCCTGCGAGTGGCTTGCGTGCAACCACATTCACCAGGGTCTCTTCACGCTCGCCAAACGGCTTGGGCTGACGCAGGCCCCAACGCTCCAGCAGGCCGAAGTCAGCCGAGCGGCTCCACCACAGGTACGGGTACGACACATTCTGCGGGCCAAACTCGAAACCCTGGTCGCGGATCATCTCCAGGTACTCGGCGGCGCTTTTCTGCACATGCATCGGGTGGCGGAACAGCCAGCGAATCACCCAGGTGTCGATATAGGCTTCGGTGGACTCGGCAAACAGCAGGTAGCCGCCCGGCTTGAGCACCCGATAGAACTCGGTGAGTGCCCGCTGTTGCTCCACCAGGTGGTGGAAGGTCTGGTGGCAGAACAGGATATCGACACTCTCATCGGCCACCTTGAGGGTTGCGCAATCGCTGCCGATCAACTCGATATCAATGCCCTGGCGCGCCGCTTCGGCACGGCTCAGGTCGAGGCTGTGGGGGTCGGCGTCAAGGCCGATCAGGCGCTGGGGGGCGAACACCTGCTGCAAATAACGGAACGACTTGCCCTGGCCGCAACCGGCATCCAGCAGCACGGGTGCTTCCGGCAGCGGGGTGCTGAACAGGCTGCGCAGGTCGTTGATTGCCACGCGCAGCACATGATGCTGCCAGGTGTGGCTGCGCAGGAACCAGAAGCCGAATTTGGTTTCTTCGACGTAGTTTTTGCTCAAGTACTCTTTTGACACAGGTGGGCTGCTCATAGGTTTTCTGCCGCACAAATTTCCGAGAGCATCCGCAAGCGGCGCTTGGGTTCGCTGACAAAGGGGTTGCGTTCATCCCAGGCGTAGCCGGCGAGGATCGAACTGATCATGCGGCGGATTTCCGGCGAGCTGCCAGGGTGATAGATCACATCCTGGAAGGTGCCGGCGTACCAGCCTTCGACGTAGCAGCGGAAGGTGTCGACCCCGCGTTTGAGCGGCACCGCGAACTCGGTTTGCCAGTCCACGCTTTCGCCCTTGAGCTGGCGGTGCAAGAGGCCGGCGGCCATGCTGGCCGAGCGCATGGCGATGGTCACGCCGGACGAGAACACCGGGTCGAGGAACTCCGCGGCATTGCCCAGCAGCGCAAACCCCGGGCCATGCAGGGTGGTGACGTTCGCCGAGTAGCCGCCAATGGTCCGGGCCGGGGTATCCCACACGGCATTCGCCAGCACGCTGGACAGGCTCGGGGTTTGTTCGATAAAGCGGCGCATGCAGGCATCCAGATCCCCATCGCAGCCGGCGAAATGCTCCTTGGCCGCGACCACGCCCACCGAGCAGCGCCCGTTGCTGAACGGGATGGTCCAGAACCAGATATCGCGCTGGGTCGGGTGGGTGGTGATAAGGATCTTGCTGCGGTCGAAGCCCGGATGTTCGATACGGTCTTCGACGTGGGTGAACACCGCCTGGCGCAGCGGGAAGTTCGACGGCGCCTCCAGGTTCAGCAGGCGTGGCAGCACGCGGCCGTAACCGCTGGCGTCGAGGACGAAGCCGGCCTTGATGTGGTATTCGCGACCGTTTTCGCGGCGTACATGCAGGTAGCGGTGGCCGGCGGCGAAATCCACCCCGACCAGGGTCTGGCCGTAACGGATCTCTACGCCTTGCAGCGCCGCCTGATCGGCCAGCAACTTGTCGAAATCGGCGCGCTGGACCTGGAAGGTCGTGGGCTTGCCGTCGCTGAACGTGTCACCGAAATCAAAGGCGCTGTAGCGCTCGCCCCAGGCAAACGCGGCACCGGTTTTCAGTTGGAAACCGGCGGCGTTGACGGCCTCGAGCATGCCGGCTTCTTCGATAAAGTCGATGCAGTGGGACAGCAGGCTCTCGCCGATGGAAAAACGCGGGAAGTGCTCGCGCTCGATGATCAATACATCATGCCCGTTACGCTTGAGCAGCGCGGCCGCAATGGCACCGGACGGGCCGGCACCGATCACCACGACCTGGCGGCGTTCCATTTCAACTGTGGGCACTGTGGCTCCTTGCCGGGTTGGCGATCATCACATTCAACTCAAAAAAATTAGTGGGCATCATTGCGCATGTTCCTGGCGGCCGGCCCATGGCGCCAGCATAAAGCTGAAGGCCAGGCCCAGGCTGACCGACAGGCCGAAATTACTCACCGCCGGGGTGCTGGACACCGCCAGCAGGCCAAAGGACAGCCAGGTGGTGACGGCTGCCAGCAACGTCCCCAGCAGGCTGACAGCGGCACCGCCGATCTGTTCGCGCATGAGGATTGCATAATCGACGCTGATCGCCGTCACCAGTAGCAGGCCGAACAGGCTGAACAGGGTCAACGGCTGCCCCAGCCAACCGAGGCTGGCCAGGCTGCACAGCGCAGCCAGCAGCGGCAGGGCGACAATCCGCAGCGCGCCGCCCAGGCCAAAGGGCAGGATCAGCAGCAAGACGATCAGTACACAGGACAATAATTTCAATTCGGCAGCGCTGATCTGGGTTGCGGCAAATACCTGGTTCAAGTCGCCGAGGCGGTCCACCAGTTGCACGCCCGGCAGGTCCAGGGCCTGGATGCGCAGCAGCGCCGGGTTGTTCAAGCCTTGCAGGCTGACCATCGCCGCCACGCCGCCCTCGACATTGCCCAGCCACAGCAGGCGCCACGGCTCGGCCAGCGGGCCAGCCAGGGCGGCGTCGATGTCGGCGGTGGGCAGCGCCTGCAACTGCGCCAGCTCTGCTTGCAGGGCGCTGGCGGGGATGCCGAGGTCGAGCAGCGGCTGCCACAGGGCAGGCAGTTGATTCAGGGCTTCGCGCAATTGCTGCTGTTCGCCGGGGGGGCTGACCAGTTGATTGAGCGCCAGGTAGCCTTGCAGTTTTTCCATGTGCACCAGTTGATCCAGGCGCAGGCTCAACGCCGCCTGGCGTTCCAGCAACTGCTGTTGATTGTCCGCGCGTACCAGGAAGAACTGGCTGGTGGGCTGGTAGCCGGTAATGCGGGCAATCGCCTGGGCTTCTTGCAGCAGTTGCGGCGGCGCGCTGATCCACTGGCGAATATCGTTCTTGCTGTTCAGCTGCCACAGGCCACCGGCGCAGAACAGCAGGGCCAGCACTAGCAATGCCTGGCTCGGCAGGCGCTTGAGCAGCGACTCACGCACCCCCAGCAGGAACTCGGCGACCCGCAGCGGCCATTGCGCCGGGCGCAGGTCCATGCCGTTGAGCAGCGCCGGCAACAGGCACACCGCCGACAGGTAGGCGCCCACCAGGCCGGCGGCGGAGAATACGGCGATCTGGGTCAGCGCCGGGAACGGCGTCCAGGCCAGGGCCAGGTAGCCGATGCAACTGGTGGCCAGGCTCAGGCTCAGGCCCGGCAGGGTCAGGCGCAAGGCTGGCCAGCTGCGCCAGGGTTGCAGGCTCCAGCTCTTGGACAGGTAGTGCAGCGGGTAGTCGACGGCCACGCCGATCAGGCTCGCGCCCAGCACCAGGGTCATCACATGCATATGGCCGAACAGCGCCACACAGGCCACCGCGCCAAACAGCATGCCCACCAGCACCGGGACAAACGCCAGCAACACCCGCCAGCGACGAAACGCCAGCAGCAACAGCAACAGGATCCCCACCGTTGCGCCACCGCCGACCCAGGTCATCTCGCGGCTGGCTTGTTGTTGACCGTTGGCCGCGTACAACAGGCCGCTGGCGGCGAGCAGTTGCACGCCGTGCTGGGCGGCCTGTTCGCGGCTGGCTTGCAGCAAGTCGGCGACTTGCAGCGGCAGCTTCATATCAAAGGCATTGCCCTGGGTACGTGCACGCAGCAGTACCCAGCTCTTGCCGTCGGCATCGGCGATCAGCGCGCCGCTGCCGATGTCCAGTTGCACCGCGCCGTGTTGTGGCTGGCTGCTCTGGATGCGTCCGGTCAGGCCCAGCCAGTCGTCCTGGCTGGGGACCAGGCTGAAGCCGGTAAAGGGATCGAACAGTGTGTGTACCCGCTCTGCGATAAACGCCGCAGGCTCGCCGATCAACTGTTCGCGGTCCTTGGTCGACAGCATCGCCAGGCGCCCTTGCAGCAATTGCTGGCGCAGGGCAGGCAGGTCGGCTTGCAGGGTCCAGGTGACTTTTTCAAACAGACCGCTGGCCTGCCAGCGCTCGCCCAATTGTTCGGCCATGGCCACCGCCTGCTGACGCTCGGCATGCCCGACCAGCACCAGCATCTCGCGGTTCAGGGGTTCCTGCATGCGCTGCTCGGCCGCCAGCTCCAGGGCGTCCGGGGTGTTACCCGGCACCAGTTCCATCAGGTTGGCCGACAACGGCGCGCCCTGGCGCCATTGCCAGCCGGCCAGGGCCAGCACCGCCACCAGCAGGATCAGGAACAGGCGCGGCAACCAACGCTCACTGGGCAAAGTCGTGTTGCTCCGCGTCGCTCAAAGGTTGCGTGCTGGTACTGTCCTGCATGCGCAACAGGGTGCTGTCGCCTTGGGTTTCCAGCAACTCGATGGTGTGCACCAGTTCGCCGCCGTCGATATTGATTTGGGTGAACACTTGCTTGAGCAGCAGCGAGCGCGGGATCAACGTGAGTTTCCAGGCCTTGGCTTCGCCTTGCAGCTGCAACTCGAAGTCGCGCTGCAAGCCACTGCTGTCGCCTTGCAGCACGGCGAGGAACAAACGGTTCTGCTCGGCGCCGGCGCTTTTGTTCGGCAGTGGCTGCCAACCGTTTGCATCACGGCGGGCAATACCCTGGGCGTTGATGCGGTAGTCCTGCTGCAGCGGGGTTTTCAGCAGCCAGAGCAGGCCGTGGTCCTTGGCCAGGACGAAGGTACCTGTGCTGGTCAGCGGCTGGGGCAGGGCACGCAGGTGTTTTTCCTGGATGAAGTTGCCGTGGATCACCGTAGGCTTGGCCAGTTGATCGCTGAGCTGTTGCAGGTCAAAAGCATAAGCCCCGAAGCTCAGCAACAACCCTGCCGCTGTAGGTGCGAGCTTGCTCGCAAAAAACCTCAGGGCGCTGCGCAGTGTCAGGGCCCCTGGGTTAGCGTTGACGTCCATCGCCGGCAAGCCAGCTCCCACAGGGGTCAGCATTTCAAGGCCCTTTCGACGGCGGTGGTGAACACGGTTGGCGAGGCCAGTTGCATCTCGCGGCTGGCAATTTCTACGGCCACTTGCACGGTGCTGGCGCGGGTCAGGCGCTCGCCGCTGGCAAGGTCGGTGATCAGGTAGTTGACCTTCAAGCGGTTCTCCCACTCCACCAGGCTGGCGCGCACGTTGAGGGTCTGGCCAAAGGTGGCGCCACGCACGTAGCGCAGTTGCATGTCGATCACCGGCCACGCATAGCCGGATTCGAGCATTGCCGTGTAGTTGTGGCCGAGCTTGTCGAGCAACGCGCAACGGGCGATTTCCAGGTACTTCACGTAGTGGCCGTGCCAGACCACGTTCATCGTGTCGATGTCGAAGAACGGTACGAGGATTTGTGTGTCGCTGTGCAATACGCCGGGGCTACGCATGCAGCCTCCAGTGTTGCGCGGCGATGCGTTGCAGGCACAGGCGCAGTTCGCCTTCCAGGGCCCGGTCTTCGATCACCGGCGGGAAGTCCTTGGCCAGTGCCTCGTGCATCGCGGCCAGGGCTGGCGGCAACGGCCGTGCATCCTTGACCTGGGCGCGCAACCACACGCCCTGGTTGGCGGCGAGCAAGGTGGCGGCGGCCACTTGTTCGGTCAGCTCCAAGACGCGGATCGCATCGCGGGCGGCGATGGTGCCCATGCTGACCTTGTCCTGGTTGTGGCATTCGGTGGAGCGCGAAAACACGCTGGCCGGCATGGTGTTTTTCAACGCTTCGGCGGTCCAGGCGCTGGTGCCGATCTGCACCGCCTTGAAGCCGTGGTTGATCATTGCGCGGTCCGCCGGGGCGCCCGACAGGTTGCTCGGCAAGCCATGGTTGTAGCGCTCGTCCACCAGCAGCGCGAGTTGCCGGTCGAGCAGGTCGGCGACGTTGGCCACCAGGTTCTTCAGGCTGTCCATGGCAAAGGCGATATGCCCGCCGTAGAAGTGCCCGCCGTGCAGCACGCGTTCGGCTTCGGCGTCGATGATCGGGTTGTCGTTGGCACTGTTGAGTTCGATCTCGATAAACGAGCGCAGCCAGTTCAGGCTGTCGGCCAGCACGCCGAGGACGTGGGGCGCGCAGCGTAGCGAGTAGCGGTCTTGCAAGCGGTGCAGCGGCGCGGTCGGGGCGTCGATCGCCAGGTCCTTGCGCAGCCAGGCTGCGACCTGCATCTGCCCGGGGTGTGGTTTGGCGGCGAACAGGCGTTCGTCGAAGTGCTCCGGGTTGCCTTGCAACGCCACCACGTTCAGCGCGGTGATGCGTGTGGCCAGTTGCAGCAGGTAGTCGGCGCGGGCGAAGGCCAGGCAGGCCAGGCCGGTCATCACCGCGGTGCCGTTCATCAACGCCAGGGCTTCCTTGGGTCGCAGCACCAGCGGGGTCCAGCCCAGCTCGCGATGGACATCGGCAGCCAGGCGGCGCTCGCCACGGAACAGCACTTCACGTTCGCCGGACAAGGTCGCGGCCACGTACGACAGCGGCGTCAGATCGCCGCTGGCGCCGACCGAGCCTTCTTCCGGGATCAGCGGCAGGATGTCGTGTTCAAGAAACGCATGCAGGCGCTCCAGCAGTTCAACCCGCACCCCGGACACGCCATGGCACAGCGACTGCAAACGCGCCGCCAGCACCGCACGGGTGGCCTGGGCGTCGAGCAACTTGCCCAGGCCGCAGCCGTGGAAGGTGTACAGGTGGCGCGGCAATGCCTCGACATGCTGCAACGGCACCGCCACCACGCACGAGTCGCCATAGCCGGTGGTCACGCCGTAGATCACGCCTTCTTTGTCCAGCAGCGAATCGAGGAACTGCGCACCCTTGGCGATGCGCAGGCGGTACCCGGCATCGTCTTGCAGGCGAGTGGGCGCCTGACGGTTGGCCAGGGCCAGCACATCTTCGATGCGCAAAGGGAGTTCGCCGAAGGTTACCGGCTCAAGCAGATGCGTCGTCATCGGTCTTCCAGAAAGGGTAAAAGTTGAACCATTGTTGGGGCGCTTCCAGGCAGAACTGGCCCAGGCGTTCGGCGTAGCGGGCGGCCCAGTGGGCGATCACTTGCGGGCGGTCGCTGCGTTTCCATTCGATCAATTGGGCGAAGGGCTCGATGATCAAACGATAGCGGCCCTGGTGCTTGAGGCACATCAGCAGGTTGACCGGGCATTTGAGCAGCCCGGCCAGCAACCACGGGCCCTGGGGGAAGGCCGCGCTATGGCCGAGAAAATCCACGCGCACGGTGCGCCCGCCATGCAGCGGGATACGGTCGCCGGCAATTGCCAGCCATTCACCGTCGTCCAGGCGCTGGCTGAGCAGCAGCATCACCGCCGGGTCCAGTTCGCTGACCTGGATCAGCCGCAGGTTGCTCGCCCCGGCTTCGCCCAGCAGGCGGTTGAACTGTTCGGCATGCTTGGTGTGCACCAGCACATTCATGGTGACTTTCTCGCCCAGCTCCGCCAGGGCCCGGCACACTTCCAGGTTGCCCAGGTGCGCACCCACCAGCATCTGCCCGCGTTCGCCGCGCAGTTGCCCGCGCAACTGGGCCGGGTCGATGATCTCGATCTGTTCCAGGCGCAGCTTGCCGTTCCATACGTCGAGCTTGTCCAGCAAGGCGTCGGCGAAGGCCATGAATTGGCCGAAGACCTTTTTGTGGCTGGGGCGCAGCTCGTCGCGCCCGCTCCAGTCGGCCAGGCGCTGCTGGTATTGCCAGATGCTCTGGCGCGCAGCGCGGCCAAACACGAAAAAGTACAGGACGATGCCATACAGCAGTGGGCTCAGCACCCGGCGTCCGAGGACCTTGGCGGCGAACGCGGTGAGCTTCATCAGCCAGAAACTGCCGCGCTCCTGGCGGTCGGCCCAATGCCGGGTGTTTTCGCTCATGCTTGCCACCGTCGCCAGAGGATCAGCGGTGCGCGCAGCAACATGCCAAAGAACAGCCGGGTGTGCATCGACGAAATCAGCAGGTTGTCGTGGAACATCCGAAAGTGCGACAGGCCATCGGCCGGGTAATGCACCTTGGTCGGCAGCCAGCGCATCGGCTGGTTGCGCCATGACAGGCGCACGAGGATGTCGGAGTCGAAATCCATGCGCTTGCCGATCCGCGCCGAGTCCATCAGCGCCAGCACCGGTGCCAGCGGGTAGATGCGAAAGCCGCACATCGAGTCGCGGATCTGCAGCGACAGGCTGTTGATCCACACCCAGACATGGGTCAGGTAGCGGGCGTAGAGGCGGCCCTTGGGCACGCTATCGTCGTATTCGGGGTAGCCGCAGATCACCGCATCGGGGTGAGTGCGCGAGGCGTCGATAAACAGGGCGACTTCGCGCAGGTCGTGCTGGCCGTCGGCGTCCACTTGCAGGGCATGGGTAAAGCCCAGGCGTGCGGCTTCGCGAAAACCGACTTGCACCGCACCGCCCTTGCCCTGGTTGGTGGGCAGGGTGATCAGCGAGACGTTGTCCAGGCTGGCCAGTTGCGCCAGTACGGCGGCGCAGGCGGGGCTGCTGCCATCGTCCACCAGCAGGCAGGGCAGGCCATGCTCCAGCAGGCTGCGGACCACGGCGGGCACGGCGGCTTCATGGTTGTAGACCGGGATCAGGGCGCAGGGGTTATGCATGGTGGCGGACACCTGATGGACCGAGTTGCCTGCATCGCAGACAAGCCAGCTCCCACATTGGGAATGTGTACCCATTGTGGGAGCGGGCTTGCCCGCGATTGAGCGCGCAGCGCTCACCCAACCTATGCATGAGAATTCTCCAGCAAAACCCGCCCGCTGGAACACGCCGCACTGTCATTGCGATAAGCGAAATACAACTTGCCCCGCTCGCGATCAAAACGCAGGTGCAACTCGACCACATCGCCCGGGCGCACCAGTTGCTGGAATTTGAGCACTTCCATGCCGGCAAAGGTCGGCGGGAGATCGAGCAGTTGCTGGCCCAGATTGAACGCCCATTCCACCTGCACCACCCCCGGCAGCACCGGGGTGTGGGGGAAGTGGCCGCTGAAGTAGGCCAGGTCCGGCGGAATGCTCAGTTGCAGGGTCCATTCGCCGTCGCTCTCGACCTGCGCCAGGACGTCCGGCGCCTTGGGGCGCGGCGCCAGCAGCAGGGCTTCGATGTGCGCCTGGGGCAGCTTGCCCTGGGGGTTGAGCGGCAACTGCCGCAACAGGCGCCAGCGGCGGGGCAGGGCCAGGGCTTCGCAATGCTGGCCCAAGTGTTGGCGCAGGGTTTGGGTGACGGTCCGTCGGCCTTGGTTGCGCAAGGCGTGCAGGCCGTCGCCATTGAGCACCACCAGGGCGCCGAGGGACGCGCGGTTTTCCTGGACCACGCCCAGGCGCGCTTCGGCGACCCAGGCGTGATCCGCCAAGGCTTGTTCGAGCATCGGCAGGGAGATGCGTTTTTCTTCCAGCTTGACGATCCGATCCAGGCGCCCGAGCAGTTCGAAGCGCCCGTCGGCGTGGATCTGGGCGGCATCGGCAGTCTGCTCGACATGCCCCGCTGGCAGGTACGGCGAGGCAATGCGCAAGGCGCCGTCGGCATCCTGGCTCAGTTGCACATCGGCAAACGGCTGCCACGGCGCGTGGCCCTGGCGCCAGGCAATGCCGCCGGTTTCCGAGCTGCCGAGGATCTCCGTCGGCCACTGCTGCAGGCGTTGATGCAGGCTGTCGGCCGCGTCGCCGGGCAGTGCGCCACCGGAGGAGAACACGCGCTTGACCGTGCTCAAGGCGGCCCAGTCAAGATTGTCGCCCATGCGCTTGAGCAGGGCCGGGCTGGCCACCCAGGCAAAGTGCGGGTGCTGGCGGCTGACGCGCTGCAAGTCTTCGGGGAACGGCAGTTGCTCACGTACAAACGTGCGCCCAGCGCACAGCGGCCACAGCACGCGGAACAGCAGGCCGTAGATATGCTGGGTGGCGACGCTGCCGATGATGCAGGCCTGGCCCAGGTCGGCGCCCCACAAGGCTTCCAGGGCCTGGACCTCATTGGCCAGCTGGCGCAGGGTTTTGTCGATGCGCTTGGGCTCGCCGCTGGAGCCGGAGGTGCACAGGCTCAACTGGCAGGTATCCAGGTCAAGGGCGGCGGCGGCAACTGGGGGCTGGTAGAGCGCGTCAAGGTCGCCCGCTTCGGTCAGCCAGGCGTCAACATCAGCGGCCCAGCGTTGGCGGGTCTGGGGTTGCAGGTCGGCGGGCAGCAACACGCTGACCCCGGCCTGCCAGGCGCCCAGCAAGGCGATCGCCAGCTCGCCGGCGTCGTTCAGGTGCACCGCCAGGCGCTGGATGCCACGGGCTTGCAGGCCGGACGCCAGGCTCAGGGCCCGCTCGCACAGTTGCGCGTGATTCATCGACGGTTCGGTAGTGACCAAACGCAGTTCCACAGGCTCAAGCAACAGATGCTCAAGATTGACCCAATTCATACGCGGCCTCGAACCCTTTGTCGTATCAGCCATTCCACGGCAAACAACAGCCCCATCAAGCCGTAGGCGATCAGACCGTTGTACAACGTCCACCAGCTCAGCGGTGCCCACAGGGTGAGCGCGGCGGCGAGCAGGCCGTTACACAAGAAAAACACACTCCATGCCACGGTGACCTGGCGTGTGTACGCAATGGCCTTTTCGGGCAATTGCGGATCGCTCAGGCGCGCCAGGCGCTCGACCATCGGCGGGCCGTATTTCAGGCTCAGGCCGAACAGCGCCAGCATGAACACGCTGACCAGGCTCGGGTACCAGCGCAGCAGTTGCGGGTTGTCGAACCAGGCCAGCAGCAGGCAAAACACAATTGCAGCCACCGCCATCCAGCCACTGCCAGGGCGTCGCGGGCCGGTCAGCGCGCGCAGCAACCACAGGCTGGCCAGCAGCAGGCCGAATTGCCACGGAGCGAAATGCTCCGTGCCGTAATACACCGCAAAAGGGTACAGCAGCCCTACCAGCAACAGGCCAAGGCCGATCAGCCGGCTCATGCGGCCGGTTGGACCAGGCGGTAGACCGCCTCGACCACGTCATTGACCGTACGCACGGCCTTGAACTCTTCGGCGGCGATTTTTTTGCCGGTCTGGCGCTTGATATGGTCGATCAGGTCCACGGCATCGATGCTGTCGATTTCCAGGTCCTGGTACAGGTTGGCGTCGAGAGTGACCCGTGCCGGGTCCAGTTCAAACAGTTCCACCAGGGCGTCGCGCAGGGTGTTGAAGATATCGTCACGAGTTTGCATGGTTGGGTCTCAAGCTGCCTGTCTGGCCGTGACGAACGCCGCGAGGCTGGCCACGTTGATAAAGTGATTGCGGGTGTCCTTGGCGTCGGCGTCGATCTTGATGCCGTACTTTTTCTGGATCGCCAGGCCCAGTTCCAGGGCGTCTACCGAATCCAGGCCCAGGCCTTCGCCGAACAGGGTTTGCTCGCTGCCAATGTCGCAGGCGTCGATATCTTCCAGGCCCAGGGCCTCGATGATCAGGGTTTTGATTTCGTGCTCAAGGCTGTTTGGGTTGCTCATCTTCGGCGAGCTCCTTAATGAAATAGTGATGCAGGTAATCGTTGAGCTTGCGTGAGGCCTGAGGCGCTGGCCCTTGTGAGGCAAACACCTGTGGGTCTATATCGGCACCCACCTGCAAACTGAAGTGAAAGCGGCGGTGGGGGATGCGATACCAGGGCTCGGCCTTGGTCAGCGTGGTCGGGCTGACCTTGAGCACCACGGGGGTGATGATTGTCGCACCGCGCAGGGCGATGGCGGCGGCCCCGCGATGAAAGGCCGGGGCTTTGCCCGGTACGGTGCGGGTGCCTTCGGGAAAGATAATCAGGGTCTGGCCGCCCCTCAGGGCGCCTGCGGCGGCATCGAGCATGTCGATGCTGCCGTCATTGCTGATATAGCCGGCATCGCTCACCGGGCCACGGGTGAAAGGGTTATGCCACAGGCTTTGCTTGACCACGCAATTGGCATCGCGCACCAGGCCGATCAGCACGACGACGTCGATCAGCGACGGGTGGTTGGCGATGATCATCTGCCCGGGGCGCCCGAGTTTTTCGGCACCCTCGACGCTGTAGGTGAGAATGCCGGCGCGGTACATCATGTTGATAAAGAACCAGAACAGGCGGCCGATGGTCAGGCGCGCACGGCGCTGATGCTGCTGCGCATCCCCCGGCAGGCAACTGAGCAGGGGAAACACCAGCAGGCGCAGGCACAGGCCGCCCAGGCCGAACAGCACGAAGCTGGCGGCCGTGGCGAACAGGCGCCAGTAGTAGGCGTCCCGGGGCTTGTCGGTCAGGGTTTGCGTTGCCAGTTCCATACTCGGTTCTTCCAGGCATGTTGGCAGGCACCCTGCTCGGTAAGCAGGGTGCACAGCAGGTTCAGGGCATGGGGCCACTGGGTCTTGGCAGGTTGGACAGTCGCGGTGTGCAGCGCCAGTTGCCATTCGTCGCCTGGGGTCAGCAGCAGGCCCAGGGCGTAGGGGAACGGCACGTCGTCGATCCAGCGTGCGTAGGCTGGAGGTGGCTGCTCTTCGGTAATCACCAGCAATACCGCCGGCGCGCCTTCGTTGAGCAGGGCGGCGGCCTCGAGCATGCCGTGCTCCAGGCCGTCGCCCGCGGCTGCCAGGGCAGTCATTTCGCTGGTTTCATTGCGCAGGATCGACCACAGGCCAATTACCGCGTTGTGCACCGACAGGCTGAACTGGGTGGGCGACAGGGGCTGGTCATTGGCCAGGTCGCTGAGAATATCCAGGGTGCGCGGGGTTTCGCCGTGACGTGAAACAAACACCAGCGGCAGATCCTGCAAACCTTCGGCCAATGGCCAGCCGACGCTGAAGGCCATCCGCGCCAGGCGGCTCAGGCGCCGGCGCTGCATGGCCGGCAGGAACGACACATCGGGCGCGGCATCGCTTTGGGCGAGCAACACCTTGGCCTGGCACCAGTCGCGCCAGGCATCCTCGCTGTCGAGCCCAGGGGCCCAGGCACGCCATTGGGCGATGTTGAAGTTGATCACTGAGAAGATTTCCCGCCCCTGCGGGCTTCCTTGTGCTGCAAATTGCCCCGCCACGACGGGACATGGCGCGATGGCCGAGTGGCGCGCATTATCCCGGTGCTGTGGGGTTCTAGCAAACTTTGGTAAAGAATTGTTCACGAGATATTACAAAGTCGGCGAAAAAGGATCAGTGATTGTCCGCCAATGGCTACGGGTGTCTGGTGTCAGGTAACTCTGTATTGGTTGGCGTGTTACGAGATAGTTATGCGGGATCCATCCCCAGATGCTGTAGTACAAGCTTGATCAAGGTAGCGAGCGGGCGCTTTTGCCCTCTACACTCGGGCATTCATTGATACACGGAGGTTTTTCCATGCGGCGCGTGGTGTTCAATCAAAAAGGCGGCGTTGGCAAATCCAGCATCGCCTGCAACCTGGCAGCGGTCAGTGCCAGTGAAGGCTATCGAACCCTGTTGGTGGACCTCGATGCCCAGGCCAACTCGACCCAGTACCTGACGGGGCTGACGGGCGACGATATTCCCATGGGTATTGCCGACTTCTTCAAGCAGACCCTGTCTTCCGGGCCGTTTTCGAAGAAAAACCAGGTGGATATCTACGAAACCCCCTTCGACAACCTGCATGTCATCACCGCCACCGCAGAGCTGGCGGACCTGCAGCCCAAGCTCGAGGCCAAGCACAAGATCAACAAGCTGCGAAAGCTGTTGGATGAATTGTCCGAGGATTACGACCGGATTTACCTGGATACGCCGCCGGCCCTGAACTTCTATGCGGTTTCGGCGCTGATCGCCGCTGATCGTGTGTTGATTCCTTTCGACTGTGACAGCTTCTCACGGCAGGCGCTGTATGGCCTGCTGGCGGAAATCGAAGAACTCAAGGAGGACCACAACGAAGGCCTCGAAGTGGAAGGCATCGTGGTCAACCAGTTCCAGGCCCGGGCGAGCCTGCCGCAGAAGATGCTGGACGAGTTGATTGCCGAAGGCCTGCCGGTGCTGCCGGTGTACCTGGCCAGCTCGGTGCGCATGCGCGAGTCCCATCAGGAAAGCAAACCGCTGATCCACCTGGACCCGCGCCACAAACTGACCCTGCAGTTTGTGGAGCTGCATAACTTGCTGGAAAACGCCTGATCTGAAATGTGGGAGCTGGCGAGCCTGCGATCAGGGGGTGCCAGCTTGCAGAGGCATCAACTGACACACTGTCATCTGGGGTTACACCCCTTGACTACGCAACCAGCTCATCAGTTGCGGTAACGGAAACGCCCCGCTCTGGCGCGCCACTTCCCGGCCGTTCTTGAACAGGATCAGGCTGGGAATCGAGCGAATCCCCAATTGTGCCGAAAGCTGCTGGTTGGCCTCGCTATCGAGCTTGGCCAGCCGGCACTTGCCGGCCAACTGCCCGGCGGCCTGTTCAAACACCGGCGCAAACGCCTTGCACGGCCCGCACCACGCGGCCCACACGTCCACCAGCAGCGGTAAATCGCCCTTGATCTGGCTGGAATAATCGCCCTGGTTCAATTCAAACGGTTTGCTCAGCAACACCGGCTGCTTGCAGCGCCCGCACTTCGGGGTATCGCCCAGGCGTTCGTGGGGGATGCGGTTGAGGCCGTTGCAGTGTGGGCAGGGGATTACAAGAGAATCGGACATGGTGGGGTTCCGTTGACGTTGCCAATGAACACTATTTGGAGCCAGGGCCAAGATTATCAAGGTTAGGCGGTAGCGACGCATGCGCTCACATTTTTGCTTGTGCACATGTTTGACGGTGTCTCCAGGATGCCTACGCAGGTATGAGATACCGCCACTGGTCTGCTGAACGCTTATCGCATACTGCGATAACTTGATCCCGGGGCTAACGCTCATAGCAAGATGCGATAACGGCAAGTGGAAGGAATGACAGGAAATGAGCGTATTGATTGAGCAGGGCTAGGACGAACAACTGATCTCCAAATGCTTGCCCCAATCGGGCGGCCGCTGAGCGTACTGTTCCATTCCCGGCTGCTCTTCAAATGGCGTGCTCAACACCTCATGCAGTCTTCGCACTTCACTGTAGTCGCCTGACTCGGCGGCGGTGATGGCGTTTTGTGCCAGGTAGTTGCGCAGGATATACAGCGGGTTGACCGCGTGCATGCGCTCGCGGCGTTCTGCCTCGCTGCCGGTGCCGTCGCGCTCAACCCGGGCCTTGTACTCGTCGGCCCAGGCATCGAAGCCCGCGCGGTCGACAAAGTCATCGCGCAGGCGCGCCACGGCCAGTGCGGCGGATTCGTCGCCCAGATGGCGGAAGAACAAGGTGTAGTCCACGCCACTGTTCTGCATCAATTGCAGCAGGCGCTCCACCAGTTTCTGGTCATCGTCCTCGGCGGTGGTCAGGCCCAGGCGGCGGCGCATCAGGTCCAGGTAGTGGGCCTGGTACAGCGGCAGGTACAGGCCCAGGGTCTCGCGCAGGGCTTCAACGCTGATGTATGGCGTCAGCGCCTGTGCCAGGGCGCTGAGGTTCCACTGGCCGATGGGCACCTGGTTGCTGAAGGAATAGCGGCCTTCGTGATCGGAGTGGTTGCAGATGAAGTGGGCGTCGAAGTCATCGAGGAAGGCAAACGGCCCGAAGTCGAAGGTAATCCCCAGGATCGACATATTGTCGGTGTTCATCACCCCATGGCAAAACCCATAGGCCTGCCACTTGGCGATCAGCTCGGCATTGCGCTCGACGATCTCGCGGAACATTGCCAGGTAGGGCTCGGGTTGCTCCTGGCATTGGGCAAAGTGCAGCTTCAGCACGTGCTCGGCCAGTTGCTGGTGCAGCTCGGTTTTCTGGGTGTAGTAGAAGTATTCGAAGTGCCCAAAGCGGATATGGCTCGGCGCCAGGCGCAGCACCATGGCCGCGCGTTCCTGCTTCTCGCGCCATACCGGGGTGTCGGAGCCGATCACGCACAGGGCGCGGCTGCTGGGGATGCCCAGGGCGTGCAAGGCTTCGGAGGCGAGAAACTCGCGGATCGACGAACGCAGCACCGCGCGGCCATCGCCCATGCGCGAGTAAGGCGTTTGCCCGGCGCCCTTGAGGTGCAAGTCCCAGTGCTCGCCCGCCGCGTTATACACCTCGCCCAGCAGCAAGCCGCGGCCGTCCCCCAGTTGCGGGTTGTAAGAGCCAAACTGATGCCCGGAATAGACCATCGCCCGCGGTTCAGCCTCGGCCCACAGCTTGTGGCCGCCGAACAGTTCGGCGAACACCGGCGTGTCGGCCACGGCCGGGTCGAGGTCCAGCAGGGCCATGGCGGCGTTGCTCGCCACCACCAGCCGTGGCTCGTCGATGGGCTCGGGCAATACGTGGGTTGAGAAACCATCGCCCAGGCGGGCGAAGCGGTTGTCGAAGGTCAGGTCGTCGAGGGCTTTCACCGGCCATCTCCAGCAGAATGTCCGAGCATTCTGCTGGGGATAGCGCGGTTAGTCGAGTTTGGCCGGTGGTGTGGGTTGTGGCGAGCCGTCATTCGCCGGCTTGCTCAGGGGTTCGATTTCCACCAGCTTGTATTCCTGGCCGTGCAGGTTTTTCAGGTAAACCTCCATCTGGCGGAACGAAATGTTGATGCTCTGCTTCTTGAACTCACGGTTGATAAAGCGGTTGACCTCATCAATCACCGGGTTGCGGTCGCCCAGATCGCGCACATGCATGCGCAATTCGTGGTCTAGGGTGCTTTCGCCGAAGTTCAGGAAGTACACAAGGGGTTCCGGGTCTTTCAGTACCCGTGGGTTATCCCTGGCGGCCTTGAGCAACAATTCCTTCACCAGGTCCAGGTCGGAGCCGTAGTCCACGCCAAGCTTGAGGGTCACCCGGGTGACGGTGTCGGTCAGCGACCAGTTGATCAGTTGCCCGGTGATAAAGGTTTTGTTCGGGACAATGATGTCCTTGCGGTCGAAGTCGGTGATGGTGGTGGCGCGGATGCGGATCTTGCTCACCGTCCCCGACAGGTTGCCGATGGTAATGGTGTCGCCGATGCGCACCGGGCGCTCGAACAGGATCATGATGCCGGAGATAAAGTTGGCGAAGATCTCCTGCATGCCGAAACCCAGGCCCACCGACAGCGCGGCCACCAGCCATTGCAATTTGTCCCAGCTGACCCCGAGGGTCGACAGGGTCGACACAAAGCCCACACCGGCAATCACATACGACAGCAAGGTGGTGGTGGCATAGGCACTGCCCTGGGCCAGGTCGAGTTTGGACAGCACCAGCACTTCCAGCAGGCCCGGCAGGTTGCGCGCCAGGGCGAAGGTGATGCCGATGATGATCAGTGCGCCGAGCATGTCGCCGATGCTGATGGGCACCATGCTGATATTGGCGCCGGTGCCGCTGGTGTACTCGTAGAGGGTGATGTTGTCCAGGTAGGAGAACACCGAGATCAGGTCCGACCAGACCCAGTACAGCGCCGCGATAAAGCCGCCGAGCAAGGCCAGGCGAATCAGGCGCATGGACTGCTCGTTGACCTGCTCGATATCCAGGGTCGGTTCCTCGATCACCACTTCGCCGTCGCCGGCTTCCTTGGCCGCCTGGCGCTTGGCCAGTGCCCGGGAGTAGGCCAGGCGCCGTGCGGCCACACCCAGGCCACGCACGAAGGTGGCTTCGATCACCAGCCAGAACATCAGCAGGTACAGGGTGTTGATCAGGCGGTCGCTGAGTTTGAGCGCGGTGTAGTAGTAGCCAAAACACACGGCAATAAACAGCGCGATGGGCAGCGCGGTAAACGCCACGCCGACCACCTTGCGAAACAGCGAGGCCTTTTCATGGGTCGGGCTATTGAGCAACAGGCGACTGAGCAGCCAGGCCATCAGCCCGTAGCAGGTCAGGACCACAGCGATCCCCAGCACATCGTTGGCCAGGGCCGCCGGCTGATGTTCGGCGATGGACACCACGGCCACCAGCGCCAACACCACCAGCCCCAGTTTGCGGATCCAGCCCTGGAGGAATTCGACCTGGGGTTTTTCCCAGCGGAAATGCAGTTCGGCCACACCGCCCGGCGCCAGGATGCGATAGGCGGTGTAGAACACTAACCACGCCTGGGCGATCTGTACCAGGGCCATGCCCAGGTTGGCGTTCTGCCCACGGGCATCGATTTGCAGGGCGTAGCCACACAGCGCCAGGCCGAGGGTCACCGGCAAGGCCAGAAGGATATTCACCAGAATGGCGATCGGGGTGTGCCACTGGCTGTCACGTTTGAAGTGACCGATATCCATATGGATTTTTTTCAGCCGCTCGTACAGGTTGTTACGTCGCCATAGCAGGGCGCCGATCAACAGCAGGAGGGGCAAGAACAGCAGCGGGCGCTGGGTCAGGCCGTCATACAGTTCGCTGAGGCTGGAGGCCCAGGGCAGGGTGTTGACCTGTTTTTCCAGGCGGGTGGGCACGGCTTCCAGCCATTCGACGTCCAGCGGTTTGTTGCTGGGGATCCAGAACATCTGTTCGTCGAGGGTCGCGCGCAGGCTGGCGGCGGTGCTGAGCAGCTGTTTCTGGTTCAGTTGCAGGGTGATGGATTCGTTGAGCAGTGCGCTCAGTTCCCGGCTCAGGCGCTCGAGCAGGTCGCTGCGGGTCACGGCCAGTTCCAGCAGGGTGCGGCGCAATTGCGGGGTGACCTGGTCTTCGGGCTGGTTGGCCAGCAAGTTATCGACGTAGGCACTTGGCGAGTTGATCAGTTCGCGCTGCTGGTTGACCTCGAACTGGTACAGGCGAATGTTGGCGATATCGTCCGCCAGGTCACGGTCGACCTTCAGGCGCGGCAAGGCCTGTTTCTGTTGATAGAGAATTTTCGACAGCAGCAGGCTGCCCTTGAGCACGTTGATCTGCTCGTCCAGGGCCGAATCGCTCTGGGTCATGTTGTCCAGCAACTGCTTGGTTTTCAGGTTTTCTTGGGTCAGCTCGTTGAGCCGGTCGGTGCTCCTGAGCAGGTAGTCGGACAGTTTCAGGTTGGCCGCGCTTTCCGTGGTCAGCAGGCTGCTGCCGCCGGCCTTCTGCGCTTCGATGGACTGCTGAGTCACGGTTTCCTGGGACTGGGCCAGGCGTTTCTGGTTGATCAGGGTTTGCAGATCCTGGATTTCCTGCTCCAGGCGCGCGGTTTTTTCCACTGCCAAGTCATGCTGGCTGTTGCCCAGGTCTTGCAGCTGGCTGTTGCCCGCCAGCTCCTGGCGGCGCAGCGGGATCAAGGCATTGAGCGCCGCCAGTTCGGCGTTCAGCAGGTTGCGCTGGTCGCCGTTGAGGGGTTTGCCATTGTCCTTGCCGGCCTTGAGGATGCCGTTGATCTGCTGGATGCGCGTCTGGCTGTTGCTGATTTCGGTCTGGGCGCGCTCGGGGCGGGTCTGGGCGGCGATGCTCAGGCTGTTGGCGTCGGCCAACTCCTTTTGCAGATCGCCCTGCTGGGTGCTGCGCTGCACCAGCAGTTGTTCGAGCTGCGGCACCGGCAGGCTGGCGTAGCGCTGGGCCACAGGCACCACTTTGGTGCTTTTGAGGCGGGCCAGTTCACGGGAGTTTTCCGTGGTCTGGCGGGGCGCGCCTTCGAGCTGACGCTTGAGGTCAGTCAGGCGTTGCTCGTAATCCTGCTTGTTGCCCAGCAGGGTCAGGGTCTGCTGCAACACATTTTGCAGCGCCTTCATGTCGGCGTCGGGCAGTTTGCGGTCAGGCAGCTTGTCCAGGGTCTGTTGCACGCTCTCGATGCTTGGCGGGGCGGCGGCATATACGGGGCTGACGCAGAGGGTCAGACCCAGCAGGGCAGTGGCTAAAAAAGTGCGCAGGAATGTCATAGAGACCGATCGAACAAGATGAAGAATAGGGGGCGTGCTGATGGCCACTGGCACACCGTCGCCCCGCAGTTTAGAGGAAGAGTCCGGGCCCCGGGCGACTTCCTTCGGGGAATCTGACGCCGACTTTGCCGATCTTGTTCCCGTCCATCACGGCAACCGTCCAAATGGTGTTGTTCCACTCCACTTGGTCGCCGACAATCGGCGCGCCACCGACTTTCTGGGTAATAAAGCTGCTCAGTGGCATGTCCGGGTCGATGCCGTCGAGCTTGAGCCCGTACAGCGCCGAAACCGCGCCCAGCTGGGCGTCGCCTTCCAGCACGAAGTCGCCGAAGAAGCGCAGGTCCAGGCCCCGTTGTGGTGCCTGGCTGAACAGCTTGCCGAGGGCGGCGAGGTTGTGTTCATGGCCGATCACGCACAGCAGGTCATCGGCTTCCAGCACCGTACTACCCGACGGATGGAGCAGTTGCTGACCACGAAACAACGCGGCGATCCGCGTGCCTTCAGGCATTTTCAGCTCGCGCAGGGCCGCGCCGATGCACCATTTCTCCGCACCCAGGCGGTAGACGAACAGCTCCCACTCGCTGGTGACGTGCACTTCCAGGGCTGCCCGGGAAATCGGCGCAGGCTCGGGCGGGACCGTCACTTTCAAGAGCTTGGCGACCCACGGCAGGCTGGTGCCTTGCACCAGCAACGACACCAGCACGATAAAGAACGCCAGGTTGAAATACAGCTGGGCATGGGGCAGGCCGGCCATCAACGGGAACACCGCGAGAATGATCGGCACCGCGCCGCGCAGGCCGACCCAGGCGATAAACACTTTTTCGCGACCATGGAAGGCCTTGAACGGCAGCAGGCCGACGGCCACCGACAGCGGCCGCGCAAACAGGATCATCCACAGCGCCAGGCCCAGGGCCGGCAGGGCGATGGGCAGTAGGTCATGGGGCGTGACCAGCAGGCCCAGCACCAGGAACATGCCGATCTGCGCCAGCCAGGCCATGCCGTCGAGCATATGCAGGATGCCGTGGCGGCTGCGTACCGGGCGGTTGCCGATCACCAGGCCGCACAGGTACACGGCGAGGAAGCCGCTGCCGTGCAAGGCGTTGGTCAGGGCGAAGACAAACAGGCCGCCGGCGATCACCAGGATCGGGTACAGACCGTTGGCCAGGTTGATCCGGTTGACCAGTTGCAGCATCAACCAGCCGCCGCCCAGGCCGATAATGCCGCCGATGCCGAACTCGCGGATCAAATGGGTCAACAGGCTCCAGTGCAAGCCGGTCTGGCCGCTGGCAAGCATGTCGATCAGGGTCACGGTGAGGAACACCGCCATCGGGTCGTTGCTGCCGGATTCGATTTCCAGGCTGGCACTGACCCGTTCGTTCAGGCCCTTGCCGCCCAGCAGCGAGAACACGGCGGCGGCATCGGTGGAGCCGACGATGGCGCCGATCAGCAGGCCCTGGATGATATTGAGGTCGAACAGCCAGGCCGCCGCCATACCGGTGAGGCCGGTGGTTATCAACACCCCCACGGTCGCCAGCGACAGGGCTGGCCACAGTGCCACGCGAAAACTCGCGACCCGGGTCCGCAAGCCGCCATCGAGCAGGATCACTGCCAATGCCAGGTTGCCCACCAGGTACGCGGTTGGGTAGTTATCGAAAATGATCCCGCCGCCATCGACGCCGGCCAGCATGCCCACGGCCAGGATGATCACCAGGATCGGGATCCCCAGGCGGGACGAAAGAGAACTCACCAGAATGCTCGCACTTACCAGCAACGCGCCGATCAAGAACAGGCTGTTGATGGTCGTCGCATTCAAAGGCAGTACTCCGAAAATAAGGCGGGCGCAGACTGACCATGCAGTCTGCGTGCCAGCGATTCTAACCTGTTGAATTGCTGCGCTGTCAAAAAGCTTTTCAGGTTTACACAGAACCAATGTGGGAGCGGGCAAGCCCGCTCACACATTTATGATGCAGTGTCTGTTAGAGACGGAATCTACTCACCATCCCATTCAAATCCACCGCCAGGCGCGACAACTCACTGCTCGCCGCACTGGTCTGGCTGGCGCCGGTGGCCGACTGCACCGACAAGTCGCGGATGTTCACCAGGTTGCGGTCCACTTCCCGCGCAACCTGCGCCTGCTCTTCTGCGGCGCTGGCGATCACCAGGTTGCGCTCGTTGATCTCGATAATTGCGCTATTGATGGTATCCAGGGACATCCCCGCGCCTTTGGCGATGTTCAATGTCGATTCGGCGCGTTCGGTGCTGTTGCGCATCGAGTCCACTGCCTGTTCGGTGCCGGCCTGGATGCTGCCGATCATCCGCTCGATTTCACTGGTCGATTGCTGGGTCCGATGGGCCAGGGCCCGTACTTCATCGGCAACCACGGCAAACCCGCGCCCGGCTTCCCCGGCACGCGCGGCTTCGATGGCGGCGTTCAAGGCCAGCAGGTTGGTCTGGTCGGCCAGGCCGCGAATCACATCCAATACCTTGCCGATATCCCGCGACTCTTCGGCCAGGGCGCCGATCAGCGTGGCGGTGCCCTGCACATCGCCGCTCATGCGCTCAATCGCGCTGACGGTTTCCTGCACCAGGTCGCGGCCATCGCCGGCCGAGGCGGTGGCGTTTTTCGAGGCCTCGGAAGTGCTGACGGCATTGCGCGCCACTTCTTCGACGGCGCTGGTCATCTCGTTGACGGCGGTGGCCGCCTGCTCGATCTCGTTGTTCTGCTGGGTCAGGCCACGGGCGCTTTCATCGGTGACGGCGTTCAGTTCTTCGGCAGCCGAGGCCAGTTGGGTGGCCGAGCCGGAAATGCGCTGCAGGGTGTCGCGCAATTTCTCCTGCATTTTATTCATCGCGCGCAACAGGCGGCCGGCTTCGTCATCGCCATCGACCTTGATCGGCTGGGTCAGGTTACCCTCGGCAATGTTCTCGGCGGCGTCCAGGGCCTGGGCGATGGGCAGGGTGATGCTGCGGGTCAGCAGCCAGGCAAATAGCATGGTCAGCGCCGTGGCCAGCACCAGCAGGGCGACCACCAGGCCGAAGGCCGAATCATATTGCTCGGCGGCTTTCTGGTTGCTGTCGTTGGCCATCGAATTGTTGATGTCCAGCAGGCGCGTCAGCACCGTGTTGACTGCCTCGGAGTTGCTCAGCAGTTCGGTGTTGAGCAAGGTGCGCAGCTCTTCGATCTGATTGTTGCGCGACAGGCTCTTCATCCGCTCTTCGATCTGCCGGTACTGGCCCAGCAGGCGCACATAATCGTCGTAGGCCGAGCGCTCCTCGCGGCTGTCGATCAGCTTTTCATACACGCTCTGGGCGGCACGGATCTGCTGGTTGCGCAGTTCAAAGGCTTCCAGGGTTTTCTGTTGAACCTCGGGCTCGCGGTTGGTCAGTAGGCGGTAGGACAACACACGCAGGCGTAGGGTCAGTTGGGTGAAGTCGTCGAGGGCGCGAATGCTCGGCACACTTCTGAGGGTGATGTCTTCGGTCGCGCCACGGATCTTGCCCATCTGATTCAGCGCAAAAACACCGAGAAACAACATCAGCGCACCAATGCACACGAAGCCGAGAAACGCGCGCGGCGCGATATTCATATTACGAAGAGACATGCAGTGGTCCTGGGAGAGGCGCGATCCGTGCGGCTTTGAGGCGGGGTAAGCAAGACCTATCGGACGTACGACTAAAGTCTTGAGGGGGTGCGCGCTTTTGTCGCACCCTGCGCGGATTGGAATGGATTCAGGAACCAGATGGCGTAAATGCAGTCACTAAGGCTCCACAGCGTGGCCTGACCCGTGAAATCGGGGCTGCGCGCCAGGATAACCCTGGCTTCCACGGTGAATTTTCTTTATCGTCACCGCCCTTTGAAAAAGCCCGAGAATTCAAAATGTTAGAAACATCCCTCAGCCAACTGGAACAACTGGTCAGTGACCTGGTGCAGCAGAATCAAGCACTGCTGGGCACCAACGAATCCCTCAAGGCCGAGCTGGCCCGCGCCAAGGATGAGAACGACAGCTTGCAACTGAACCTGATGGAACAGGAAGAAAAGCAGGGCGCCACCGCAGCCCGTATCCAGGCGTTGGTTGAGCGTGTGAGCGCAGGTCCTGTCAGCGCATGAGTGAAGGGATAAAGGTCGTTTCGATTCTCGGTGAGGATTACTCGATCAAGGCCCCGGATGGGGAAGACAGCACCCTGCTCAAGGCCGTGACCCTGCTCAAGGCGTCCCTGGCAACCACCAAGCAGAAGTACCCGACCCTGATCGGCGACAAGCTGCTGGTGCTGGCGGCGCTGAATCTATGTGCCGAGCAGATCGACATGCAGCAGCGTCACCAGCAGGAACTCGACCGTTACCAAGAGCAAGTCAGCGCCACGGTCGATGTGATTGCCAAGGCCATCGGCCAGCCCTGATCAGAACCATTCATCCTGCATGGCCAGGCACGTATCGTCCCGCGCCTGCAGGATCGACAGTTCATGATGGCAGCCCGGTACTTCCCACGTCAGGAAGTACCGGGCCGCTTGCAGCTTGCCTTTATAGAAGGCCACATCTGCCGCATTGCCCCTGGCCAGCCCTTCTTCGGCGCGGATCGCCTGTTCCAGCCAGCGCCAGCCAATCACCGTATGCCCAAACACTTTCAGGTACAGCGCCGAGTTCGCCAGGCTGCTGTTGACCTTGCCCTGGGCGAGATCCGTCAACAGCCCCAGGGTTACGCTTTGCAGGCGCGCCACCAACTGCTCCAGCGGTTCGCGCATGGCCGTGAGTGACGGGTATTGCTGGGCCCGTGCGCCGGTCTCGGCGATCAGGCGAATCAACTGCTTCAGGCCCGAACCGCCATTTTGCGCAAGCTTGCGTCCCAGCAGGTCCAGGGACTGGATGCCGTGGGTGCCTTCGTGGATCGGGTTCAGGCGGTTGTCGCGGTAGTACTGCTCCACCGGGTATTCGCGGGTGTAGCCGTGGCCGCCGAGAATCTGGATCGCCAGCTCGTTGGCCTTCAGGCAGAACTCCGAAGGCCAGGATTTGACGATCGGGGTCAGCAGGTCCAGCAACTCATGGGCCTGCCTGCGCCCGGTTTCGCTGTCCAGGGTGGTCGTGTCATCGAACAGGCGCGCGGCATATAGGCCCAGGTCGAAGGCGCCTTCTACATAGGCTTTTTGCGTAAGCAACATGCGCTTGATATCAGCGTGCTGGATGATCGACACCGGCGCGGTGTTCGGGTCTTTGCTGTCGGGCAGGCGGCCTTGCGGGCGTTCCCGGGCGTATTCCAGGGAGTACAGGTAACCGGCGTAACCGAGCATCACCGCACCCATGCCGACCCCAATCCGCGCCTCGTTCATCATCTGGAACATACAGGCCAGCCCCTGGTGCGGCTTGCCCACCAGATAACCGACACACTCGCCGTTATCGCCGAAGTTCAGCGCGGTGGAGGTGGTACCACGCCAGCCCATCTTGTGGAACAGCCCGGCCAGCAGCACATCATTGCGCGGGCCCAGGCTGCCGTCGTCGTTGACCAGGAACTTGGGCACGATAAACAGCGAAATGCCCTTCACCCCGGCGGGCGCGTCCGGCAGTTTGGCCAAGACCATGTGCACGATGTTTTCCGACAGCGGGTGATCGCCACCGGAGATAAAGATCTTGTTGCCCTTGAGGCGGTAGGTGCCATCCGCCGCCGGCTCGGCGCGGGTGCGGATATCCGACAGCGACGAGCCGGCATGGGGTTCGGTCAAGGCCATGGTGCCGAAGAAGCGGCCCTCGATCATCGGTTGCAGAAAGCGTTGCTTCTGCTCCTCGGTGCCAAAACTTTCGATCAGGTTGGCCGCGCCCATGGTCAGGAACGGGTACGAGGTGGAAGCCGCATTGGCTGACTGAAAGTGCGCAAAACAGGCCTGGGACAGCAGCGTCGGCAGTTGCATGCCACCGGCTTCAAAACTGCGCGCTGCATTGAGAAAACCGGCTTCGAGGAAGGCATCCACGGCAGGTTTCACTTCCGGGATCAGGATCGCCTGGCCATCTTCGTAGCGCGGTTCGTTCTCGTCGCCCTTGCGGTTGTGGGGGGCGAAGTACTTTTCGGCGATGTGGCGGGCGGTGCCGATGGCGGCATCGAAGGTTTCGCGAGTGTGTTCGGCAAACCGCTCGCGCTGGGTCAGGCCCTCGGCATCGAGGACTTCATACAGCTCGAAAGCCAGATTGCGGGAACTGAGGAGCGTCTCGGACATGGCGGCTTACCTATTTGGGAATAGGCCGCAGTCTAAGTGCGCGAATAGAGGCGCGATAGCAAGATTGATCTGGGTGATGGAGCAGCAAAACAAAGGCAGGATGGATGTACAAGATCGTTCCCACGCTCTGCGTGGGAACGCCTCTTGCGACGCTCTGCGTCGCGGACGCGGAGTGCTCGGTGGTGACTAGCCGATAGTCATCAGGCTCGCGTTACCACCCGCCGCAGCGGTGTTGACGCTCAACGCACGCTCGATCACCAGGCGCTCCAACGCAATGTTGGTTTCGCCCGAGGACAGGCCATTGACCCCGACAATCGCGCCGCTGCGCTGCGCCACTTGCTGGCAAACCCCACGCAGTTGGTCGGAATCGCCGTGGTGCAGGACGGCGTCGAAGATCACTTCGTCCTTGGTCCAATCGGCTACACGCTGGATCTTCGCCTGAACTTCCTTGGGCAGCCGTGGGAACAGCGCCTTGGTCAGGTCAGACTCCGGCCACACTGCCGAGCTACCCACAGCCAGTACGGCCGCCAGTTGCGCCAGCAGATCGCCTTCTACGTCCGCCAGGCACAGCACGTGCTCGCGGGGCAGGATGGCGTAGCTGTTGCGCTCGCCGGTCGGGCCGGCCAGCAGGCGGGTGATACCGCTTTGCGATTGCGCGGCGAACTGGCTGCACAGGGCGCTCAGTTCGCTGAACTTGTTGCCGTCGGCCCAGGTTTTCAGGGCACTCAGCGGTTGGCTCATGGCGTCACGCAGGCGCACATCCGGTGCGGCCAGTGCATCACCCCGTACGAAGGATTGCTCGATCGCATCGGTAGGACGGGTCGACAGCAGGCGGTACAGGTACAGCGGGCCACCGGCTTTCGGGCCGGTACCCGACAGGCCTTCGCCACCGAATGGCTGCACGCCGACCACGGCACCGACGATGTTGCGGTTAACGTAGACGTTACCGGCATGGACGTTGTCGATCACCTTGGCGATGGTCTCGTCGATACGGGTGTGCACGCCCAGGGTCAGACCGTAGCCAGAAGCATTGATCTGACCGATCAACTGGTCGATCTCCTTACGCTTGTAGCGCACCACGTGCAGGACCGGGCCGAAGATCTCCCGTTGCAGCTCGTCGAAGCTTTCCAGTTCGATCAGGGTTGGCATCACGAAGGTGCCGCGCTTGATTTCTTCGCTGTCGGCAATTGCCACCTGGTACACGGTACGGCCTTTGTCGCGCATGGCCTGGATGTGCTTCTCGATGCCCGCCTTGGCTTCGGCGTCGATTACCGGGCCGATATCCACAGACAGGCGCTCCGGGTTGCCGAGACGGCATTCGGCCATGGCACCCTTGAGCATTTCGATGACGCGGTCTGCCGAATCTTCCTGCAGGCACAGTACACGCAGGGCCGAGCAACGCTGGCCGGCACTGTCGAAGGCCGAGGAGACGACGTCGATCACCACCTGTTCGGTCAGAGCCGAGGAGTCGACGATCATCGCGTTCTGGCCGCCGGTTTCGGCGATCAGCGGGATTGGGCGGCCCTGGGCATCCAGGCGTCCGGCGACATTGCGTTGCAGCAGGCGCGCCACTTCGGTGGAGCCGGTGAACATCACGCCTTTGACGCGATCATCACCCACCAGGCGGGCACCAACGCTTTCGCCCTGGCCCGGCAGCAGTTGCAGCACGCCTTCCGGAATGCCGGCTTCGAGCAGCAGGCGCACGGCTTGCGCGGCGACCAGCGGGGTCTGTTCGGCCGGCTTGGCCAATACCGGGTTACCGGCGGCCAGTGCGGCGGCGACTTGGCCACTGAAGATCGCCAGCGGGAAGTTCCACGGGCTGATGCACACCACCGGGCCCAGTGGGCGGTGGGCGTCGTTGGTGAAATCGTTACGCGCCTGCACGGCGTAGTAACGCAGGAAGTCCACGGCTTCACGCACTTCGGCGATGGCGTTGGCGAAGGTCTTGCCGGCTTCACGGGCCAGCAGGCCCATTAGTGGCTGGATCTCGCCTTCCATCAAGTCGGCGGCACGTTCGAGGATCGCGGCGCGTTCGGCCGGCGGGGTGGCCTGCCAGATCGGTGCGGCATTCAGGGCGCACTGGATCGCGTTGTCGACGTCTTCGACCGTAGCTTCCTGGACGTGACCAACCACATCACGCAGGTCGGACGGGTTCAGCACCGGCACAGCGGCTTCATTGCTGGACGCGCAACCGAGCATCGGCGCGGCCTTCCAGTTGTTGTGCGCGGTGGCCAGCAAGGCGCAGGACAGCGACGCCAGGCGGTGTTCGTTGGCCAGGTCGATACCGGCAGAGTTGGCGCGCTCGCTGCCATACAGGTCGCGTGGCAGTGGGATACGCGGGTGCGGCAGGCCGAAGCCGCCTTCCAGCGTCGCCATCTGCTCGATGCTGGCCACTGGATCGGCCACCAGCTCCTGGATCGAGATGGATTGGTCGGCGATACGGTTGACGAACGAGGTGTTGGCGCCGTTTTCCAGCAGGCGACGCACCAGGTAGGCCAGCAGGGTTTCGTGGGTGCCGACCGGCGCGTACACGCGGCACGGACGGTTCAGCTTGCCTTCGGAAACCTTGCCTACGACTTGTTCGTACAGCGGTTCACCCATGCCGTGCAGGCACTGGAACTCGTACTGGCCGGGGTAATAGTTCTGGCCGGCGATGTGGTAGATGGCCGACAGGGTGTGGGCGTTGTGCGTGGCGAACTGCGGGTAGATGACTTCCGGTACCGACAGCAGCTTGCGTGCGCAGGCGATGTAGGAAACGTCGGTGTACACCTTGCGGGTGTAGACCGGGTAGCCTTCCAGGCCTTCGACCTGGGCGCGCTTGATTTCGCTGTCCCAGTACGCGCCTTTTACCAGGCGGATCATCAGGCGGTGACGGCTGCGGCGTGCCAGGTCGATCACGTAGTCGATCACGTACGGGCAGCGCTTCTGGTAAGCCTGGATCACGAAACCGATACCGTTCCAGCCGGTCAGTTGCGGCTCGAAGCACAGGCGCTCGAGCAGGTCCAGGGACAGCTCCAGGCGGTCGGCTTCTTCGGCGTCGATGTTCAGGCCGATGTCGTATTGCTTGGCCAGCAGCGTCAGGGACAGCAGGCGTGGGTACAGCTCGTCCATCACGCGCTCGTACTGGGCGCGGCTGTAGCGTGGGTGCAGGGCCGACAGCTTGATGGAGATGCCCGGGCCTTCATAAATCCCACGGCCGTGAGAGGCTTTGCCGATGGAGTGAATGGCTTGTTCATACGAGGCCAGGTACTTCTGTGCGTCGTGTTCGGTCAGTGCAGCTTCACCGAGCATGTCGTAGGAGTAGCGGAAGCCCTTGGCTTCGAACTTGCTCGCATTGGCCAGGGCTTCGGCGATGGTTTCGCCGGTGACGAACTGCTCGCCCATCAGGCGCATGGCCATGTCGACGCCCTTGCGGATCATCGGCTCGCCGCTCTTGCCGATAATGCGGCTCAGGGAGGAGGTCAGGCCGGCCTCATTGTGGGTGGCGACCAGTTTACCGGTCAGCAGCAGGCCCCAGGTGGCGGCGTTGACGAACAACGATGGGCTGTTGCCCAGGTGCGGCTGCCAGTTGCCGGTGCTGATCTTGTCGCGGATCAGCGCGTCACGGGTGCCCTTGTCGGGGATCCGCAGCAGCGCTTCGGCCAGGCACATCAGGGCCACGCCTTCCTGGGACGACAGGGAAAATTCCTGCAGCAGGCCCTGGACGATACCGGCACGGCCGCCGGCGCTCTTCTGGTTACGCAGTTTTTCGGCAATCGAGGCGGCCAGCTTGTTGGTGGCTTCGGCCATCTGGGCCGGCAGGCGAGCCTGCTCGATCAGCATCGGCACCACTTCCGGCTCGGGGCGGCGGTAAGCGGCGGTGATCGAGGCGCGCAGCACCGATTGCGGCAGGATGCTTTCGGCAAATTCGAGGAAGCACTGGTGAGCGTGGTCGTTCTGCACCTCGCCCGCGTCGTCTGCGTCCTTGAGGCCCGAACCGTTGAGCTCCGTCAGGGTTGCACCACCCTCGAGTTTCTCCAGGTAATTGAAAATTGCCTGCTTGATCAGCCAGTGCGGCGTGCGATCAATGGAGGTCGCGGCGGCCTTGAGGCGTTCGCGGGTTGGGTCATCGAGTTTGACCCCAAGGGTGGTCGTAGCCATATTTTTATCCTCATGGGTGCCACTACTGTGTGGCATCAGCTGGCGGCAAGATTAGCTTTGCGCCGTACGAGGTGCAACCGGGTGCAACCCATTTTCTTCATGAAATTCACGCTGCTCGTCAGAAATCATTTTCACTCGACCAAATCGGCTGAATATTGGTGCATTTGCTTCTGGATTTGGCTGTTCTTGCTCCGAAAAGGAGCAAAAAACCGCCGTTTGCCGAAAAACGCGCCAGGGTGCAACTAATTCTCACGAAACTGGTTGCACCTTATTTGCTTTGTTGAATAGCATTCACGCCCAAGGTGCAACCAACCCTAGGGTTCGGTTCATCGGCTGATGGCTTTCCTGGGGAAACGTCAGTCATAAATGCGCGGCACGCAGCTTCGTCTACACACTACTCGGTTGTAGATGGCCTGACAGACCGCCGCTACATAAAAACAAAGCCAGGGCGTAACTCAATGAGCGTAAGTAATCCAACCTTGATCACATTTGTGATCTACATCGCGGCAATGGTGCTGATTGGTCTCATGGCCTATCGCTCCACCAATAACCTTTCCGATTACATCCTCGGTGGTCGCAGCCTCGGCAGCGTCGTCACCGCACTCTCGGCTGGCGCTTCGGATATGAGCGGCTGGTTGTTGATGGGCCTGCCAGGTGCCATCTACATGTCGGGCCTGTCGGAAAGCTGGATCGCCATCGGCCTGATCGTCGGTGCTTACCTGAACTGGCTGTTTGTGGCAGGTCGCCTGCGCGTGCAGACCGAACACAACGGCGACGCCCTGACCCTGCCGGACTACTTCTCCAGCCGTTTTGAAGACAAGAGCGGCCTGCTGCGGATTATCTCGGCGGTAGTGATCCTGGTGTTCTTCACCATCTACTGCGCTTCCGGCATCGTGGCCGGTGCCCGTCTGTTCGAAAGCACCTTCGGCATGTCCTACGAGACGGCGCTGTGGGCCGGTGCTGCGGCGACGATTGCCTACACCTTTATCGGTGGTTTCCTGGCAGTAAGCTGGACAGATACCGTACAAGCCACCCTGATGATCTTCGCGTTGATCCTGACGCCCATCATCGTGCTGCTGGCCACCGGCGGTGTCGATACCACCTTCCTGGCTATTGAAGCGAAGGATCCAACCAGCTTCGACATGCTGAAAAACACCACCTTCATCGGCATCATCTCGCTGATGGGCTGGGGCCTGGGCTACTTCGGCCAGCCGCACATCCTCGCGCGTTTCATGGCGGCGGATTCGGTCAAGTCGATTGCCAATGCACGTCGTATCTCCATGACCTGGATGATCCTGTGCCTGGCCGGCACCGTGGCCGTAGGCTTCTTCGGTATTGCCTACTTCTCGGCGCACCCGGAAGTCGCTGGTCCCGTGACCGAAAACCCAGAGCGTGTGTTCATCGAACTGGCCAAGCTGCTGTTCAACCCTTGGGTTGCTGGCGTGCTGCTGTCGGCCATCCTGGCTGCCGTGATGAGCACCCTGAGCTGCCAGTTGCTGGTGTGCTCCAGCGCCCTGACCGAAGACTTCTACAAGGCGTTCCTGCGCAAGGGCGCGTCCCAGCTTGAGCTGGTATGGGTCGGTCGGATCATGGTGCTGGTGGTTGCGTTGATCGCCATTGCGATGGCTGCCAACCCGGAAAACCGCGTACTGGGCCTGGTGAGCTACGCCTGGGCCGGCTTCGGCGCCGCGTTCGGTCCTGTGGTCCTGATCTCGGTCCTGTGGAAAGGCATGACCCGCAACGGCGCACTGGCCGGTATCCTGGTCGGCGCGATCACCGTGATCGTGTGGAAACACTTCGAGCTGCTGGGTCTGTACGAAATCATCCCAGGCTTCCTGTTCGCCAGCCTGGCGATCTACTTCGTGAGCAAGATGGGCGCGCCGACTGCCGGTATGGTTGAGCGCTTCAACGCTGCCGAGAAAGACTACAACCTCAACAAGTGAGGCGTTCATGCAGGCCTTGATGGCCTGCTGAACTGAAAGCGGCCCGCATCCCTGGATGTCGGGCCGTTTTTTTTGGGTGCGACGATGGAGCCTGCGTTGTAGGGATTAACTGAATTGCCTGCAGCGTACGCAGCTCGGCAAATGGCTGGTGCAGAATCCCAGGCCCTCCACTTGCAGAGAAACACCGGATGTTCGCTCCTGCCAATCAAAGTGCGTTTAGCCTGATCGTCGATGGCCAGCCCAGTGACCTCAAGGTCCTGGCGTTCAGGGGCGAGGAGGCTATCAGCCAGCCCTATCGTTTCGATCTTGAGTTGGTCAGCGAACAGCCGGACCTGGATTTGGAAAACCTCCTGCACCGCCAGGCCTTTCTCGCCTTTGATGCCCAGGGCCATGGCATCCATGGGCAAATCCAGCGGGTCGCGCAAGGTGACTCGGGCCAGCGCCTGACCCATTATCAATTGAGCCTGGTGCCGCAGTTGGCCTATCTGCAACACAGTGCTCGGCAACGCATTTTCCAGCACAAGACGGTGCCGCAGATTGTCAGCCTGGTGCTGGAGGGGCAGGGCATCCAGCGCGATGCCTTTGAGTGGCGACTGGGCGCGACCTATCCCGAGCGCGAGTACTGCGTGCAGTTCGATGAAACCGACCTGGCATTTATCCAGCGGCTGTGCGCCGAACTGGGGGTTCACTATCACTTTCAGCACCGGCCGGACGGGCATCTGCTGGTGTTCGGCGATGATCAGACGGTATTTGCCCAGGCAGACCAGCCGACGGGCTATGCGCCAGGTTCGGGCATGGTGGCGGCGGCGCCGGTGATCAAGCGTTTCACGGTGCGCCTGGAGGCGCGGACTACCGGGGTCAACCTGCGCGACTATGATTTTCACAAGCCGCGCCTGGTGCTGGAAAGCGCCGCCCTCGGCGAGCAGCTACCGCCGCTGGAGGCCCAGGGCTACCCTGGGCACTTCACCGACCGTAGCCACGGCAAGCACCTGGCGCAGCGGGCGCTGGAGCGTCATCGCAGCGACCAGCGGCAAGCCCACGGCGAGGGCGACCAGACGGCGCTGGTCAGCGGACAGTTCCTCACACTGGCCGACCATCCGCGCCAGGCATGGAATGGCCTGTGGCTGGTGACGCGGGTGATCCACCAGGGCCGGCAACCGCAAGTGCTGGAGGAGTCCGTCGGCGCGATGGATGAGCAGGGGTACCGCAACGATTTCTTCGCCACGCCCTGGGACGTGCCGTTTCGCCCGCCGCTGCCTGCGGCGAGGGCGCCGGTTGCAGGCTTTCAGAACGCCGTGGTCACCGGGCCGGTCGACAGCGAAATCCATTGCGATGAGTTTGGCCGGGTCAAGGTGCAACTGGCCTGGGATCGCCACGGCCAATACAGCGAACACTCCAGCTGCTGGCTGCGGGTTGCCAGCGCCTGGGCCCACGAGCACTACGGCAGCGTGGTGATCCCGCGGGTGGGCATGGAAGTGCTGGTGGGGTTCGTCAACGGCGATGTCGATATGCCGCTGGTGGTCGGCTGCCTGGCCAATGGCGCGACGCCAGTGCCCCTCGACCTGCCGGCGGACAAGACTCGCAGCGTCTTCCGCAGCCAGAGCAGCCCTGGGGGTGGTGGCTATAACGAGCTGCGCATCGAAGACCGCAAGGGCGCCGAGCAGATCTACCTGCGTGCCCAGCGCGACTGGACCCAGCACGTGCTCCACGATCTGCGCCTGCAGGTGGATCACCAGCGGCATGTGCAGGTAAGCGGCGAGTCGCACCACGAGTTGCACGGCGAAGAGCAGCGGATTACCCACGGCAACCGGCTGACGGAACTCAAGCAGGACGATCACCTGGTGATCGCGGGGCAGCAGCAGGTGCAAGTGGCGCGCTATTCGTTGCAGGCGGGCGAGCAGATCAGCCTCGGCGCAGGCCAGCAAATGGTGGTCGATGGCGGCGCCAGCCTGACACTGCAGGCCGGGGGGCAATGGATCACATTGTCGGCCGGGGGGATTTTCAGCAGCACACCGATCCAGTTGGGCGGTGTGCCGTCGGCTGCCACGGCGGCATCACCCCTGCGTCCGGGGGTTCAGGAAACCCTGCTGGCGGCGTTGGCCGCACCGTTGAGTGCCGCACAGGTGTTCAGCTTCAAGCGCAGTGCGCCGTTCTGTGAGGAGTGTGAGCGCTGCAAAAATGGCGTCTGCGACACTCCGCAGCATCGAGTGGGGGGCTTGCGATGATGACCCCCCGTGAGTGGCTGGCCCAGGATCCGCTGCAGGACGGCGAGCAGCTGTTTGTCATCCTGGCCAGTACCAGTGAGTGTCAGCCGGTGGCGGCCTGGCGCCAGGCAGATGGCGGGCCGTTGAGCCCGGTGTGGGCCGGCAGCGAGTACGCCGCCTGGGCTGAGGTGATGCCCTATGTGGCATTGGTCAGTGAGAGCAGTGGGTTTCTCGACTGGGTGGCCGAATGCGCGGCTACCGATTGGGGTTGGTTGGCCGTTTCCTCCAGCCCGCTGCCCACGGTGGTCGAACATCTCGCCAGCCTGACCAAGGTGCGTTTGCCCGAGGGGCAGGAAGTGTTTTTCCGCTTCTGGGATGGTGGTTATCTGCTGCCGATCCTGCAAGGGCTGGGGCCTGGTGCGGGGGAGGTGCTTGCGGTATTTCGACGCTACTGGATCAACGGCCAGCTCCAGGAAGTGCCGGCCACGGGAGTGGGGGTGGCGAGGAAAAGTCCCTGGTGGGAGGTGCCCCCCACGTTACTCAAGCAGCTTGGCGAACAGTCCAGCGTGACCCTGGTGGATAACCTGTTGCAATGGCTGGCCCAGGAGCATCCCGACGTGCACGACGCCTTCGCGCCAGCGACCTTGCAGCACAAGGTCGCGTACTTTGTGCGCCCGCCCTACGCCGGGCAGCAGGCATTGATTGCCTATCTGGCCGGCGAGCGGGGTTGAGTCAGGCGTTCAGTGACTGCTGCAAGTCATCGAGCAGGTCCTCGATCGCCTCGATGCCCACCGACAGGCGGATCATCTCCGGACGTACGCCGGCCTTGGCCTGCTCCTGCTCGTTCATCTGCCGGTGGGTGGTGGACGCCGGGTGGCAGGCCAGGGACTTGGCGTCGCCGATATTCACCAGGCGCTTGAAGATCTGCAGCGCATCGTAGAAGCGCACCCCGGCGGCATAGCCGCCCTTCAGGCCGAAGGACAGGATCGCCGAGGGTTTGCCCTGCATGTACTTTTGCGCCAGGTGATGGTGCGGGTGATCCGGCAGGCCGGCGTAGCTGACCCATTCCACCTGCTCGTGGGCCTGCAGGAACTGTGCGACTTTCAACGCGTTCTCGGTGTGGCGCTCCATGCGCAAGGCCAGGGTTTCCAGGCCTTGCAGCAGGAGGAAGGCGTTCATCGGGGCCAGGGCGGCACCTGTGTTGCGCAGCGGCACGGTGCGGGCACGGGCAATAAAGGCTGCCGGGCCGAATTTCTCGCTGTACACCACGCCATGGTAGGCCGGCTCGGGTTGGTTGAGGCCGGGGAATTTCTGCGGGTAGTCGGTCCAGGGGAAGGTGCCGCTGTCGACAATCACCCCGCCCAGGGAGTTGCCGTGGCCGCCGACATACTTGGTCAGGGAATGCACGACGATATCCGCGCCAAACTGGATCGGCTTGCACAGGATCGGCGTGGCGACGGTGTTATCCACCATCAGCGGTACGCCGCGGGCATGGGCGACGTCGGCCAGGGCCTGCAGGTCGACGATATTGCCTGCCGGGTTGCCGATGCTCTCGCAGTACACCAGCTTGGTGTTGTCGTCGATCAGCTCGGCGATGGCCTCGGCCGAGTCATTGCGGGCGAAGCGCACATCAACGCCGAAGCTCGGCAGCAGGTGGGCGAACAGGGTGTAGGTGCCGCCGTACAGCTGTGGGGTGGAGACGATATTGTCGCCGGCACGGGTCAGGGCCTGGATGGCATAGTGAATGGCCGCGCTGCCCGCCGACACGGCCAGGGCCGCGATCCCGCCTTCCAGTGCGGCCATGCGCTGTTCCAGCACGTCGTTGGTGGGGTTCATGATCCGCGTGTAGATATTGCCGGGTACGTCGAGGTTGAACAGATCGGCGCCATGCTGGGCGTTATCGAACTCGAAGGCGACGTTCTGGTAGATCGGCACGGCGACCGCCTTGGTGGTCGGGTCCGATTTGAAGCCGTGGTGCAATGCGATTGTGGCGTCTTTCATGGTGGATACTGACCTCCCTGGATTGCATGGGGCAGCCCCGGATAAGGTAGGAGCTGGCTTGCCTGCGATGGCATCAGCGCAGAGTACGGGTAATACCGCGTCGCCTGCATCGCGGGCAAGCCCGCTCGCACATAACTCGCTAGAACGTTTTCGCTGCTGTTCCTACATTTGCGACATAAGCACCGCCCGGCATGCAGCCCTGCACCTTTGCCCGCGTAAAAGGTAAACTTCGCCCCCTGCGCAGGAGCAACCATGAATTATCGTCACGCCTTTCACGCCGGCAACCACGCCGATGTCTTCAAACACCTGACCTTGACCCGCCTCATCGCCCTGATGTCGCGCAAGGAACAGCCGTTTGCCTATCTCGACACCCACGCCGGGATTGGTCTGTACGACCTGCAAGGCGACCAGGCCAACCGCACCGGTGAATACCTGGAAGGCATTGCCCGCCTGTGGGGCGAGGCGGACCTGCCGGCGCTGACCGCTGACTACATGCGGGTGCTGCACGAGATGAACCCGGATGGCCAATTGCGCTATTACCCCGGTTCGCCAGAGCTGGCGCGGCGCCTGACGCGCCCCCAGGACCGCGTGCTGCTCAACGAAAAACACCCTGAAGACGGCGTGTTGCTCAAGGACAACATGAAGGGCGACCGCCGTGTGAAGGTCCATCTGGGCGAAGGCTGGCACGTGCCACGGGCCTTGCTGCCGGTGCCGGAAAAGCGCGCGCTGATGCTGATTGACCCGCCGTTCGAGCAACTCGACGAGATGCAGCGTTGCGCCGCCTCCCTCAAGGAAGCCGTGGGCCGCATGCGCCAGACGGTCGCCGCGATCTGGTACCCGGTCAAGGACCAGCGCATGTTGCGCCGCTTCTACCAGGACCTGGCGGGCACCGGCGCGCCAAAGCTGCTGCGCGTGGAGTTGCTGGTGCATCCGCTGGATACCCCCAACACCCTGACCGGCTCGGGCCTGGCGATTGCCAACCCGCCGTGGGGGCTGGAGGAGGAGTTGCGTGAGCTGCTGCCGTGGCTGTCGAAGAAACTGGGGCAGACTCAGGGTGGGTGGCAGATGGATTGGCTGATCGCCGAGTAACGGCATCACTCTTTAGAGTGCTATCGCGGGCAAGCCCGCTCCCATATGGTTATGTGATCCCATGTGGAAGCGGGCTTGCCCGCGATGCTTTTGACGTCAGATCGGGCAGGTCACGCCAGTACCGCCGATCCCGCAATAACCCTGGGGATTCTTCGCCAGGTACTGCTGGTGATAGGCCTCGGCGAAGTACACCGTGGGCGCCTCGTCGATTTCCGTGGTGATCTCGCCCAGGCCGGCCTTGGTCAGTTCTTCCTGATAGGCCTGTGCACTGGCCTTCGCAGCCTCCAGTTGCTCAGGCGTGGTCGCGTAGATCACCGAGCGATACTGGCTGCCAATGTCATTGCCCTGGCGCATGCCCTGGGTTGGGTTGTGCAGTTCCCAGAACATCTTCAGCAGGTCTTCGTACTTGAGCTTGGCCTGGTCATACACCACCAGCACCACTTCGCTATGGCCGGTCAGGCCCGAGCAGACTTCTTCGTAGGTCGGGTTTGGTGTGAAGCCGCCGGCGTAGCCGACCACGGTGCTGACCACGCCGTCGCGCTGCCAGAATTTGCGTTCTGCGCCCCAGAAACAGCCGAGGCCAAAAATCGCAAACCCCACATCGTCCATAAACGGGCCCAGCAGCGGGTTGCCGTTGACGAAGTGCGTCTCGGGCAGGTTCATCGGGGTTTCACGACCAGGCAAGGCTTGTTCGGCAGTAGGCAGCACGTTTTTATTCACCAGGATTTCCGAGCGCAAGACCATGATCAGTCCTCTCGTCAGGTTGAGTTAACAGTTCAGACCACCAGTGTGCCCGAGTGTTACAGCGCTGTCAGGCGATTGGCCCGCGCGGATAGCGTTTGAGCCTGTCCAGCAGCTCGGAGCCGGGGATTGGCCGGTCGAACAGGTAGCCCTGGCCGACGTCGCAGCGATGGCGGCGCAGGAACGCCAGTTGCTCGGCAGTCTCGATGCCTTCGGCGACCACCTTGAGCTTGAGGTTGTGCGCCATGGCGATCACCGCCGAGGTGATTTCCATGTCGTCCTGGTTGTCCGGGATTTCATGGATAAAGCTGCGGTCGATCTTGATGATGTCGATGGGGAATTTCTTCAGGTAACTCAGGGACGAGTAGCCGGTGCCGAAATCATCCATGGCCAGGGTCAGGCCGAAACTCTTCAACTGATCCAGTTGCAGGCGCGTGTCCTCGGTGGCTTCCAGCAGCAGGCCCTCGGTCAGCTCCAGCTCCAGCAGGTTGGCCGGTAGCTGTTCTTCCTTGAGGATGCTGGCGATGGAGGCCACCAGGTCCGGGTCGGAAAACTGCTTGGGCGACAGGTTGATCGCCACCTGCAAGTTGCCCATGCCCGCGGCGCTCAACTGCTTGCTCATGCGGCAGGCCTGGCGCGCGATCCATTTGCCGATGGGGATGATCAGGCCGGTCTCTTCGGCGACGCTGATGAACTGGTCCGGACGGATCATGCCCTTTTCCGGGTGGTTCCAGCGCAACAGCGCCTCCATGCCGAGCAGGCGCCCGCTGCGCAGGCACAGCTTGGGCTGGTAGAACACGTCCAGCTCGTTCTGGGTCAGGGCGCGGCGCAGATTGTTTTCCACGAACAGTTTGTAACTGGCCTCGGCATTCAGGGTTTCGGTAAACACCTGCACCTGGTGCTTGCCGTTGGCCTTGGCCTTGTGCAGCGCCAGGCCGGCGTTGCGCATCAGGGTCTGGGGGTCGCGGCCATGCAGCGGGGCGCAGGCCAGGCCCACGGAGCCGGTGACGCTGATCAACTGGTTGTCGACGAACATCGGTTTGTCGAGGGTCATCAACAACTGGCAGGCCATTTGCTGGCCGACTTCAAGGTCGGCGTTGTCGAGCAGCACCGCAAATTCGTTACTGGCAAAACGCGCCAGGCTGCCGCCGGCATTGAGGCTGTTGCGCAGGCGCCGGGCCAGGCTGATCAGCAACTTGTCGCCGGTCTGATGGCCGAGGCTGTCGTTGATCCGCTTGAAGTTGTCGATATCCACCAGCAACAGGCTGATGGGCGCGTCGCTGTCGCGGGCGAAGCGTTCGTCGAGGTTGCGGATAAACGCCGGGCGGTTGCCCAGGTTGGTCAGGTTGTCGGTGTAGGCCAGGCGCTCGATACGCTGCTGGGCCAGCTTGGCCTGGGTGATGTCTTCGTAGATGCCGATGTAGTGGGTCAGTTCGCGGTTGTCGCCATACACTTTGGAAATCGACAGCTGGCCCCAGTACGGTTCGAGGTTTTTGCGCCGGCTCTTGAACTCGCCCTGCCAGCTGTTGCTTTGGGCCAGGCTGGAGGGCGCGTCGAACAGCAGTTCGCTGAGGTTCTCCAGGGCCGGCAACTGGGCCAGGCGATGGCCGTGGACTTCTTCGGTGCTGTACTGGGTGATTGCGGTAAAGCTGGGGTTGACGTACTCCACCACGCCGTCGCAATTGACCAGCAGGAAGGCGTTGGCACTTTGCTCCACGGCGCGCTGGAACAGGTGCAGGGCGCTGGTGGCGGTGCGACGGTTGTGGTTGTTGATGACCTGGGCAAACTGGTCGGCCAATTCACCGGCAAAGGCAATTTCATCGGACAGCCAATCCCGGGTGCAAGTGCTTTGCTCCAGGCACAGCACGCCCACCACCTGGCCATCCACGCGGATACTGGCGTCGAGCATGGCGTGGACTTCCAGAGGGCGCAGGCTTTCGGCCATGTCCCGGGTGCGCGGATCGCGCAGGGCATTGCCGGCGTCGATGGCGCGGCTGCTGTGCAGGGCTTCCAGGTAGTCCGGGAAGCCGCTGGCATCAATCGGCAAGGGCAGATGGTGCTGTTGGTCGGCGCGGAGAAAAGCGGAAATCGGCACCAGTTGCTGGCCTTCGAGGTTCCAGATACTGGCGCAGTCGATCTGGTAGATATCGCAGGCACTGCGGGTGATCAGTTCGGCGGCTTCTTGCAGGGAATTGTTGGTGCTGTAGCGCTGGCGGGCCAGCAGCAGGATCAGCTCCTGCTGGGCGCGCACCCGCTCCAGGTGCTGCAACTGTTCCTGTTGTGCACGCTGGTTGAGCTCCAGGGCTATCTGCAGGCGGCTGTTCTGGTCCTCCAGGTCGGCGGTGGGCATCGGCGCCAGGTTGCTGAACAAGCCGTCTACCACCATCAGGTAGCCGCGTAGCAGGTGGCGATTGTGTTGCTTGTAGGCCTCGCCGACCTCCAGCAGGCTCAACTGGCCGTCGTTGGTGTGCAAGGTGTAGCGCACCAGGTAGTGGGGGCTGGCAGTCAGTTGCTGCTGGATCGCGTCATGCAACTGGTAGCGTGCCTGGGGCTCCATCAGGCTGGCGTAGGGCGAGCCGATCAGCGAGCACAGCTCTACGGCGGGCAAGCCGAATTGTCGTTCACAATTGGGGTCAAGGTACAGCAGCGCCCAGCTGGCCTCATTCAGCCGCTCGAAACGCAGCATACCGAGGCGCGAAGGCACCGGTAATTGCGTCACGACCTCGGCCGCCGTTCGGGCGACATCGGGTTGGCTTTTCATGGGGGAGCTCGCTTGGAAAAATGCGCATCGCGCCGGGCTATCGCCCTCTTTGTTGCTGTCTGCAGCAAGGTTGCATCATGCAGCACGGACTGACAAGAGAGGATGAAGGCTAAGTGCTATAAGTGGGTTATCGGCCGCGCAGCGGATTTCTACAGTCGCAATGATGGACGGTTATCCTGCGTGGCCTTTGTAGGCGCTTGGGCAGTTGAGGCGGGCAAAAAAAGCCCCGCCAAATTGGCGGGGTTGAGGTACGAGCGTGGCGCTCGGAAATCGTTGCAGCCAGGCCTCCCCGGTGAAGGGGAGGCCGCTGCCGTTTACAGCAGGATGGTGCGGATGTCGTTCAGCAACTGGCTCAGGCGCTGGGTGAAGCGTGCAGCGGCCGCGCCATTGATCACGCGGTGATCGTAGGACAGCGACAGTGGCAGCATCAGCTTCGGCTGGAAGGCCTTGCCGTCCCACACAGGCTGGATAGTGGCCTTGGAAACACCGAGGATCGCCACTTCCGGCGCGTTGACGATTGGCGTGAAGCCAGTGCCGCCAATGTGCCCGAGGCTGGAGATGGTGAAGCAGGCACCTTGCATATCGTCCGGAGTCAGCTTCTTGTCGCGGGCCTTGGCAGCCAGTGCAGCCGCTTCGGCAGCCAGTTGCAGCAGGCTCTTCTGGTCGACGTTCTTGATGACCGGTACCAGCAGGCCATCCGGGGTGTCGACGGCGAAGCCGATGTGCACGTATTTCTTGCGAATGATCGCCTTGCCGCTTGGTGCCAGCGAACTGTTGAAGTCCGGCAGCTCCTTGAGCAGGTGCGCGCAGGCCTTGAGCAGCAGTGGCAGCACGGTCAGCTTGACGCCAGCCTTCTCGGCCACGGCTTTCTGCGCAACGCGGAAAGCTTCCAGGTCGGTGATATCGGCCTGGTCGAACTGAGTCACGTGCGGAATGTTCAGCCAGCTGGCGTGCAGACCGGCTGCGCCGATTTGCATCAGGCGCGTCATCGGCACTTCTTCGATTTCGCCGAAGCGGCTGAAGTCTACGGTGCGGATCGGCGGAATGCCCGAGCCACCGGTAGCAGTGCCGGCAGCCGGAGCTTCCTTGGCTTTTTGCATCATGGACTTGACGTAGACCTGCACGTCTTCCTTGAGCACGCGACCATGTGGGCCGGTAGGGCTGACAGCGCTCAGCTCGACGCCGAATTCACGGGCCAGTTGACGCACGGCAGGGCCGGCGTGAGCCTTGGCACCACTTGGCGCAGGGGCAGCCGCCGGGGCCGGTGCGGCCTCGGCTTTTGCCGCAGGAGCCGGTGCGGCAGCAGCCGGTGCAGCTTCAGCTTTGGCGGCCGGAGCAGCAGCGGCAGCGGCAGGCGCCGGAGCAGCAGCAGGCGCAGCACCTTGTACTTTCAGCTTGAGGATGAAGTCACCAGTGCCGACTTCGTCTTCGAGCTTGACCGCGATGCTTTCCACTACGCCGGCAGCCGGCGATGGGATTTCCATGGAGGCCTTGTCGGACTCCAGGGTGATCAGCGACTGGTCGGCTTCGACGGTGTCGCCGACTTTGACCAGCAGCTCGATGATCTTGGCCTTGCCCGACGAGCCGATGTCCGGGACGTGAATGTCCTGGACAGTGGCTGCGGCCGGAGCTGCGGCCGGGGCAGCAGGAGCCTCGGCAGCAGCAGGTTTCTCGGCGGCTGGTGCCGGTGCAGCAGCGGCAGCAGGCGCCGCCGCCGGGGCCGCATCAGCGGCACCTTCGATTTCCAGCTCCAGCAGTTCGTCGCCTTCTTTCAGGCGGTCGCCCAGCTTCACTTTCAGGCTCTTGACCACGCCGGCCTTGGGAGCAGGGATTTCCATGCTCGCCTTGTCCGATTCCAGGGTCAGGATGCTCTGGTCGGCTTCGACGGTGTCGCCGACCTTTACAAACAGCTCGATTACTTCACCTTCACCGCTGCCGATGTCAGGTACGCGAATGAGTTCGCTCACAAAAAGTCTCCTCAGCAGTCCAGTGGGTTGCGTTTTTCCGGGTTGATCCCGAACTTGACGATGGCGTCAGCCACCACCTTGGGTTCGATCTCACCACGGTCAGCCAAGGCTTCCAGGGCTGCCAACACCACAAAGTGACGGTCGACTTCGAAGAAGTGACGCAGCTTCTTGCGGCTGTCACTGCGGCCGAAACCATCGGTGCCCAGGACTTTGAATTCCTTGGACGGGACCCACTGGCGAATTTGTTCAGCAAACAGTTTCATGTAGTCGGTAGAGGCGATAACCGGACCCTTACGGCCAGCCAGGCACTCTTCGACGTAGCTCAGCGCAGGCTTCTGGCCTGGGTGCAGGCGGTTGCTGCGCTCTACGGCCAGGCCGTCGCGACGCAGTTCGTTGAAGCTGGTAACGCTCCACACATCAGCGCCGACGTTGAACTCTTCACGCAGGATCTTCGCCGCTTCACGCACTTCGCGCAGGATGGTGCCGGAGCCCATCAGTTGCACGTGGTGTGCCGCTTCCTTGGTGTCTTCTTCGAGCAGGTACATGCCCTTGATGATGCCTTCTTCAACACCGGCCGGCATGGCTGGTTGCTGGTAGGACTCGTTCATCACGGTGATGTAGTAGAAAACGTCCTGCTGCTCTTCGGTCATCTTCTTCATGCCGTCCTGGATGATCACCGCCAGCTCGTAGCCGTAGGTTGGATCAAAGGTGCGGCAGTTCGGGATGGTGGCAGCCAGGATGTGGCTGTGACCGTCTTCGTGTTGCAGGCCTTCGCCGTTCAGCGTGGTGCGCCCGGCGGTACCTCCGATCAGGAAACCACGGGTACGGCTGTCGCCTGCTGCCCAAGCCAGGTCGCCAATGCGCTGGAAGCCGAACATCGAGTAGAAGATGTAGAACGGCAGCATCGGCTGGTTGTGGCTGGAGTACGAAGTACCGGCAGCGATGAAGGAGCTCATGGCGCCCGCTTCGTTGATGCCTTCTTCGAGGATCTGGCCCTTCTTGTCTTCCTTGTAGAACATCACCTGGTCTTTATCGACTGGCTCGTAGAGCTGGCCGACGGAGGAGTAGATGCCCAACTGGCGGAACATGCCTTCCATACCAAAGGTACGGGCTTCGTCCGGGATGATCGGGACGATGCGCGGGCCGATTTCCTTGTCCTTGACCAGTTGCGCGAGGATCCGCACGAAGGCCATGGTGGTGGAGATTTCACGGTCGCCCGAACCGTCAAGGATTGCCTTGAGGGTGCTGAGGTCCGGCGTCGGTACGCTGAAGCTCTGTGCCCGGCGCTGTGGCACGAAACCGCCCAGTGCAGTGCGACGCTCGCTGAGGTAGCGGGCTTCGGCGCTGTTTGGCTCGGGCTTGAAGAACGGCAGGTTCTCCAGCTCTTCGTCCTTGACCGGAATGTCGAAGCGGTCGCGGAACAACTTCAGGCTGTCGACATCGACTTTCTTGGTGTTGTGGGCAGTGTTCTTCGCTTCGCCGGCACCGGTGCCATAACCCTTGATGGTCTTGGCCAGGATGACGGTCGGTTGTTCTTTGTGGTTGACCGCTTCGTGGTACGCCGCGTAGACCTTGTACGGGTCGTGGCCGCCACGGTTGAGTTTCCAGATCTCGTCGTCGGACAGGTCGGCAACCATCGCCTTGAGTTCAGGCGTGTTGAAGAAGTGTTCACGTACGAACGCGCCGTCTTTGGCTTTGTAGTTCTGGTACTCGCCGTCGATGACTTCGTCCATGCGGCGTTGCAGGATACCGTCGACGTCCTTGGCCAGCAGTGGGTCCCAGAAACGGCCCCAGATGACTTTGGTTACGTTCCACTGGGCACCGCGGAACACGCCTTCGAGTTCCTGGATGATCTTGCCGTTGCCGCGAACCGGGCCGTCGAGGCGCTGCAGGTTGCAGTTGATGACGAAGATCAGGTTGTCCAGCTTCTCGCGGCCGGCCAGGGAGATGGCGCCCAGGGATTCCGGCTCGTCGCACTCGCCGTCGCCCAGGAAACACCAGACCTTCTGCTTGCCTTCCGGGATGAAGCCACGGGCTTCCAGGTACTTCATGAAACGTGCCTGGTAGATCGCCTGGATCGGGCCCAGACCCATGGATACGGTCGGGAACTGCCAGAAGTCAGGCATCAGCCAAGGGTGCGGGTACGACGACAGGCCGCCACCGTCGACTTCCTGGCGGAAGTTGTTCATCTGGTCTTCGGTGATGCGACCTTCCATGAACGCGCGGGCGTAGACGCCTGGCGAGGTGTGACCCTGGAAGTAGATCAGGTCGCCGCCGTGTTCTTCGGTCGGGGCCTGGAAGAAGTAGTTGAAGCCAATGTCATACAGGGTTGCGCTGGAAGCGAAGCTGGAGATGTGACCGCCCAGGTCAGAATCTTTCAAGTTCGTGCGCATAACCATCGCCATCGCGTTCCAGCGTACCAGCGAGCGAATGCGGCGTTCCATGAACAGGTCGCCAGGCATGCGTGCTTCGTGGGTAACGGGGATGGTGTTGCGGTATGGCGTGGTGATGGCGTAGGGCAGTTGCGAGCCGCTGCGGGTCGCGAGTTCGCCCATACGGGTCATCAGGTAGTGAGCACGGTCTTCGCCTTCTTTGTCGAGAACCGATTCCAGGGCGTCCAGCCATTCCTGGGTTTCGACGGGATCGAGGTCTTGCATGGCTTGCTCCAGGGCGGAAAGGCTACCAGAATCGGTTGCCTGAAGTTTGCGACTGGCCTTGTGGGCAGACGACATAAATTCTTGGATGGCCGAAGGTTGCTTCGGCGTCCTGTAGTTTTACTACAAATCGTCGGCCATTTCAGCCTTTCGAATGTATATACGAGTAGTAAAACTACACAAGACCGAGGTGGTTGCTCGGTCTGGCTGGTGAGCATAATCGTTATTGTTGATCTTTTGCGAACAAGAAAAGGTAGAAGTTTAATGTTGCCTGCCAAAATTAATGATTTTTCAGCTATTTCTAACTTTTGTTCGACAGTCCTTCATCGAGCGTGGTTCTTGCGTTCACAGCCACTCGCCATTCACGCGCCGATCAAGGATAGACCATGAGCCTTCCAACGCTGGTTGAACTCCCAGCCGTTCTGTTGCCATTTGCCAACCGGGCCGAGCAGTCATTTCGTGACGCGGCGGCCATGCTGGATGCCGATCATGGCCTGTCTGCGTGGACGCCGCAACGTTGGGCCGACTTCGCCCGGGTATGTGCCGCCAGCGATTTTGTGATTGAACAGAGTGTTCGTGACCCTTTGATGTTGCTTGAGCTGGTGGCCTGGGGCGAGCTGGACCGCGGCTTTGCGCCTGATGAACTGTGTGGGCAGATTGCCGCAGCCGTGCAACAGGCTGAAACAGAAGATGAGCTGGGGCGTGTGCTGCGTCGCCAGCGCACCCGCCAGCAAGTGCGGATCATCTGGCGCGACCTGACCCGACAGGCGGACTTGGTACAGACCTGCCGCGACCTGTCGGACATGGCCGACGCCAGCATCGACCAGGCTTACCAGTGGCTGTACCAGCGCCACTGCGCGCAATTCGGCACCCCCATCGGCGGGCGCAGCGGCGAGCCGCAGCAGATGGTCATCCTCGGCATGGGCAAGCTGGGAGCGGTGGAACTGAACCTGTCGTCGGACATCGACCTGATCTTCGCCTACCCCGAAGGCGGCGAGACCGTGGGCGCCAAGCGGGCCCTCGACAACCAGGAGTTCTTTATCCGTCTGGGCCAGAAGCTGATCAAGGCCCTGGACCCGATGACTGTCGACGGCTTTGTGTTCCGGGTCGACATGCGCCTGCGGCCCTACGGCTCCGCCGGGGCGCTGGTGTTGAGCTTCAACGCATTGGAGCAGTACTACCAGGACCAGGGCCGCGACTGGGAACGCTACGCGATGATCAAGGCGCGGGTGGTGGCCGGCGACCAGGTGGCCGGCGCGCAACTGCTCGACCTGTTGCGCCCATTTGTCTATCGGCGTTACCTGGACTTTTCTGCGATCGAAGCGCTGCGCACCATGAAGCAGTTGATCCAGCAGGAAGTGCGGCGCAAGGGCATGGCCGACAACATCAAGCTGGGGGCTGGCGGCATCCGCGAAGTGGAGTTTATCGCCCAGGCGTTCCAGCTGATTCACGGTGGCCGCGACCTCAGCCTGCAACAACGGCCGCTGCTGAAGGTGCTGGGCACCCTGGAAGGCCAGGGCTACCTGCCGCCGGCGGTGATTGCCGAGTTGCGTGCTGGCTATGAGTTCCTGCGCTACACCGAGCATGCGATCCAGGCCATTGCCGATCGCCAGACGCAAATGCTGCCCAACACGGATGAGGACCAGGCGCGCATTGCCTTTATGTTGGGTTTTGCCAACTGGACGGCGTTCCATGAACAGTTGATGTATTGGCGTGGCCGGGTGGACTGGCATTTCCGCCAGGTGATTGCCGATCCGGACGAAGAGGAGGGGGTGGAAAGCGAATTGGTGGTGGGTGGCGAGTGGCTGCCCTTGTGGGAAGAATCCCAAAATGAGGAGGCCGCCTGTCGCCAATTGGCCGAAGGCGGCTTTGCCGACGCGCCCAAGGCCCTGAAAGCCTTGGCCAGCCTGCGCGGCAGCCCGCAATTGCGCGCGATGCAGCGCCTGGGGCGTGAGCGTCTGGATGCGTTTATCCCGCGCCTGCTGGCCCAGGCTGTCGAACATGCCGACCCGGACCTGGTGCTGGAGCGTGTGCTGCCGTTGGTAGAGGCCGTCGCGCGGCGTTCTGCTTATCTGGTGCTGTTGACGGAAAACCCTGACGCCTTGCGTCGGTTGTTGACCCTGTGCGCCGCCAGCCCGTGGATTGCCGAGCAGATCACCCGCTTCCCGCTGCTGCTGGACGAATTGCTCAACGAAGGCCGCCTGTTCAAACCGCCCTTGGCGCCGGAACTGGCCGCCGAACTGCGCGAGCGCCTCACACGCATCCCTGAGGATGACCTTGAGCAGCAAATGGAAGCCCTGCGCCACTTCAAGCTGGCGCACCGGTTGCGGGTCGCGGCCTCGGAAATCGCTGGCAGCCTGCCGCTGATGAAGGTCAGCGACTACCTGACCTGGCTCGCCGAGGCGATTCTGGAGCAGGTGCTGGCCCTGGCCTGGCGCCAGACCGTGGCCCGCCACGGTACGCCGCAACGCCTGGACGGTACCTTGTGCGACCCCGGATTTATCATCGTCGGTTATGGCAAGGTCGGCGGTATCGAACTGGGGCATGGCTCGGACCTGGACCTGGTGTTTATCCACGACGGTGACCCCCAGGCCGAAACCGACGGCGCCAAGCCGATTGATGGCGCGCAGTTCTTTACCCGCCTGGGTCAGCGCATCATTCACCTGCTGACCACCCAGACCAACTCCGGGCAATTGTACGAAGTGGATATGCGCCTGCGACCTTCTGGCGCATCCGGCCTGCTGGTCAGCTCCCTGGGGGCATTTGCCCGTTATCAGGAAAACGAGGCCTGGACCTGGGAGCATCAAGCCCTGGTGCGCGCGCGGGTGCTGGTCGGCAGCCAGGACGTGGGCCGGGCGTTTGAGGCCGTACGGGCGCGGGTACTGGGGCGCACGCAGGACCTGGCGAAGCTGCGCCAGGAGGTCAGCGAGATGCGCACCAAGATGCGTGACAACCTGGGCACCAAGTCGACCGCAGCCGGCACCGCGGCGAATGCCTTCGAGCCCACGGCGCTGTTCGATCTCAAGCAGGACGCAGGAGGTATCGTCGATATTGAATTTATGGTGCAATACGCCGCTTTGGCGTGGTCTGCGCAACATCCATTGCTGCTGCGCTATACCGACAATATCCGCATCCTGGAAGGCTTGGAGCAGGTCGGGCTGATGCCCGCCGCCGATGCCCACCTGTTGCGCGAGGTGTATAAGGCCTACCGCTCGGCAGCCCATCGCCAGGCCTTGCAGAACGAGGCGGGTGTGGTGGCCGGGGATCAGTTTGCCGACGAACGGCGGCAGGTGAAACGGATCTGGCAAGAACTGGGGTTAAGCTAAAACACTACGGCGACCCCAATTGAATGTGGAGACCGGCTTTAGGTGGAAGCGGGCTGGCCCGCGATGCAGGCGCTGCGGTCTGGCTGACAGCACGCGGTGATGCTATCGCGGGCCAGCCCGCTCCCACACAAACCGTGACCTACAGTAATTATCGAGGCGGGGAGGCATGAGCCTCCCCGAATCGTTTGTGGAAACTACATGAATATTCTGATCGTTGGGCCCAGTTGGGTCGGTGACATGGTAATGGCGCAGACACTGTTCCAGTGCCTGAAACAGCGTCATCCCGACTGCCAAATCGACGTGCTCGCCCCCGAGTGGAGCCGGCCGATCCTGGAACGCATGCCCGAGGTACGGCAGGCCTTGAGCTTCCCGCTCGGCCATGGCGCGCTGGAGCTGGCGACCCGGCGGCGGATCGGCAAGTCTCTGGCCGGCCAGTACGACCAGGCGATCCTGCTGCCCAACTCGATGAAGTCGGCCCTGGTGCCGTTCTTCGCCGGCATCCCCAAGCGTACCGGCTGGCGCGGTGAGTTCCGCTATGGCTTGCTCAATGACGTGCGCAAGCTCGACAAGGCCCGCTACCCGCTGATGATCGAGCGCTTCATGGCCCTGGCCTATGCGCCCAATGCCGAGTTGCCGACGCCGTATCCACGGCCGAGCCTGCTCATCGACCCGGTCACCCGCGACGCGGCCCTGGCCAAGTTCGGCCTGAGCCTCGATCGGCCGGTGCTGGCGCTGTGCCCAGGCGCCGAGTTTGGCGAGTCCAAGCGCTGGCCGTCGGAGCATTACGCCAAGGTCGCCGAGCTGAAAATCCGCGAAGGCTGGCAAGTCTGGCTGTTTGGCTCGAAAAACGATCACTCGGTGGGCGAGGATATCCGCCAGCGCCTGATCCCCGGCCTGCGCGAAGAAGCGGTCAATCTCAGTGGCGATACGTCATTGGCCGAAGCCATCGACCTGTTGTCCTGCGCCGACTCGGTGGTGTCCAACGACTCCGGCCTGATGCACGTGGCCGCCGCGCTGAACCGCCCGCTGGTGGCGGTGTACGGCTCCACCTCGCCGGGCTTTACCCCGCCATTGGCCGATAAGGTCGAAGTGGTGCGCCTGGGCCTCGATTGCAGCCCGTGCTTTGACCGCACCTGCCGTTTCGGCCACTACAATTGCCTGCGCCAGTTGCTGCCCGATGCGGTAGCCGAAGCCTTGCAGCGTTTGCAGGGCAACGTGGTCGAGGTTCATTGAGTTGCGGGTACTGGTAATCAAGACCTCATCCCTGGGCGATGTGATCCACGCCTTGCCGGCATTGACCGACGCGGCCCGGGCGATCCCGGGGATTCGCTTTGACTGGGTGGTGGAAGAAGGCTTCGCCGAAATCCCCACCTGGCACCCTGCGGTGGACAAGGTGATCCCCGTGGCGATTCGCCGCTGGCGCAAGAACCTCTGGCAGACCTTCAAGAGTGGCGAGTGGCGCCGCTTCAAGAAGCAGATCCAGTCGACTAAATACGACCTGGTAATCGACGCCCAGGGCCTGCTTAAAAGCGCCTGGCTGACCCGCTATGTGCGGGCGCCGGTGGCGGGCTTTGACAGAGATTCAGCTCGCGAACCCATTGCTGCGCGTTTCTATTCCCGGCGCCTGGCGGTTGCTCGTGGCCAGCATGCGGTGGAGCGCTTGCGCCAGCTGTTCGCCGTGGCCCTGGGCTATGACCTGCCCAAAGGCCTTGGGGATTACGGCCTGAGCACTGAGAAACTGCTCGGCCTGCCGCCGAAGAAACCTTTTGTGCTGCTGCTGCACGGCACCACCTGGGACACCAAGCACTGGCCCGAAGCCTACTGGCGCGAGCTGGCCGAGCGCATGGGCAGCCTGGGAGTGGATGTGAAACTGCCGTGGGGCAATGCCGCCGAAAAAGCCCGCGCCGAACGCCTGGCCCAGGGCTTGGCCAATGCCGAAGTCTTGCCCAAGCTGAACCTGGCCGGTGTGGCGCGGGTATTGGCCGGCGCCAGGGCCTGTGTGGCGGTGGATACCGGCCTCGGGCACCTGGCCGCCGCGCTGGATGTGCCGACGATCTCCCTGTTCGGCCCGACCAACCCGGGCCTGACCGGTGCCTATGGCAAGGCGCAGATTCATCTGGGCAGCGATTTCCCCTGCGCGCCCTGCCTGCAAAAGAAATGCACCTACCAACCGACCGCTGAAGACCAGCGCCGGTTTGATCTCAAGCGCGAGTGGCCACTGTGCTTTACTCGCCTGAACCCTGAGCGTGTGGCCAGCCGACTGAGCACGTTGTTATTGGCTGAGGAGCTGCACTGATGCAACTGGCATTTGTACTGTACAAATATTTCCCCTTTGGTGGCTTGCAGCGCGACTTCATGCGCATCGCCTTGGAGTGCCAGCAGCGCGGCCACCAGATTCGTGTGTACACCTTGATCTGGGAAGGCGACGTGCCGCCCGGTTTTGAAGTGCTGGTGGCGCCGGTCAAGGCGTTCTTCAACCATCGGCGCAACGAGAAGTTGACCGCCTGGATGCAGGCCGACCTGGCCAAACGCCCGGTGGACCGCTTGATCGGCTTCAACAAAATGCCCGGCCTGGATGTGTACTACGCGGCAGACGGCTGTTTTGAGGACAAGGCGCAGAACCTGCGGCATTCGCTGTATCGCAGCTTTGGCCGCTACCGGCACTTTGCCGAGTACGAGCGCGCGGTGTTTGCCAAGGAGGCCAAGACTCAAGTGCTGATGATCTCCGAGGTCCAGCAGCCGCTGTTTATCAAACACTACGACACACCGCTGGCGCGCTTCCACCTGCTGCCACCGGGCATCGCCCAGGACCGTCGGGCGCCGCCGAATGCGGCCGAGGTCCGCGCCGGCTTCCGTGCCGAATTCAACCTCGCGGACGACGATCTGCTGCTGGTGCAGATCGGTTCGGGCTTCAAGACCAAGGGCGTGGACCGCAGCCTCAAGGCGCTGGCCGCACTGCCGCCAGACCTGAAGAAGCGCACCCGCCTGTTTGTAATTGGCCAGGACGACCCCAAAGTATTCCAATTGCAGAGTGCTACCCTGGGCCTGGGCGACAATGTGCAGTTCCTCAAGGGGCGCAGTGATATCCCGCGTTTCCTGCTGGGCGCCGACCTGTTGATTCACCCGGCGTACAACGAAAACACCGGGACCGTGCTGCTCGAAGCCCTGGTGGCCGGGTTGCCGGTACTGGTCACAGCGGTGTGTGGTTATGCCCATTACATCAGCGAAGCTGATTGCGGGCGTGTGCTGGACGAGCCTTTCGAACAGGCCCAGCTCAACCAGTACCTGGCCGGGATGCTCAGTGATCAGCAGCAACGTGCGGCCTGGAGCCGCAATGGTCTGGCCTTCGCCGAGACGGCCGACCTCTATAGCATGCCGCAGCACGCTGCGGATGTAATTCTGGCGGAGCAACACTGATGAAGTTGATTCTTGCCGAACCGTTCAAGAGCCTTTGGGCCGGGCGCGATGCGTTCGCCGAAGTCGAGCTGTTGGAGGGTGAGGTTTACCGTGAACTGGAAGCCCGTCGCACCTTGCGCACCGAGGTGGATGGACGCGGCTACTTTGTGAAAATCCACCGTGGTATCGGCTGGGGTGAAATTTTCAAGAACCTGTTCACCGCCAAACTGCCGGTGCTGGGTGCCGGGCAGGAGTGGCAGGCAATTCAGCGCCTGCACGAAGTGGGCGTACCGACCATGACCGCCGTGGCTTACGGCGAGCGCGGCGCCAACCCGGCCGACCAGCATTCCTTTATTGTCACCCAAGAGCTGGCGCCGACCATCAGCCTGGAAGACTTGAGCATGGACTGGCTCAAGCAGCCACCCGAGCCGCGTCTCAAGCGCGCGCTGATTGCCGAAGTGGCCCGTATGACCGGGATGATGCATCGCGCTGGCGTCAACCATCGTGACTGCTACATCTGCCACTTCCTGCTGCACACCGACAAACCGGTGACGGCCGATGACTTCAAGCTGTCGGTGATCGACCTGCACCGTGCCCAAGTGCGCCCGCGCATCAGTCAGCGCTGGCGCAACAAGGACTTGGCGGCCCTGTATTTCTCGATCCTGGATATCGGCCTGACCCGCCGCGACAAGTTGCGCTTCCTCAAAGGCTACTTCCAGCAACCCCTGCGCCAGATCCTGGCCGAGGAAGGTGCGTTGCTGCAGTGGCTGGAGCGCAAGGCCAGCAAGCTCTATGACCGTAAAGTCCGGTACGGAGGTGCGCTCTGATGGCGGGTTGGAACCTGGAACCTGCTTACTCGGAGCTTGTGGACGATTTTGGTAGCCTCGATGCGGTGTTTACCCTGCAAGGCGAGCGGCTGACCCGTGATCCGCTGTCCGAAGTCATTCGTGTGCAGCGCGGCGGGGTCAACTATTACGTCAAGCGCTACACCGGCGCCGGCAAGGGGTTGCGGCGTTACCTGGGCAAACCACGGGTCAAGTCCGAATGGCAGAACCTCAAGCGCTTCGCCAAGTGGGGCATTCCCACGGCCAAAGTCGTGGCCTGGGGCCTGGAGCGCAAGGGCCTGGCCTATGATCGTGGGGCGATGATCACCCGCGAGTTGCCCCGCACCGAAGACCTGGCGGCCCTGGCCGAACGCAAGGATCCGCAATTGTCCGACCCGGTATGGGTCGACAAGGTCAGCCGCCAGCTCGCCGAATACACCCGGACCATGCACGACCACCGGTTTACCCACAACGATTTGAAGTGGCGCAACCTGTTGATCGACGACCAGCAAACCCTGTACCTGATCGACTGCCCCAACGGCGACTTCTGGCGCGGGTTCTGGCTCAAGTACCGGATCACCAAGGACCTGGCGTGCCTGGACAAGGTTGCCAAATACCACTTGTCGGCCACCCAGCGCCTACGCTTCTACATGCAATATTGTCGGCGCAAGCACCTGAATACGTCGGATAAACAGCGGATTCGCCATGTGCTGAAGTTTTTCGAGGGACGCGAATGAATGACTTCCTGGCAACTGAAGACCGGGCCTTGCTGGAGCGCAATGGCCTGGCTGACTTCGACGCGCTGTGGGCCAGGCAACTGGACGCAGTGGATGAGCCCAACACCAGTCGCGGCGGCTGGAGCAGTGTGTTCCGGCTGGAACTGGAAGGCCGTGGCTTTTACCTCAAGCGCCAGAGCAACTACCTGACGCGCACCCTGCATCGGCCCTTTGGCGAGCCGACCTTTGCCCGTGAGTTTCGCAATATCAGCCGCTATCGGCAGAAGGCGATCCCGGCCTTGCAGGCCGCCTTTTATGGCGAGCGCAAGGTTGCCGGCGAATACCGCGCCTTGCTGCTGACCCGCGCGTTGGATGGCTGGAATGACCTGGACTCATTGCTTGAGCAGTGGCCGGCCCTGAGTGCCGCCCAGCACCACGCGATCCTCGTGGCTTGCGGCCAATTGGCGCGCAAGCTCCATGGCGTCGGCCAGGTGCATGGCTGTTTTTACCCTAAACATATCTTCCTGCAGGCCACCGGCGACGGTTACGCGGCGCAGTTGATCGACCTGGAAAAAACCCGGCCGCTGTTGCTGGGCCGGCGTGACCGGGTCAAAGACCTTGAGCCATTGCTGCGCCGTGCCGGCGCATGGACATCTGCGCAGGTGCGGCAATTCCTGGCGGCCTACCTCGACCAGCCGGAGGACAGTTCGCTGGTGGATACCTGGGCGCAGTACCTGGCGGGGCGGCGCAGTCACAAGGAGGCCCGCTGATGCGGTTGTCTGAGCTCAAAAACGCCGGGCGTACGCCCACGTTGCCCTTGAGTATTGAGTTGGCGGATGCAGCGGGCCCTGGGCAGTTGCAACTGCTGAGCCTGTTGCGGGTGTTGCCCGGCCAGCGTTATGTGGGCGCGGCCATCTGGCGTGGCCGGCCGGTGCTGGCCAAGTTGCTGGTGGGTAGCAACGCCGCGCGACATTTCCAGCGCGAACTCCAGGGCGTGCGCCTGCTCGCCGAGCAAGGCCTCACCACCCCGCTGTTGCTCGCCGACGGCCTGCAAGACGGTGAGGGTGGCTGGCTGCTGTTCGAGTTTCTGGAAGGGGCCCAAAGCCTGGCCGACGCCTGGGCGGCAGTCGAAGCCTTGCCGCCCTTGGCCGATGAGCAACAGGCGGTACTGGCCGAAGCGCTGGGTGCGATTGCCCAGATGCACGCCAAGGGTTTGTGGCAGGAAGATCTGCACCTGGACAACCTGATGCGTCAGGCTGACAAGCTGTATTTGATCGACGGGGGGGGCATCTGCGTCGAACAGGCGGGTAAACCCCTGTCACGTAACCGGGTGCTGGAAAACCTCGGGGTGTTTTTTGCCCAGTTACCGAGCGACCTCGAACCGTTTACCGAAGAATTACTGGTGCACTACCTGTTAAGCAACGGCGAGCACGCGTTGCCCCTGGAAGCCTTGCAAAAACAGGTGCGCAAAGTGCGCGCCTGGCGCCTGAAAGACTTCATGGGCAAGATCGGCCGTGAGTGCACCTTGTTCAGCGTAGTGCGCGGGGCCTTTGGGCTGCGCGCCATCCGGCGTGAAGAAGAAGCCACCCTGCTGCCGGTACTGGCAAACGTCGATAGGCTTGTCGACCAGGGCCAAATGTACAAGGCCGGCGCCTCGGCCACGGTGGCCGGGGTTGATGCTGCGGGTCGAGCGCTGGTGATCAAACGCTACAACATCAAGGGTTTTACACACTGGCTCAGGCGCTTCTGGAGGCCCAGTCGCGCCTGGCACGCCTGGAGCGAAGGCAACCGCCTGACATTCCTGGGGATTGCCACGCCCAAGCCCCTGGCGCTTCTGGAGCGACGCTTTTTCTGGCTGCGCAGCCGGGCTTATCTGGTCACCGAGCACTTGTCCGGGCCCGACCTGATCGAACACCTGACCCCTTACGTGGACAGCGGCGAGGTGCCCGAGCCTGAACTGCTGGCCCTGGATCGCCTGTTTGGCGAGCTGATTCGCGAGCGGATCAGCCATGGCGACTTCAAGGGGCGCAACCTGTTCTGGCAAGGAGGGCGTTGGGTGCTGATTGATCTGGATTCGATGTGTCAGCATGGCTCGCTGAGCAGCTTCGCACCGGCGTTTGCCAAGGACCGTGCGCGGTTTATGCGCAACTGGCCGGCTGATAGTGCTTTGTATCGCGTGATTGATCAGCGCTTGCCCAAGGTGAGTGAGTTAGTTGGGTGATCCGCGTGAGGCCGTCATAAGTCGTAGCGATTTCTTCAGGTCTGGGAAATCACAGTGTTTTCGAAGGCAAGGGGCATTACTTAATATTTTGATTAAGTAGTGCTCTGGACATTGTTTGTTGGGGTTAATAGGTTGTATCGACGCTTGATAGGAATATCTTATATAGATGTTTATTGAGTAGTCGAAATGTTAATTCCGGGAGTGTGCAAATGACTTCGATAACAGGCTTTCATCCGTTTTCTTTTTACAGTGATCTGGCCGGTAAAAATAAGCCGATAGATCCGGTGAATCCAACGAGCCCAATAGATAAAGTGCAGTCGGGTGTGCGCAATCCAAAGGACACAACCGCTGGTGATGACGCCGAATTTTTTAACGCCGATACCCAGGAATGGCAGCCAACCGCCTCTAATGGCAAAGGTGATGGCGGTTATGTGAACTTTGGTGATCCCTATCGAGAGCCCATAGATCATGAACTGGTTTACGGAGCCAATGGGGAGTGGCAATTAAAAGCTGATGGATGATTGCTTAAAAGTTGAGTGGGTATTTTTGTTTGTGGTTCTTTGTAATTTTGGTGGGTACTTTTTCAAAGTGTAGGGGTCGGGTTATAGGAAGTTTCTGTTATTAATGTGGGAGCCAAATGGGCAATGTTATTTGCCCATTGGTTTTTATCACTCAAAAGCTGTACTGGGCTCCTGCGCCCGCATACCACGACCTGCCGGGCGCGGCTTCGTAATAACGATCGTTGCCATCGCCGACAATCACCGAACCGATGTACTGGCGATCCAGCAGGTTGTCCAGGCGCAGGGTCTGGTGAAAGGTCCAGTGTTCGACTTTCTGTTCAAAGCGTGCACGCCAGTTGAAAACGCTGTAAGCCGGTGCCGCTTGTTTCTGGTTGGTGTCTTCGACATAGATCTTGCTGCGGTACATGCCTTCGACGGCGGTGCTGACCCAGTCCCGTGGTTTCCAGTTCAGTTCGGCAAAGAGCGTGGTCTGTGGGACGCCGGGTAGGTAGTTGCCCTTCTCCACGGTTTTGCCGCTGTTGCTGAAGTTGCTGTCGTAGGTGGCTTGCAGGCGGGTGTAGGCGAGGTTGGCGCTCCACTGTTCGCTCAGTTGGCTTTCGATACCCAGTTCAAAGCCACGGCGCAGGGTGCGGCCGGCGTTTTGGTAGCTGGTGCGTCCGCCATTGGACTGTGCGACTACCAGCTCATCCTCGGTGGTGATCTGGAACACAGCGGCATTGACCCGCGTGCTGTTGTTCACCTGCGCCTTCAAACCCACTTCATATTGAGTGCTTTCTGACGGCTTCAGGCCAAAGTTGAAACCTTCGATGGCGCCCGGGGCGTAGGCCATTTCGGCTTGGGTCGGCGTTTCGAAGCCCTTGCCAGCGCTGACATAGCCGTGCAGCTCAGGGGTAAACGCGTACATCACGCTCATCGACGGCGTGTTCTTCTGGTAGGTCTTGTTGCCACTGGCATCGCCATTGCTCAGGAACTGGTCATCGACGTCCATTTCCATGGTGCTGTGGCGCAGCCCGGCTTGCAGGGTCCAGCGGTCGATGGCCCAGTTGGCCTGGATATACGGGTCAAGGCTGCGGGCGGTGTCGATTTCATTGCGGCGTAATTCGCCTTTCACGCCGAGGGTGTTGCCGCTGTAGTTCTGGTAGCCGTGGCGGCTGTCTTCGCTCTGGTCGAAGTCCAGGCCGGTGATGATCATCAATTCGCCCGGCACGTTGTCGATGGGCTGCATCCAGCGCACGCCGCCGCCGTAGAACTTGCGGTCGAATTGCACGACGCCGCCGCCGCGTTCGTTGGCCGGGTTAAGCCCCCCGTTCACCGTGAACTTTGGAATCGACAAATACTGAATCACACTCCTGCGCCCGGTGTAGGCATTCACCTGCAATGTCGCATCGCCAATGTACCGCTCGTAATTCATCCCTACCTGTTGGTGATCAATGCTCTTGCGTGTGTTGTACGCCAGGGCATTGCTGCTCACCGAGCGCGGGTCGGCCTTGTAGCCTGCCCAGGTCTGCCCCAGCGGGTCCTGGGTGCCGTTCTGCTCCAGGCTGCTGTAGATCAGGGCCAGCTTGCTGTCGTCATCGGGCTCGAGGTTGAGCTTGGCGAAGGTCTGGTCGCGGCGGGCGCTGCTGTGGTCGCGGTAGCCGTCGGTGTCCATGCGTGAGGCATCGAGGACAAAACCGGCGCCCTGCACCGCGCCCTCGGCGCTGAGGTGATGCTTGTTCAGGCCATCGCTGCCGACCAGGGTTTCGGCGCCGATACGGGGTGGGCCTTCGCCGTTGCGCGAGAACATCTGGATCACCCCGCCGGCGTTGCTGCCATACAGGGTGGCGGCCGGGCCGCGCAGGACTTCGATGCGGTCGGCGGTGTCGAGGTTGAAGGTGGCGGCCTGGCCCTGGCCGTCCGGGGTGCTGGCGGGGATGCCATCGGCAATCAGTTTGATCCCGCGTACGCCAAACGCCGAGCGCGCGCCAAAGCCACGGGAGGAAATTTGCAGGTCCTGGGCATAGTTCTGGCGGTTCTGCACCACCAGCCCCGGCACGCGGGACAGGGCTTCCGAGGCATTGATGCCCAGCTGGCCGTCGCTGATCTGCTCACGGCTGATGCTGTCCACCGAGTAGGGCAGGTCGAAACTGCGGCTGGCACTACGCGAGCCCGTCACCACACTGGGGTCGAGAATCAGTGGGGCCTCTTCGGCCAGGGCCGTTTGCTGCAGGCCCAGCAGGCTGGGGAGCAACATCGCAAAACAGGTGGGAGCAACAACTTTCATGAGCGAACCAACTTCCATGACGCGCAGCGCCGGCGCGGAAAAAAGGGCGCGAGTTTAACGATTCTGCGTGGCGTTTCCGAAGAATATTCCCGCAAAATACCGGCATATTCGTCTTACGCCATCTTGGGTTAGGCTGTCCGCTCCATGCCAAAGAGGGTTGCCCGTGAATCCTACAAACATTCTGCTGCTTGCCGCCATTGTCCTTTCGACCACTGCCTGCGGCACCCTCGACACGGTGTTTCGCGAAGACGCAGTAGCCAGCCAGAAACTCAAGGACCTGCGCAGCCACTGCGAGAGCGTGCCCCGTATCTACAGCGGGGTGGTGTATGACTTCTGCTCCCTGAATGGCGAACCCAACGGCAAGAAAAGCCTGGAAGACCAGCAGATTGCCTCGGTGCCCTGGATTGCCATTGATTTTGCCCTGTCGGGCGTCCTCGATACTTTGGTACTGCCCTATACCGTCTACCGACAGAACCGCGATGGCAGTATCGAGATTTTCCGATGATGCCTCTTGTTTCTCCCTGCCATTTGCGGCTAGAGGCGTTTTGCCGCTTTTAAGCTATAATCCCGCCCTTTAGCTTTTCTCGCTGAGGCGAGGGGCACACATTTTTTCAGGCGCCAGCGCCTGCATGCAGACTAAAAGAGGCTAGACCCCAGTGGCATTGACGATTCTTGGCCTGTCCGGCGCCCTTAGCCATGATCCCTCCGCAGCCCTGTATATCGACGGCAAGCTGATCGCGGCCGCCGAAGAAGAGCGCTTCGTACGCGATAAACATGCAAAGAACCGCATGCCCTACGAATCGGCGAAGTTCTGCCTGGAACAGGCTGGCATCAAACCCTCCGACGTTGATGTGGTGGCGATCCCGTTTGCCCCGATCAGCTTGTTCGGCGAGGCTCGCTGGCACTATGCCAAGCGTTACTGGTACGCCCCGGACCGCGCCCTTGACGCGATCCTGATGGGCAACCGGCGCTACAAGCGCTATCGCAACAAGATTGTCTGGTGCCTGGAGCAACTGGGCTTCGATCCGAAGAAGATCAAGATCGAACCGGTTGAACACCACCTGGCCCACGCCTCCAGCGCCTATCACTGCTCGGGCTTCCAGGAGAAGACCGCGATCCTCGGGATCGACGGTAAAGGCGAGTACGCCACGACCTTCTTCGGTTATGGCGAGAACGGCAAGATCCACAAGATCAAAGAATTCTACGATCCGGACTCCCTGGGCGGCCTGTACGGCGCGATCACCGAGTTCCTCGGTTTCGAGATGCTCGACGGCGAGTTCAAGGTCATGGGCATGGCACCCTATGGCGATGCCAGCAAGTACGATTTCTCGCGCCTGGCCTCTTTTGAAAATGGCGAGCTGGTGATCAACACCGACTACGCCAACGTCATCGGCCTGCGCCGCTATAAAGAGAAGGGCAAGGGCTTCTACTTCTCGCCAAAACTGATCGAGTGGCTGGGCCCCAAGCGCGAAGGCGACATCGCCGACGAGCCGTACATCCACTACGCGGCCAGCATGCAGGCGCTGTTCGAGAAGCTGTCGTTGCAGATGATCGACCATTACCTGGGCGATATCCTCAAGGAAACCGGCAAGCTGGCCTTCGCCGGCGGCTGCGCGTTGAACGTCAAGTTGAACCAGAAGATCATTGCCCGCGACGACGTCAAGGAGCTGTTCGTGCAGCCGGCGTCCGGCGATGCCGGTACCGCCGTGGGTGCGGCGGCCTATGTGTCCCATGCCCGTGGGGTACCGGTAGAGAAGATGGAGCACGTCTATCTCGGCCCGTCCTACAGCAACGAAGAAGTGATTGCCGCGTGTGCCAAGCACCCGAGCAAGCCGAAGTGGCGCCAGATCGACGATATGCCCAAGCGCATCGCCCAGATCATGGTCGACGGCAACCCGGTAGCCTGGTTCCAGGGACGCATGGAGTTCGGTCCGCGCGCCTTGGGCGGTCGTTCGATCATCGGTTGCCCGAGCGCCGTGGGCGTGGCTGACCGGATCAACCACCAGATCAAGTTCCGCGAGCGCTGGAGACCTTTCTGCCCGTCGATGCTCGACACCGTGGCCCCGCAGATGATCAAGGTCGATCACCCGGCCCCGTTCATGACCTTCACCTTTGAAGTCGCCGAAGAGTGGAAAACCCGCGTGCCGGAAGTGGTCCATGAAGATGGCACCTCCCGCGCCCAGGTGCTCAAGCGCGAGTACAACCCGCGCTACTACGACATGATGAAAGAGCTGGAAGTGCTGACCGGCAACGGTGTGTCCCTGAACACCTCGCTCAACCGCCGTGGCGAAGCGATGATCTGCTCGCCGACCGACGCCCTGAACATGTTCTTCGGCTCCGACCTGCAGTACCTGATCATGGAAGACATCCTGGTCGTCAAAGATGGTGTGGAAGGGCAAGCCGTTGACTGAAGCACTGATTGGCGTCGTCATCCCTGCCTACAACTACGCGCGCACCCTGGGGCGCGCGGTTGAGTCGGTGCTGGCGCAACTCGACGAAGCCGATGCGCAGTTGTTGGTGATTGATGACGGCTCTACCGACGATACGCCGCAGGTGCTGGACGCTCTGCTGGCCAAGCATCCCGGACGCTTCCAGGTGCTGCGCAAGCCCAATGGCGGCCTGGCCTCGGTGCGCAATCGTGGCATTGAGGAGTCTGCGGGCCAGTACCTGATGTTCCTGGACGCCGATGATGAAATGGCCCCGGGCGCCCTGGCCCTGGTTGCGCAGCATATTGCTGCTCACCCGGATAGCCGCCTGATCATCGGTGGCCACTGGTCGGTATTTGAAGATGGCAAGCGCCGCCTGCATGCCGTCAAGCCCTTGCCTGCGACGCCTTATCTGCGGGTGCGCGGGTATTTGCTGGACAAGACCATCGCCATCTCCAATGGCGCCTGCGCCATGCACCGGGAGATTTTTGCGGTAGGCAACTACCCGGAGCGCATGCGCAACGCCGAGGATATCCCGGTGTTTGCCCAGGCCCTGGCGCGCGTGCCCTGCACGGTTATCGACCAGCCGCTGGCGTTGGTCTACAAACATGCGGACAGCTTGCGGCATGACATCAAGCACAGCGTGGCGGCAGGCGTGAGTCTGGTTGACGAGGTGTTTTCGCCAGTGCGTATGCCGGCAGAGTTGCAAGGCTTGCGCAGTGCGTTTCTCGCGCAGCGCTGCCTGTCTTTGTTTCGCAATTGCTTCAGTGCTGGGGAGTACACGCTTGCCAGGCAGTTTTACTGCCAGGCGGTACGTACAGACTGGCGCGCCCTGACGCGTTGGTCGTACACACGCAAGGCGCTTCAGCTGATGTTCAAGTAAGCGTTTTGTAGCCTGTTACGCTACGCCTGGAATGACCTATGAAGCGCCTGAGTTGATTGCAATGACCGGGCGTTGGTTTTTTTGTGGCGTGGTGGCTTTTCTGGAATATATGTTTTCAAATCTTGTGCACACGATGTGACGCCAGGTTTTAAGGGGGGGGTGTGGTTGGAATTGGCAGTAAATTGTGGGCCCGGGTTTTGAGTGTTGTCGTCGAACAGCCCGTTCGAGTGGCATTTTTCGGGAGTTTGCTGCTATCCCTGATCGCCGTATTGGGCGCCGCGACAGTCGGGCGTGATGCGGCTTTCTACCTGACCATTGCCCAGGACGCTCACGTCCACGGCCCGAAAGCCGCCTTTGCCCTGTTCAACTGGCCCTGGTTCTCCCTGCTCCTGGCGGGCACCCATTCGGTTACAGCCCTGCCCATAGAGCTGAGTGCTCACTTGTGGTGTTCGCTGTTTGCCGCCGGGACCTGTGCCCTGCTGGTTGACTGCGTTCGCCAGCGCTCGGTGCAGGTTGCGCCCTGGGCTTGCCTGGTGGTGTTGGCGATGCCGGCGTTCAACCAGTTTCGTGGCGAGATCCTGCGTGAGTTCGGCTTCTGGTTTTTCTGCACCCTGACGCTTTGGCTGGCCATGCGTTGGCAGGCCCGGGGGGGGTGGCTGCGTGCGGCAACCATCCACCTGGCAATTGTCGCGGCGGCAGCTTTTCGGCTGGAAGCGTTGTTGCTGTTGCCTGCGCTGGGCTTATGGCAGTTGCCTGGCCTGTGGCTGCGTGAGCGGCGCCTGGCGCTCCTGCAGTTTATTGCGCTACCGCTGCTCGGCGTGGTGGCGGGGATGGTACTGGTCTCGGCTACCGGTGGTTTTTCATCGGTGCGCGTTGCCTACTATATGGACCTGATCAACCCGAGCAGTGTCCTGGCGTCATTTGATTTGCTGCGCGAGCAGTTCGCCAAGTCGCTGATCAACAAGTACTCCCAGGATGAAGCCGGACGCATCATCTTTTTTGGCATCCTGGCGGCCATGTCCATCAGCTTTGTGAATATTTGCGGTCCGTTTGCCGTGCCGTTTTTACGGGGCCGCAATTGGCAGGCGATCAAGCGCTACTGGCATGAATACCGGCCTTTTGCCTGGGCGGCGGTGTTGTACCTGCTGGTATTGTTGTTGTTCTTTATCCAGCAGCAGTTCATGAACGTGCGCTACATGAGCTTCTTGAACCTGCTGTTGGTGCCGGCGCTGGCGATGGCGCTGCAGATGTTTGCCCAGCAGTTCCCGCGCCTCGGCAAGGCGCTGGTGGCGATATGCCTATTGGTGATGCTGTCCAATGTGGTGTCCACCGGGCCGGGCAAGGTCCAGTACGTCGAGGCGGGGCGCTGGATGGCGGCGAATGTCGAGCCGGATGTGCCTGCTTACTTCGATGATGGCCGTATCGGCTATTACGCTGGACGGGGTTATCTGCTCAAGAAACTGACCCGTGAAGCGGCGATGTCTCCGGCGCACGCAGGTAAATTCCGCTACTTCCTGATCGAAGCCCGCGGTAACGAGCCCTGGCTCACCAACTGGCTGGCCGAGCGCAACCTGCGCATCGTCGAACGCTTCGCCAATCGCCGAGGCGCCACGGTACTGGTCATCACCCAGTGAGATCAGTCCAGTAATTGCCGCAGGCGCTTAATCAACGGCGCCTGTTGACTGCCTGCCGGCAAGCCCTGGCGATAGCCATCGAAAAAGGCTTGCCCGGCATCATCGCCCAGCAGCCACTGGCGGTCCTCAGGGTAGCGTCGCAGATGGCTGAAGTTACGCCGGCGCTTGCTCTGGCTCAGGGGGGCGGTCTGGCAACTCAGGTCGGCAATGTCGATCAGCCCCAGGGTGTTTTCCGGTGTCAGGACCACGTTGCCAAAGTGCAGCGAGCGAAAGTACACGCCCTTCTCATGCAATTGCGCAATGAAGCTGCCAAGACGCACACGCAGGGCGTCGGCCTCGGTTTTGGCAAGCTGTAACTGGCGGATGGTTTTCCCGGCCAGCGGGCTGTAGTACACCGCATCCCGCGCAATGCTGGGGATGCGATACACCGCAATGATGCGCGGGCAGGGGATATCCCGTTGCTGCAGGGCGCGGGTGTTGTTGGCGAAACGTTGTGCATACGGGTAGAACAGCGCCGAACTGAGCAGGCGCTTGCGCCGGAACAGTTTGAGCATGCAACCATCGGTCAACCGGAGCACCTTGTCGCCAGAACCATCGGCTTCCAGCACCTGCGCGCCGGCGCGCAGTGCCTCATAGGTGTTGTGATCGATTACTTGCATGCCTGACTCCCATCAATAGCCGGTTATCTTAACCGACTTGGTGCAAGGCTGGCCCCTGCTCATGTTTTTTGGGCTGAAGAGGCCTGTGATATGATCCGCGCCTTACTGATTTGCGCGGATTCCCATGAGCAGTCCTGAACCGAAAACCCAGTCGACGCTGGCGATTTACTTTCGCCTCCTGACTTACGTACGGCCTTATGTGGGTCTGTTCATCCTGAGTATCGTCGGGTTCCTGATCTTCGCATCGACCCAGCCGATGCTCGCTTATATCCTCAAATATTTCGTCGATGGCCTGGCGAACCCCGAGGCCAGCCTGTTCCCCGGCAACCCCTATCTGGGCAAGTTGCAGTTGCTGGAAACCGTGCCGCTGATGATCGTGCTGATCGCGGCCTGGCAGGGCGTAGGTTCGTTCCTCGGCAACTTCTTCCTGGCCCGGGTTTCCCTGGGGCTGGTCCACGACCTGCGTGTGGTGCTGTTCAACAAGCTGTTGGAGCTGCCCAACCGCTTCTTTGACAAGAACAACTCCGGCCATCTGATCTCGCGCATTACCTTTAACGTGACCATGGTCACCGGTGCTGCTACCGATGCGATCAAGGTGGTTATCCGTGAAGGCATGACCGTGATTTTCCTGTTCTGCACCCTGGTGTGGATGAACTGGAAACTGACCCTGGTGATGCTGGCGATCCTGCCGGTGATCGGCATGATGGTGAATAGCACCAGCCGTAAATTTCGCAAGCAAAGCAAGAAAATCCAGGTGTCCATGGGCGACGTGACCCATGTGGCATCCGAGACGATCCACGGCTACCGTGTGGTCCGCAGCTTTGGCGGTGAGCAGTATGAAAAGGTGCGCTTCGAGCAGGCGAGCCTGAGCAACACCGAGAAACAACTGGCGATGACCAAGACCGGCGCGGTGTACACGCCGATGCTGCAGTTGGTGACCTACAGTGCGATGGCCGTGGTCATGTTCCTGGTCCTGTATTTGCGTGGCGATGCCTCGCCGGGTGATCTGGTGGCCTACATCACCATGGCTGGCCTGTTGCCCAAGCCGATTCGCCAGCTTTCCGAAGTCAGCTCGACCATCCAGAAGGGTGTGGCGGGCGCCGAAAGTATTTTCGAGCAGTTGGATGAGCCGGTAGAAGTTGACCAGGGCGTGATTGAACATGAGCGTCTGGCGGGGCGCATTGAAGTGCGCAACCTCAGCTTCCAATACCCGGATAGCGACAAGAAGGTGCTCAACGACATCAGCTTTATCGTCGAGCCTGGGCAAATGGTCGCACTGGTAGGGCGTTCGGGCAGCGGCAAATCCACCCTGGCGGGCTTGATCCCACGCTTCTATCAGCACGAACAGGGGCAGATTCTGCTCGATGGCGTACGCGTGCAGGATTTCACCCTGCGTAACCTGCGCCGGCAAATCGCCCTGGTGACCCAGCAGGTCACCTTGTTCAACGACACCGTGACCAACAACATCGCCTATGGCGACCTGGCCGGCGCGCCCACCGACGCGGTGCATCATGCCGCTCGCGAAGCCTATGCCGATGAGTTCATCGTGAAGATGCCCCAGGGCTATGAAACCCTGGTGGGCGAGAACGGCGTGTTGCTGTCCGGTGGCCAGCGCCAACGCATCGCGATTGCCCGGGCCCTGCTCAAGGATGCGCCGCTGTTGATTCTCGACGAGGCCACCTCGGCCCTGGACACCGAGTCCGAGCGCCATATCCAGGCCGCCCTGGACCATGTGGTGAAGAACCGCACGACCCTGGTGATTGCCCACCGCCTGAGCACCATCGAGAAAGCTGACCTGATCCTGGTGATGGATGACGGCCAGATTGTCGAGCGCGGCACCCACGTCGAGTTGCTGGCGAAGAATGGCTACTACGCGCGGTTGCACGCCAAGGAGTTCGAAGAGGGTGACCCGGTGGCGCCCTCCCACGTGACAGATGCCTATTGAGGCGCCATTGCAGCCAGGCTGGCATTGACCGCCAGGATTGAATCGGTCGATGCTTTTCCCTGTGCTAATATCGCGCCCCTGTTCATTTTGTATGTGGGTTGCTCCATGAAGTTGTCCATGCCGCGATTCGATCAAGCCCCTGTCTTGGTGGTCGGCGATGTCATGCTCGACCGTTACTGGCATGGCGGTACCTCACGGATTTCCCCTGAGGCACCGGTACCGGTAGTCAAGGTCGAGCAAATCGAAGACCGTCCAGGGGGCGCCGCCAACGTTGCCCTTAACATCGCCGCGCTCGGCGCCCCGGCCTCCCTGGTTGGCGTGACCGGCGACGACGAAGCCGCCGACAGCCTGACCAACAGCCTGCGCGGCGCTGGCGTGCGTGCGTTGTTCCAGCGCATTGCCCACCAGCCGACCATCGTCAAGCTGCGGGTCATGAGCCGTCACCAGCAATTGCTGCGTATCGACTTTGAGGAACCCTTTGCCACCGACGCCCTGGCCCTCAGTGACCAGGTCGACGCGTTGCTTGAAGGCATCAAGGTGCTGGTGCTGTCGGACTACGGCAAAGGCGCACTGAAAAACCACCAGGTGCTGATCCAGGCTGCCAAGGCCCGGGGCATCCCGGTGCTGGCCGATCCCAAGGGCAAGGACTTCTCGGTCTACCGGGGCGCCAGCCTGATCACGCCGAATCTCAGCGAATTTGAAACCATCGTCGGCGGCTGCGTCGATGAGCACGACTTGGTGAGCAAAGGCGCAAGCCTGATGGCCGACCTCGACCTCGGCGCGTTGCTGGTGACCCGTGGCGAACACGGCATGACCCTGCTGCGCCCCGGTCACCCGGCCATGCACCTGCCTGCGCGAGCGCGGGAAGTGTTCGACGTCACCGGCGCCGGCGACACCGTTATTTCCACCCTGGCGGCGGCGATCGCCGCCGGCGAGGAGTTGCCCCACGCGGTGGCCCTGGCCAACCTGGCGGCGAGCATCGTGGTCGGCAAACTGGGTACGGCGTCCATCAGCGCCCCGGAACTGCGTCGCGCGATCCAGCGTGAGGAAGGTTCGGAGCGTGGCGTGTTGAGCCTTGAGCAGTTGCTGCTGGCGATTGACGATGCCCGCGCCCATAACGAAAGCATTGTCTTCACCAACGGTTGCTTCGACATCCTGCACGCTGGCCATGTGACTTACCTGGAGCAGGCTCGCGCCCAGGGTGATCGCCTGATCGTGGCGATCAACGACGATGCTTCGGTCAGTCGCCTCAAAGGCCCTGGCCGGCCGATCAACAGCGTGGATCGGCGCATGGCGGTGCTGGCTGGGTTAGGCGCGGTGGACTGGGTGATCAGCTTCTCCGAGGGCACCCCGGAAAACCTGTTGGCCCAGGTCAAGCCAGATGTATTGGTCAAGGGCGGGGATTACTCGGTCGACCAGGTGGTCGGTGCCGATATCGTCAATGCCTATGGCGGCAAGGTCAAAGTCCTGGGATTGGTGGAGAACAGCTCGACCACCGCGATTGTCGATAAAATTCGTCAAACCAACGATGCCGCCCGATAGGTTTACCGCTATGTCTGATGCTCTCGTACTGATTACCGGCGGCGCTGGTTTTATCGGCTCCAATCTGGTCGATGCACTGCTAGCCAAGGGCTATGCGGTGCGCGTGCTGGATAACCTGTCCACCGGAAAGCGCAGTAACCTGCCATTGGATAACCCGCGCCTGCAACTGCTCGAAGGCGATGTGGCCGATGCCGCATTGGTCGCTCGCGCAGCGGTTGGGGCGACGGCGGTGGTGCATCTGGCGGCGGTTGCTTCGGTGCAGGCGTCGGTGGATGACCCGGTCAGTACGCACCAGAGCAACTTCGTGGGCAGCCTGAATGTCTGCGAGGCCATGCGCCAGGCTGGGGTCAAGCGCGTGGTGTTTGCCTCCAGTGCGGCGGTGTATGGCAATAACGGCGAAGGCGACTCGATCGACGAGCAAACCGCCAAGGCACCGTTGACGCCATATGCCTCGGACAAGCTGGCCAGCGAGCACTACTTTGACTTCTATCGCCGCCAGCATGGCCTGGAGCCGGTGATTTTCCGCTTCTTCAATATTTTTGGCCCGCGCCAGGATCCGTCATCGCCGTATTCCGGGGTGATCAGCATCTTCAGCGAGCGCGCGCAAAAAGGCCTGCCGATTGCCGTATTCGGCGACGGTGAGCAAACCCGTGACTTCATGTATGTCGGGGATCTGGTTGCGGTACTGGTGCAAGCCGTGGAAATGGCGGATGCCCCCCTGGGCGCGATCAATGTCGGCTGGAACCACACCACCACCCTCAAGCAGTTGCTGCAGGCGCTGTCGGAAATCATCGGCTCGTTGCCGGCTGTCAGCTACACAGAGCCGCGCTCGGGTGATATCCGGCACTCCAGAGCCAACAACCAGCGCTTGGCGGCAAGCTTCACATTGCCTGAGCCGACGCCGCTGAAGGTTGGTCTGGAGCGACTACTCAACCAGTAGGTACCGCTCGCCACAGGCGGGGCTGCTTCAGCGACCCGCCTTCTTCGGCACCATCTTGCGCAAGATCTGCCTGGCCCGCCCGGTCAATTGCTTCAACTTCGATTCCTTCTCCGGCGCGCTCAGGCCCTGTTGCCTGAGCCAGTCCTTCCAGCGGATCCGCTCATCGCGCACCAACCAGCCCTCCTGCTGGGCGAAACTCTCCGCCAGGTACAACCCACGGGTGCTCGCCGGGATCAGTTGATCCTTCTTCAGGGTATACAGCTCGGCGCACGGCTGGCCGTCCTTCAGGGGCATCAGGTACAAATCCGGGCGCTGGCGGTCCAGGCGCGCCACCAGTTGGTCGCCCTCCAGGCGTTCGTCCACATGGAACAGGCTCAGGGACTTGGCTTCCTTGGGCACTTCCAGGCGCAGGTCATAGATCAATTGCAGTGAGGCCGTGGGCAGGTGCACATAGGCCCGCGGGCGTTCGATCAACTGCATGCTGGCGCAGCGCACCGGGCGGGCAGCGCCGGACAGCGGCGACAGGCGAAACGGCAAGGCCTCGCGGTAGTGCAGGGCGCTGGAGTAGGGCGCCGGCAGCCAGGTGTCATTGAAACGTCCGCCGAGCCAGCCCTCCGGGGTTTCCAGCAGGCATTCCTCGGCGATTTCCTGGATAGCGGTGTGCAGCGGCAGGTTCAGTTCATGGGCTGGCACGTAGCCGGAAATCAGCTTGAGCACCACATCGCCACGGTCCTGCCGGCGCTGGCGCACCAACACCCAGTAATCGCGGTTTTGCCAGTGCAGCGTCAGGCGCACCGACACCCCGAGGTTGGCCAGTTCCAGGGCAAAGCGTTCGGCGTCTGCCACGTCCACTGGCTTGCGCCGCTGCAGGGTCTGGGCAAAGTTGAGCGGCATGCCCACGCTCTGGTAGCTCAGGCCTTCGGGGGTGGCTTCGACGTACAGCGGCAGTGTTTTGAAATTACTGGGGTTTTTTCTTATGAGCGTTCGCGGCATGTCGGCTCCTTCTTGCGTCGGGGTCGGCCGCGTGGGCGGCATCAGGATTGGCGAATGATCTTGGCAGCGGTTGCCACATTATGGGCAAGGTGCAGCGGGTTGATGGTTCCGACAATAGCACTGGCCACGCCCGTTTGCGCAAACAACAAGGTGAAACTGGCGTGAATTGGATCCACTCCCGGCTCAAGGCAGGCATGGCCACTGGCCAGGGCCTTTTTCACCAGGATGCCTTTGCCATGGGCGGCGGCGTAATCAATCACGGCTTTTTCGTTTTGCTCGCTCAGATTGTAGGTGACCATGGCGCAATCGCCTTGTTCCAGAGCCTTCACTCCGCCTTCGACGGTTTTGCCGGAGAAGCCGAAACCGCGAATCTTGCCCTCGCGCTTAAGCTCCGCCAGAGTCTGGTACACCTCGCAGTTGTTGAGGATATGCAAGTCGTTGCCGTCGGAATGCACCAGCACCAGGTCGATAAAATCCGTTTCCAGGCGTTTCAAGCTGCGCTCCACGGACAACCGGGTGTGGGCGGCACTGAAATCGTGATGGGACACGCCGTCGGCAAATTCTTCGCCGACCTTGCTGACAATCACCCAGTCCTGGCGCTGGCCTCGCAGCAACGGCCCCAGGCGCTCTTCGCTATGGCCGTAGGCGGGGGCGGTGTCGATCAGGTTGATCCCCAGCTCGCGGGCCTGGCGCAGCAACATGCGCGCTTCTTCATCATTGGGGATCTGGAAACCATTGGGGTACTTCACCCCCTGGTCGCGCCCCAGCTTCACGGTGCCCAGGCCCAGTGGCGACACCAGCAGGCCGGTGCTGCCCAGGGGGCGATGGAGGTCATGCAGGGTCGATAGGCTCATGGCAACAATTGCTCCCAGGCAGGTTGGGCGATGGCCGGGCGCGGCAGTTCGGGCAGCGGTGTGCTTGGCGTTGGCTGGATGCCGTCACGTTGCAGGGCGCTGAGCACCCGGTCGGCGAAGTCCGGCGCCAGGGCCAGCTTGGTCGGCCAACCCACCAGCAAGCGGCCCTGTTCGGCGAGGAACGCGTTGTCCGGCCGGGTCAGGCCCGTTTGCAGGGGTTCGGCGCGGTCTACTCGCAGGGTCGCCCATTGGGTCTGGCTCATGTCGATCCATGGCAGCAGGTGCGCCAGTTCCTTTTGCGCCGTGGCGATCTGCTCGGCGGGCGTGCGGTGCACGCCTTCGGTCTCGGCAATATCACCGCCCATGTACCACACCCAACGGCCATCGGCGGCCGGGTGCGTGGTGATGGTGATCCGAGGCTTGGTGCCGCCACCCAGGCAGTGCGCGTACAGAGGTTTGAGGCCGGGGCCCTTGGCGATGATCATATGCAGCGGGCGTTTTTGCATGGCCGGCTGGCTCAGGCCCAGGGCCGTCAGCAGCTCGGCGGTGCCGCCGCCGGCACTCAGCACGATGCGCTGGGCGCGGATCGCCCGGCCGTCGACTTTCAGGCCGACGAGGATGTCATCTTCCAGCAGCGGTTCGATCTGTTGCCCGGCGAGCAGGCCGTCGCCGGCCAGTTGTGCCAGGCGCTCGATCAGGCTCGGCACGTCCACCACCAGTTCGGCCAGGCGATAGACCTTGCCCTTGAAGCGGCGGTCTTGCAGGGCCGGCGGCAAATCGTCACCCTTGACCTGATCGACGCGGCCACGCACCGCCTTGCTGGCGAAGAAGCTGGTGAGGTTGCCGGCCAGGGTGCCCGGCGACCACAGGTAATGAGCCTGGGACAACAGGCGCACGCCCGTCAGGTCCAGCTCGCCACTGCCCGCCAGCGCTTCCCGCCAGCGTCGCGGCATATCGGCAATGGCTTCGGAGGCGCCGGTCAGGGCGCCATGCAGGGCGTACTTCGCACCGCCGTGAATGATCCCCTGGGACTTCACGCTCTGCCCGCCACCCAAGGTCGCGTTCTCCACCACAATCGTGGAGAACCCCTGGCTGCGCAGGCGCGCATTGAGCCAGAGGCCGGCAACCCCGGCGCCGACAATCAGGACGTCGGTGGAAATAACGGATGGCATGGGGCGACCTCAGTGTTCGGAACAAGAGGCCAAGTATACAGACTCGACAGCGGGATCTTTGCCCAGGATCAACAACTGTAGAAGGTCAGTGGCCCGCGGTTTTCGAAAACAACTGAATCACCACCACCCCCAGCACAATCATGCCCATCCCCAGCATCGCCGGCAGATCGAGTTTTTGCCCGTAGATAAACAGCGCCGCGATGCTGACCATGACGATCCCCAGCCCCGCCCACACTGCGTAGGCCACGCCCACGGGCACGGTGCGCACCACCAGGGTCAGCATCCAGAATGCGACGCCATAGCCGACGATCACCAGCAGCAGGGGGATTGGCGTGCTCCAGCCCTTGATCGCTTTCATGGAAACGGTGGCGATCACTTCCGAGCAGATGGCAATGGCCAGGTAGTAGTAGGCGGCGTTCATGGGGTGTTCCTCGGAATTGGGGCGTGTAATAAGGCCGGCATTCTAGAGAATCCGCAGATGGGGTAAAGTCATTACCTATCCGAATTCAAGATGGGTTGAGCCAATGAGCGTGCAGTGGAATCTGGAGCAGATGCGCCTGTTTGTCAGCGTCGCCGAGCAGCGCTCGTTCTCGGCGGTGGCACGGGACCAGCGCAAGGCGCAATCGGCGGTGAGCAATGGCATTGCTCTGCTCGAGGCCGACCTGGGCGTGAGCCTGTTTGATCGCAGCAGCGGTCGCCAGCCACGCCTGACCGAGGCCGGCACGGTATTGCTGGAGGAAGCCCGGGAAGTGCTGCGCCAGTGTGAGCGCCTCAACGGCCGCGCCCTGTCCCTGATGCGCGGCGAAGAAGCGCGGCTGCGCCTGGCCCAGGACGAAGCCATGCTGTATCAGCCGGTACTCGACAGCCTTGAGGCGCTGGCCGGGAAATTTCCCAGTCTGGAGGTGCAATTGTCCAGCACGGCCCAGGGCGATGTCGCTCGCAAGTTGGTGGAGCGCAAGGCCGACCTGGGGTTGCTGTTCTACCACGATCAGATCCCTGAGGCCCTTGAACGGCGGGTGGTCGGCAGTGTGGAAATGGTCACGGTGTGTGGCGTCGGGCACCCGCTGGCCAGGGGTGGGTTTGTCGATTGCCAGCGTCTGGCGCAGTTTCGCCAATTGCTGATGTCGACCCAGACCAGCGTCTACCCCGGCAGCGAGGCGGCCAGCCCCCAGGTATGGCGCGCCGACAGTTTCTACGTGCTGGCCGAATGGTTGGTGCGCGGCCTGGGCTGGGCCTGGTTGCCCCGGCATGTGGTGCAGTACCCGACGTATCAGGGGCAGATGGTCGAGTTGGACAGCGAGTGGACGCCGCCGGCCCTGGTGGTGGAATTGGTGTGGCGGCGCGATGAGCCCCTTGGCCCGGCGGCGCGCTTTCTGGCCGAACGTTTTACCGCGTGTTTGCTGGCGATCGGCTGAAAAAGCCGATAAACTCCGCCGCCATGAATCGAACTCTCTATAGCTGTCTGTTTTACCTGGCGCTGCCGTTGGTGGCCTTACGTCTATGGCTACGGGCCCGCAAGGCGCCGGCCTACGCCAAGCGCGTCAGCGAGCGCTTTTCCTACGGCTTGCCGGTACTCAAGCCCGGCGGGATCTGGGTGCACGCGGTGTCGGTGGGCGAGAGCATCGCCGCCGCGCCGATGATCCGCGGTTTGCTGGAGCGGCATCCACAGTTGCCGATCACCGTCACCTGCATGACGCCCACCGGTTCCGAGCGGATCCAGGCGCTGTTCGCCGATGAACCGCGCATCCAGCATTGCTACCTGCCTTACGATTTACCGTGTGCCGCCAAGCGTTTTCTGGACCGGGTGCAGCCCAGGCTTGCGGTCATCATGGAAACCGAATTGTGGCCCAACCATATTCACCAATGTGCCAAGCGCGGGATTCCCGTGGCCTTGGCCAATGCGCGGCTGTCGGCACGTTCGGCCAAGGGTTACGGGCGTTTCGCCAAGCTGACTGCGCCAATGCTGGCAGAAATGAGCCTGTTTGCCGTGCAGACCGCCACCGAGGCCGAGCGCTTCCGCAGCCTGGGCGCGCGCCCGGAAACAGTCGAAGTCACCGGCTCGATCAAGTTTGACCTGACCATCGACCCCGAACTGCTGGCGCGCGCCGCTGCGTTGCGCGAGCAATGGCAGGCCAGCGAGCGCCCGGTATGGATCGCCGCCAGTACCCACGAGGGCGAAGATGAAGTGGTGCTGGCTGCCCATCGACAACTACTGGCCAGTTACCCCAACGCGCTGCTGATCCTGGTGCCCCGTCACCCGGAGCGGTTCAACGCAGTGCTGGAGCTTTGCCAACAGCAGGGTTTTGCTACGGTGCAGCGCTCCAGCGGCGCGCCGGTCGGTGCCGACACCTCGGTATTGCTTGGCGACACCATGGGCGAGTTGCTGTTTCTCTACGCCTTGGCCGATAGCGCCTTTGTCGGCGGCAGCCTGGTGCCCAATGGCGGGCACAACCTGCTGGAGCCGGCGGCGCTGGCCAAACCGGTGATCAGTGGCCCGCACCTGTTCAACTTCCTCGAAATCGCCGCGATGATGCGCGAGGCCGGAGCGTTGCAGGAAGTGGATGATGCCGAGGGGTTGGCCGAGGTGGTGCGGCAGCTGTTCGAGCTACCGCAGGATGCGCGCAAGCGGGCGTTGGCGGGGCTTAAGGTGATGCAGGCTAATCAGGGCGCGTTGAAGCGTTTGCTCGATGGCTTGGACAGACTAATCAAACCCTGACCCCGCTCGGTCAAATATGTGGGAGCTGGCTTGCTTGCGATAGCCATAGGTATCTACATAACTCTTTTCTCTAGTGCTTATTGGGGTTGTGTACATATCCGTTGCTGCGGTAAGGGCGGAACCCTAAGTGGCCATGACCGCAGCAACGGATATGTACACAAACCTAAGAATCACTAAAGAGACGTGCAGATAAACCGAGGTGCCTGTATCGCGGGCAAGCCCGGCTCCCACACCAGCCAACTCTCAAACGGGTGTTGTGGTGTGGCTCAATTGTTGGGGCGGGCCTTCAGTTGTTCGGCCGCGGCCTTGGCCAGATCCGGCGGCAGGAAATCCTTGTCCGGGTTGTAGTCAGCCTTCAGGTACCGCGCCAGATCCTGCAGATCCCCCGGGTTCAACGTCCCCGCCGCCTGCTTCAAGCGCAGGTTGTCGAGGATGTAGTCATAACGGCTGTTGTTGTAGTTGCGCACCGAGGTGTACAGCTGGCGCTGGGCGTCGAGCACGTCGACGATATTGCGTGTGCCCACCTGGTAACCGATTTCCGTGGCTTCCACTGCGCTCTGGTTGGAGATGATCGACTGGCGGCGTGCCTGTACCTGTTCCACATCGGTGTTCACCGCGCGGTGCAGGTTGCGGGTGTTTTCCACCACCTGGCGGCGCAGGCCTTCGCGTTGCTGTTCGGTCTGGCCCAGGCGCGAATAGGATTCACGTACCTGGGAGCTGGTGAGGCCGCCGCTGTACAGCGGGATATTCAGGCGCAGGCCGATGGTGCGTTGCTCGACATCACCACGATAGGGCTGGCCGAACGCGTTGGGGTTGCTGAAACCGAGGGCGTCGTTGTCGCCTTTTTCGTATTGCGCCACCGCGTCCAGGGTCGGCGCGTGGCCGGCCTTGCGTTGCTTGAGGGTTTCTTCGGCAGCGGTGACCGCATAGTTGCTGGCCAGCAGGTTCAGGTTCTGCCGCCCGGCGGTGTCGACCCAGGCCTTGGCGTCATTCGGCGCTGGCGGCAAAACGGGCAGGGTGTGGACAATGCCCTGGATCGCGTTGTACTGGCGGTTGGTCAGGGTGATCAGCGCTTCAAACGCGTCATCCACCTGGCGCTGGGCGAGGATCCGGTTGGCCCGCGCGGTGTCGTAGCTGGCCTGGGATTGCAGCACGTCGGTCTTGTCCGACAGGCCCACGTCGAAACGCTCGTTGGACTGGTCCAACTGGCGCTTGAAAGCGGCTTCTTCGGCCTTGGTCGAGGCCAGGTTGTCCTGGGCGCGCAGCACGGCGAAGTAGTTTTCCGCGCTTTGCAGGATCAGTTCCTGCTCGGTGGCCGACAGCTGCAGTGCGGCCTGTTCATTGACCGCTTCGGCCGCCTGCAACTGGAACCAGCGGTCGGCACGGAACAGTGGCTGGCTCAGGGTCGCACGCCAGGTGTGGGCATCGCGATTGGCGGTGGCTGACGGGGTGTCGATCTGGGTGCGTACGTTGTTCACGTCGGCGCCGGCCGAAAGGTTGGGCAGCAAGCCGGCACGGGCCTGGGGCACCACTTCTTTTTGCGCGCCATATTGGGCGCGGGCGGCGGCCAGGTCGGCGTTGTTGTCCACCGCCTCCTGGTAGACGCTGACCAGGTCGGTTTTGGTCGACAAGGGCGCTTCTGCTGCCCAGACCATTCCATTGGTCGCACAAGACACGGCAAGAGCCAGTGAAAGTTTGCGCAGCATGAGGCGATCCCTAGATAAATATTACGACAATAATTTAGCGTTCAAGGCTACGACGAGCAATCCATAGCGTCAAGCCGCTGAGGCAGGAGCCGAGTGTAGTGGCCGTACCCCGGCACAACAATCCTGTAATTGCGCCATTCATCACGCTGAATGCACCGCTATTGGCAATTTGCCTGCTCCATGGTCTAGACTGGCCGCGTTCTTGTCGGGGTGCCTTGCTATGAGGCTGAGATCGGTAAATACCGGATCCCGTTGAACCTGATCAGGTTAGCGCCTGCGTAGGGAACAAGATTTCTCGTCACCCGGCGAGTCCTCTTGTGCTTCGTCCGGGATGTTGTTCGACAATCGAACAGCCCTCGTGCGCCAAGCACAGCACTGCTTCCAGTGCGTTCGTCCGCCACAGGTTCACTCCGACAAAAATCCACTGCCTGGATGTGTCTGGAGAGCCCGTGATGAGTACAAAACTAAAAAACACCGTGCATTTGAGTGAGTCGGCCAAGGTCGATTCCGGATCCGTGCAGCCGTTTACCCGCTCGCAAAAAGTCTATGTGCAGGGCACTCGCCCGGATATCCGCGTGCCGATGCGTGAAGTCAGCCTGGACGTGACCCCCACCGACTTCGGCGGCGAAATCAATGCGCCAGTGGTGGTCTACGACACCTCCGGGCCGTATACCGACCCGAATATCATCATCGACGTGCGCAAAGGCCTGGGCGATGTGCGCTCGCCGTGGATCGAATCCCGTGGCGACACCGAGCGCCTGTCGGGCCTCAGTTCGCACTTCGGCCAGCAGCGCCTGAGCGACGCCGAGCTGACCGCCCTGCGTTTTGCCCACGTGAAAAACCCGCGCCGCGCCAAGGCCGGGGCCAACGTGACCCAGATGCATTACGCGCGCAAAGGCATCATCACCGCGGAGATGGAATACGTCGCCATCCGCGAAAACATGAAGCTTGAAGAGGCTCGCGCCACTGGCCTGCTCGACCAGCAACACGCCGGGCACAGCTTCGGGGCCAGCGTGCCGAAAATCATCACCCCGGAATTTGTGCGCGAAGAAATCGCCCGTGGCCGCGCCATCATCCCGGCCAACATCAACCACACCGAACTGGAGCCGATGATCATCGGCCGTAACTTCCTGGTGAAGGTCAACGGCAATATCGGCAACAGCGCCCTGGGTTCGTCCATCGAAGAAGAAGTGGCGAAACTCACCTGGGGCATTCGCTGGGGCTCGGACACGGTGATGGACCTGTCCACCGGCAAGCACATCCACGAAACCCGCGAGTGGATCATCCGCAACTCGCCGGTGCCGATCGGTACCGTGCCGATCTACCAGGCCCTGGAAAAAGTCGGCGGCGCCGCCGAAGACCTGACCTGGGAGCTGTTCCGCGACACCTTGATCGAACAGGCCGAGCAGGGCGTCGACTACTTCACCATCCACGCCGGCGTGTTGCTGCGCTATGTACCGCTGACCGCCAAGCGCGTCACCGGCATTGTGTCCCGGGGCGGCTCGATCATGGCCAAGTGGTGCCTGGCGCACCATAAAGAGAACTTCACCTACACGCATTTCGATGAAATCTGCGAAATCATGAAGGCCTACGATGTCAGCTTCTCCCTCGGCGATGGCCTGCGGCCAGGTTCGATTGCCGACGCCAACGATGCGGCGCAGTTCGGCGAGCTGGAAACCCTCGGCGAGTTGACGAAGATCGCCTGGAAACACGATGTGCAAACCATGATCGAAGGCCCTGGCCATGTGCCGATGCAGTTGATCAAGGAAAACATGGACAAGCAGCTGGAGTGCTGTGACGAAGCGCCGTTCTACACCCTGGGCCCGCTGACCACCGATATTGCACCGGGCTACGACCACATCACCTCGGGCATCGGCGCGGCGATGATCGGCTGGTTCGGTTGCGCCATGCTCTGCTACGTCACGCCCAAGGAACACCTGGGCCTGCCGAACAAGGATGACGTGAAGACCGGGATCATCACCTACAAGATTGCGGCCCACGCGGCCGACTTGGCAAAAGGTCATCCGGGCGCGCAGATCCGCGACAACGCCTTGAGCAAGGCGCGGTTCGAGTTCCGCTGGGAAGATCAGTTCAACCTCGGCCTGGACCCGGACACCGCACGTTCCTATCACGATGAAACCCTGCCCAAGGACTCGGCCAAGGTCGCGCATTTCTGCTCGATGTGCGGGCCGAAATTCTGCTCGATGAAAATCACCCAGGAAGTGCGCGAGTACGCGGCCAACCAGCGCATCGAGGCGGTGGACGTGGATGTGGCCAAGGGCTTGGCCGAGCAGGCGGAGCGGTTCAAGCAGGAAGGCAGTCAGCTCTACAAAAAGGTCTGAGCCCAATGATCGTTCCCACGCTCCGCGTGGGAATGCATCCCGTGACGCTGCGCGTCACAAAGCGGACGCGGAGCGTCCAAAGCGGCATTCCCACGCAGAGCGTGGGAACGATCATGTCCCTCTGAGATAACCCCCTTGAGCATTCAACCCAGCACCTATTCCCCTGACATCGCGGTGCCTGCCGATAAAAGAGTCTTCGGCGCCCGCGATCTGTTTTCCCTATGGTTCTCCCTCGGCATCGGCCTGATGGTCCTGCAAACCGGTGCACTGTTGGCGCCGGGGCTGGGCCTGTCGGGGTCGTTGCTGGCGATCTTGCTCGGTACCCTGGTGGGCGTGCTGTTGCTGGCTGCCGTCGGGGTGATCGGCAGTGACACCGGCCTGTCGTCCATGGCCGCCCTCAAGCTCAGCCTCGGCGCCAAGGGGGCGAGCCTGCCGGCGCTGTTGAACCTGTTGCAACTGATCGGCTGGGGCTCGTTCGAGATTATTGTCATGCGCGATGCCGCCAGCCTGCTGGGTACCCGGGCTTTCAGCGCCGGCAGCCTGTGGGCCAGCCCGTTGCTCTGGACCGTGTTCTTCGGTGGGCTCGCCACGTTGCTCGCGGTCAGCGGCCCGTTGACCTTCGTGCGGCAGATCCTGCGCAAGTGGGGGATCTGGCTGTTGCTGGCGGCGTGCCTGTGGCTGACCTGGAACCTGTTCGCCAAGGCCGACCTGGCCGCGCTGTGGGCCCAGGCCGGCGATGGTTCGCTGCCGTTTGCCGTCGGGTTTGATATCGCCATTGCCATGCCGTTGTCCTGGCTGCCGCTGATTGCCGATTACTCACGCTTCGGCCAGCGCGCCACCCGTGTGTTCGGCGGCACCGCCCTGGGCTTTTTTATCGGTAATTTCTGGCTGATGAGCCTGGGCGTGGCCTACACCCTGGCGTTTGCGCCCAGTGGCGAAGTCAATGCGCTGTTGCTGGCGTTGGCCGGGGCTGGCCTGGGGATTCCGCTGTTGCTGATTCTGTTGGATGAATCAGAAAACGCCTTCGCTGATATTCACTCGGCGGCGGTGTCCAGCGGCATGCTATTGCGCCTGAAAGTCGAGCACCTGGCGCTGGCGATTGGGCTTGTGTGCACGCTGATCGCCTGTTTCGCGCCCTTGGCCCAGTATCAGAACTTCCTGCTGTTGATCGGCTCGGTATTCGCGCCGCTGTTTGGCGTGGTGCTGGTGGACCACTTCATCCTGCGCCGGCGTGGCCAGGCCCTGGCTACAAGCCTGCGCTGGCCGGCATTGCTGGCCTGGCTGGGAGGAATCAGTACCTATCATCTGCTGGCCAATCTGTACCCGGATATTGGCGCGACCCTGCCGGCACTGGCGCTGGCAGGGCTGTTGCAATTTATCCTTGGGCGCGCTTTCAGCGGCGCACGGGCACCAGCTCAGGCTTGATGATGCCGTCGAGGCGAGCGTAAGGAATCTGCAACTCGACGTGGCCCATGGCGTAAGGCGCAATGGTGGTCGTCGGGTACTTGAGCACCACGGCACCGTAGGTCAGCGCCACGTTCGGGGTTTTCTGGAAGGGCCAGCTTTTCACGTACTCCGGCTCCAGGCTCAGGCGAGTGCTGATCAACCAGCTGTTGTGGGCCACTTGGGCGGCTTTCCAGAACGCGTCTTCCTTGCCCGGGCGCAGCATGTCCGCCAGGGTCAGGTTTTTTTGCTGTTGGCGCGAGTAGTTGATGAAGCCACGGCCGGGTTCGCCGTGGGCACCGCCGGTGTCCAGGTAGCTGGACAGCTCGATGATCACCAAGCCGTCATGCTGCTCCCGTACCTTGGCCTGCAAATACATGCTGTTGCGCGGGCCGGACTCACGCAGGAATTTTTCCCGATAGGCATTCAAGGTCGCCGGCACCGGGGCGCCGGGGGTGGTGCGGGTCATTTCCAGCAGGCGTTGCTCGATCAACGCATCGAGCTTGGGCTCGCTGGCGAAATGCACCGTATCGATGTTCACCAGCGGGCAATCGGCAGTGGTGCAGCCGGGTTGCACCACCTCGGAGGCATCGCGAGTGGCTTCCAGCGGCGCACGGTAGCTGGGTTGGAACAGGCTCTGGCAAGCACCGAGCGTCAGGGCAATACAGGCCACGGAGGCGACTTTTAACAGCGACATGGGCGTCCTTCATAAAGCGGAGAAGAGCGAAAGATATGGGGCTTCGACTATCGGCATCCCAGTCAGTTCGCCACTAAGCTGATTACAGTGAGTGTGACCGCCGCCGCCCGTCCCGGCAACCGCAAAGGGGCTGCACCGAGGCGCGCGAGCGCTGTAGGATGGCGCGATGCTAAGACACACACTGGATTAAACGAGGGTTGATATGACCGACAGTGCGAAATCGACGCCGACCAGATTCGAAGAGGTTCAGCGCGACAATGCCTACAGCGGCTTCTACAAGCTCGATCGCGTGCAACTGCGTCACGAGTTGTTCGATGGCGGCATGAGCCCGGTTATCAACCGTGAGATTTTTGTACGCCACGATGCCGTGTGTGTACTGCCCTACGACCCGCAGTGCGATGAAGTGGTGTTGATCGAGCAATTTCGTGTGGGCGCCATGGGGCGCACCGACAACCCCTGGCTGGTGGAAATGGTGGCCGGCCTGATCGACAAGGACGAGCAACCGGAGGAGGTTGCACACCGCGAAGCCGAAGAGGAAGCTGGGCTGACCTTCTCCGCGCTGTGGCCGATCACCAAATATTTCCCCTCGCCGGGTGGCAGCACCGAATTCGTCCACCTGTTTTTGGGGCGTTGCGACAGTGCCGGTGCCGGCGGTATCCATGGCCTGGCCGAGGAGGCAGAAGATATCCGTGTCACCGTCTGGGCTTTTGAAGATGCCCTGCAAGCGGTACGCGACGGTAAAATTTCCAACGCAGCCAGCATTATCGCCCTGCAATGGCTTGCGCTTAATCGCGCGGAAGTGAGGGGGCTATGGCAGTAAAGGTACGGGAACGCTACCGGGTTGATCTGATCGGCTTGCAAGCCGCTTGCGAGGCCAACTACGCGCGGCTGATGCGCCTGTTGCCGGACATGCGCCACGCGCCCGAAGCGCGCCGGATCGCCGTGACCCACGGCGACCAGATGCTCGGCGTGTTGAACCTGGAAGTGATCCTCACCTGCCCGTACACCAGCACCCTGCGGGTGCGCCAGGAGCACAGCCTGCCGTGGCTGCCGGTGCCGCAGCTGGAAGTGCAGGTGTATCACGATGCACAGATGGCCGAAGTGGTCAGCGCCGAACATGCACGGCGCTTTCGCAGCATCTATCCTTACCCCAATGTGTTCATGCACCAGCCCGATGAGAAAGCCCAGCTCAATGTGTTCCTCGGTGAGTGGTTGAGCCATTGCCTGGCGTTGGGCCATGAGTTTGAAGTCGTGCGGTAGATGTGAACTGCGTCTGCTTCACGGGTTTCCTCTTTGTAGCCTGCCCCAGCATAATTGCGCCCATTGTCCATTTTTCGTGATCGCCCTGGGAGAACGCCTTGCCGAGCGTATCCATCGTGAACCCTGATGCGCCGGCGTTGCTGGTGCAACTGTCTGACAGCCACCTGTTTGCCGAGGCCGACGGCACGCTGCTGGGCATGAACACCCGTGACAGCCTGCAGCGGGTGATTGACCTGGTCCGCGCCCAGCAGCCGCAGATTGATTTGCTGCTGGCCACCGGCGACCTGTCCCAGGACGGCACGCTTGCGTCCTACCAGCTGTTTCGCGAACTGAGCCAGCAGGTCGGGGCCCCGGCGCGCTGGATCCCGGGCAACCACGATGAGCCGCAGGTCATGGCCGAGGCCACCATGGGCAGTGCGTTGCTGGAGCCGGTGGTGGATGTGGGCAACTGGCGGGTCATTATGCTGGACTCCGCCGTGCCGGGCTCGGTGCCGGGTTATCTGGCGGATGTGCAATTGCAGCTCTTGGCCCAGGCGTTGAGCGAAGCACCGGGCCGCCATCACCTGGTGTGCTTCCATCATCACCCCGTGCCTATCGGCTGTGCCTGGATGGAGCCGATTGGCCTGCGTAACCCTGAGGCGCTGTTCGCCGTCCTCGACCGGTTTCCCCAGGTACGGGCGGTGCTGTGGGGGCATGTGCACCAGGAAATCGACCGCGAACGCCATGGCGTGCGCCTGCTGGCGTCGCCGTCGACCTGTATCCAGTTCACCCCGGGCAGTGAGGATTTCAACGTCAGCGAACAGGCCCCTGGCTATCGCTGGCTGCGTTTGCATGCCGATGGACGCTTGGAAACAGGCGTAGAGCGGGTCCAGGGGTTTGCCTTCACCGTCGATTACGCCAGCAATGGCTACTGATCTATTGACGGTAGTCCCGCGCTAACCTCACCACCGTAACGCCTTGCCCCAAATGCCGCAGCGAAGGCTGAATCAACACGCAGTTGTCATACGGCGTGACGATTTCGCGCTGGGCATCCCGGGCGATCACCGTTCCCGCGTGGCTGATCCGCTCCAGGCCACGAAAGTCATCGGTGAAACTGAAGTCCATGCTGTGGGCAATCACTGGGTCAGTGACTTGCAAACATTGCTGGGCTGCAGGTTTTTCCTGGCTGAGAAACGTCGATACATCCGCCTCGACGACTGCCTGAGTCGCAATCAGGAAGCGGGCCGCGACGTCGAGGGCGACCCGTTCACTGCTTTTCGAAAAGTGCTGGCCGGTCTCGATCAGCAGCGCATTCTTGGGGCTGGCGGCATCGCCGAATCCGCCGTAGTCACGCATGCGCCGGCCGTTGGCGTGGCCGGCGTCTGCGACGATGGTTGCCGGTACGCCTAATGATTGGGCGAACGCCAGGCCTTTGGCGCATGCACCGCACATCATCAGCGGCGGTGATTCTTCGTGCATTGAGTGGATATCGAGCAGCAAATCGACGCTGTCGATCAGCGGGCGCAGCTCCCGGGCGCGGCGCAATTCGGCGGAGTCGCGCGGGCCGTCGAGGGTTGATGGCAGCCAGACGCGGTTCATGTCCTCGTCAATAAAGCGGGTCGCATCAATGTCCTGTGGGTCGAAGCGTTGATAGGCCTGTATGTTGGCAAAGCCCAGTGACAATCGCCCCTGGCGCGGGCGCACCCCGCTACGCAACAGGGCGTCCACCGCGATTGCGCCGCTGACTTCATTGCCATGGGTCAGTGCCATGATCAGCACATGGGGCCCTGGCGTGCCGCTGTCGAAGCTGTGGATGTAGTCGATCCCGCAGTTACCGGTTTTCCATTGGCTCAGATCAGGGAACTGGACCTCCACGGGGTAGGGTTTGAGTGCTGCACGAACCTGCTCAAGGGTTTTCATTTCAGTCTCCGACTGACCGAGGTGTGCACTTGCCGCGCGGGCTTGGCGCGCGACAAGCAGGAAGGGTTTGTTTAATGGGCAGCGGGGTGGGTGCCGCGCATGCGTCGGCCCAGGCAGATAATCGCCAGTACGCTGATCAGAATGGTCGCCATGACATAAAAGCTGGGGGCCAGCTTGCTGCCGCTGGCGTCGATCATCCAGGTCACGATCAAGGGCGCAAAACCACCAAACAGGGTGACGGAAAAGTTGTAGCTCAGCGCCAGGCCGGTCCCGCGAATGCTGGTTGGGAAAATATCGGCAAGCATCGCCGGGATGGGCCCCAGGCAGGCAGCGATCAACAACCCGACAATCGCCTGCACGGTCAGCAGCGTAGAAAAGCTGGGGAAGGCGTTGAGCAGGGCGAACATCGGATAGGACGAAAACCCGGTAAGCAGCAAGGCGATTGTCAGTACTCGAAAGCGTCCGTAGCGATCGGATAAGCCGCCAAATACCGGGGCCATCAACATCAGGGTCACGCCAGTCATCAGCGCCCCGAGATACGAAGAGGTGGCGGTGATGTTCAGTTGTTTAAGGGCATAAATGGGCATGTACAGTTTGTGCACATAGTTGAATGCTGTGGCCCCGGCCACCACGCCGATAGCCAGCAACAGGCTGACGTGCCCTTTGACCAACACATCGCGCAGCGGCGTCTTCACCTTTGTGCTGGCGGCGGTTTTCTTGAAGTCCGGGGTTTCATCGATTTGCGTGCGAATGTAGAAACCCACCGGCCCGATCAGCAGGCCGAAGCCGAAGGCCACACGCCAACCCCAGTCGTTCAACTGCACATCCGACAGCACATAGCTGAGGATTGCACTGACCCCCGCGGCCAGTACGGTCGCCAGGCCCTGGGTCGACAATTGCCAACTGGCAAAGAAGCCACGGCGTTTGGCATCGGCGTGCTCGACCATGAATGCGGTCGCCGCACCAAACTCACCGCCCGTAGAAAAGCCCTGGAGCATGCGCGCAACGATGATCAACAGCGGCGCTGCCAAGCCGATCTGCTCATAGGTCGGGGCGAAGGTAATCATTGCGGTGCCGATCAGCATGATCATGATCGACATCGTTAACGATGCCTTTCGCCCGGCCCTGTCGGTGTAGGAACCGAGCACGATGGCGCCTAGGGGGCGCATCAGGAAGGAAATGCCAAACGAGCCTACGGCCAGCAGCAGTGAGGTGGTTTCGTTATCGGACGGGAAAAACTGTTTGCTGATCACCACCGCGAAATAGCCGTAGATCAGCAAATCATAAAACTCCAAGGCGTTACCGACACTGGCAGCGACGATCTCCTTCCATGGACCTCGCTGGGTTGGAGCCTGTGCCGATGATAAGACGGATGATGGGACTGTCATGGGTGTGCACCGGGTCTGTTTCACAGTTGGCATTCGGATTCGCCGAACCGCAGCGCGGCCTGACGAGATCGAAGGCATTAATTGTTATGGGTGAAAGCCCGGGTGAAATTGAATCAAGTGCGCACGAACAGCAATTGCCGTTTCGGCACAGGTTTGAGCTGTTTTGGCACGGGGCCGACAGGCATTGGGTTTTACGCATCTTGGAGTTGATGCAATGCCTGGCGCTATGATCGCAAACGCTGTTGGCGCAACGACAGGTTCACAGACCTTCCCAGATCTTCATGACCATTTCGCTCTGGTTGGCGTGCAGGCGATGCAGCGAGACGTCGAAGGCGACGTGAAACTCGGGGCCGCCTGCAATCAGCAACTCGCCCGAGGCCAGCGCATCCTTGACCACCATGCGCGGCAGCCATGCCAGGCCTCTGCCACGCTTGGCCATTTCCAGGATGGCGTCATAAGAGTCCGCCTGGTAGACCATGCGCAGCGCCAGGTGCTGTGGCAGCCGCTCAAGGTGCTGGGCCAGCACGCCGCGCAGTGCCAGGGACGGAGAAAAGGCCAGCCAGGGGATGCTCATGGCGCAGGGCGCGGTGCAGATCTGCTGGCGCGGCAGGCCATTGGTGTCCGGCGCACTGACCGGCAACAGTTCCTCATTGGCCAGTACCCGGGAGTCGCAACGCTCCGCGCCCAGCAGTGTCTGGGTCAATGGGCTGGAAAAGCTCAACAGCAGGTCGACCTCGCCGGCGGACAGCTTGCTGATCGCTTCTTGCGCCCCGCTGGTGACCAATGACACCGCAAAATTGCCCAGGCGCTGGTGCAATGACTCGTACCAGTCCGGGAAAAAATCGCTGGCCAGGGTCCGGCCGGTGGCGATGCGCACGGGCTCGTCGCGGCTCAGGGTGGTGCCTTTGAATTGCGCCCTGACAGTGGTCAGCAGTTGCAGTGATTGTGTCGCGGCGTCCAGGAACAGCACGCCGCAAGGCGTCAGTGACAGGGGCTGTTTGCGCTCGATCAAGGGTGTACCGACCCATTCTTCCAGGGCGCGGATACGTCGGCCGAACGCCGGGTGCGTGACACAGCGATTTTCGGCGGCCCGCGAGAGGCTGCGGGTGCGGGCCAGTTCGATAAAATCCTCAAGCCATTCTAGTTGCATGCGGTTTTCCTGCCTGGCGGCTCATCAACGCGGCGCCACCGATAGTACCGCCAGCGGCGATGGGCTGCACCCACAACCCCCGCGTTCCCTGTAAACTGCGCCCCTTTGGCTGATAACGCACGGAGAGCCCTGCATGTCCGCTTCGATCTTGTATATCCACGGTTTCAACAGTGCGCCGGCCTCGACCAAGGCCAGCTTGCTGATGGGCGTGATGGACAGTCTCGGTCTGGCCGACCAATTGCGGGTGCCGGCCTTGCATCATCACCCACGCCAGGCGATGGCCCAGCTGGAGCAGGCGATCGGCGAGCTGGGGCGGCCGCTGCTGGTCGGCAGCTCACTCGGCGGCTACTATGCAACCCATCTTGCCGAACGCCATGGCCTCAAGGCGCTGTTGGTCAACCCGGCGGTCAGCCCCCATCGCATGTTCGACGGTTACCTGGGCACCCAGAAGAACCTCTACACCGATGAAACCTGGGAACTGACCCACGATCACGTCGCGGCCCTGGCTGAGCTTGAGGTTGCAGCGCCCCAGGATGCCCAGCGCTATCAGGTGTGGTTGCAGACCGGGGACGAAACACTGGATTATCGCCTCGCCGAGCAGTATTACCGGGCCTGTGCCTTGCGTATCCAGGCTGGCGGCGACCACGGTTACCAGGGCTTTGGCCGACAGTTGCCGGCGTTGTTGAGTTTTGCCGGCATTGGCGCAGATCAGTACCAATCCTTCGATTTCACCGCATTGTGAAACCGCAGGTTACTTTTTAATCGAACGACTCACGACGAGACCCCATGGCCACTCCCAGCGCTAGCTCTTATAACGCCGACGCCATCGAAGTCCTCTCGGGCCTCGACCCGGTGCGCAAACGCCCCGGCATGTACACCGACACCAGTCGGCCGAACCACCTTGCCCAGGAAGTCATCGACAACAGCGTCGACGAAGCCTTGGCCGGGCATGCCAAGTCGGTCCAGGTCATCCTGCACGCCGACCATTCCCTGGAAGTGTCCGACGACGGGCGCGGCATGCCGGTGGACATCCACCCGGAAGAGGGCGTGTCGGGTGTCGAGCTGATCCTCACCAAGCTGCACGCGGGCGGCAAGTTCTCCAACAAGAACTACCAGTTTTCCGGCGGCTTGCACGGTGTGGGTATTTCCGTGGTCAACGCCTTGTCCACGCAGGTGCGGGTCAAGGTCAAGCGCGACGGCAACGAATACCAGATGACCTTCGCCGATGGTTACAAGGCCACCGAGCTGGAAGTGGTCGGCACGGTCGGCAAGCGCAATACCGGGACCAGCGTGTACTTCGCGCCGGACCCGAAGTACTTCGATTCCCCGAAATTCTCCATCAGCCGTCTCAAGCACGTACTCAAGGCCAAGGCCGTGCTGTGCCCGGGCTTGCTGGTCAGTTTTGAAGACAAAGGCACCGGCGAAAAGGTCGAGTGGCACTACGAAGACGGCCTGCGCTCCTACCTCGAAGACTCGGTCAGCGAGTTCGAGCGCCTGCCCAACGAGCCGTTCTGCGGCAGCCTGGCAGGTAACAAGGAGGCCGTGGACTGGGCCTTGCTGTGGCTGCCCGAAGGGGGCGACAGCGTCCAGGAAAGCTACGTCAACCTGATCCCCACCGCCCAGGGCGGTACCCACGTCAACGGTCTGCGCCAGGGCTTGCTGGATGCCATGCGCGAATTCTGCGAATACCGCAGCCTGTTGCCGCGCGGTGTGAAGCTGGCGCCGGAAGACGTCTGGGAACGCATCGCCTTTGTGCTGTCGATGAAAATGCAGGAGCCGCAATTTTCCGGCCAGACCAAGGAGCGCCTGTCGTCCCGCGAGGCCGCGGCGTTTGTCTCGGGCGTGGTCAAGGATGCGTTCAGCCTGTGGCTCAACGAGCACCCGGAACTGGGCCTGGCCCTGGCGGAGCTGGCGATCAACAACGCCGGCCGTCGCCTCAAGGCCAGCAAAAAGGTCGAGCGCAAGCGCATTACCCAGGGCCCGGCATTGCCCGGCAAGCTGGCGGACTGCGCCGGCCAGGACCCGATGCGCTCCGAACTGTTCCTGGTCGAAGGTGATTCCGCCGGTGGTTCGGCCAAGCAGGCGCGGGACAAGGAATTCCAGGCGATCCTGCCGCTGCGCGGCAAGATCCTTAATACCTGGGAAGTCGATGGCAGCGAAGTCCTGGCCAGCCAGGAAGTGCACAACATCGCCGTGGCCATTGGCGTCGATCCAGGCGCCGAGGACATGAGCCAGTTGCGCTACGGCAAGATCTGCATCCTGGCCGACGCCGACTCCGATGGTCTGCACATTGCCACGTTGCTCTGCGCACTGTTCGTCCAGCATTTCCGCCCACTGGTGGATGCCGGTCACGTCTACGTGGCCATGCCGCCGCTGTACCGCATCGACCTGGGCAAAGAAATCTTCTACGCCCTGGACGAGGCTGAACGCGACGGCATCCTCGACCGCCTGGTGGCCGAGAAGAAGCGCGGCAAGCCACAAGTCACCCGATTCAAGGGCCTGGGTGAAATGAACCCGCCGCAACTGCGCGAAACCACCATGGACCCGAACACCCGGCGCCTGGTGCAGTTGACCCTCGAAGACTATGCCGCCACTTCGGAAATGATGGACATGTTGCTGGCCAAGAAGCGCGCCGGCGACCGCAAGGCCTGGCTGGAGTCCAAAGGCAACCTGGCCGAGGTATTGGGCTGATGCGCAGCGGTTTCGCCCTGGCGATACTGTTGTTGAGCGGGTTGGCAGCTACCTCAGTGGTTGCCCAGCCTGCGGCCGAGCTCAAGTTGTTGTCCGAACACCCGGTAGACGGCATACGCGGCGGCAACCTGTCGGGCCTGGCCTTGTGTGGCAAGGACTTGTGGACGGTCTCTGACCGCGACGACGACCAGATCTACCGCCTCGATACCCGCGCCGACACCTGGCAGGCCGAGACGGTAACGATCAACGTGCCGCCGGTGCCCGAGTCTGGCCTGCCCTGGGGCTTGCGCGCACGCACCACGGCGGCGTCGGTGATTCGCGGCGGCGACCTGGATTTTGAAGGCATCAGCTGTGACGCCGCGGGTAATCGCTATATCGTCAGCGAAGCCCATGCGGCCGTGCTGCAGGTGCCGGCAAGCGGTGATCCCGAGTGGCTGAAGATTGCCCCTGGCATGGTCCGCGAGGCGCGGGCCAGTGGCCTGTTGTTGCACTTCAATGCCCTGTTTGAGGGTTTGGCGGTCAACCCCGAGGGCAACCAGATCTGGCTGGCAGCCGAGCGTGAGCGGCGCGGGCTGATCTCGATCAAGCGCGGGCAAAGCGTTTGGGATTGTGATGGCCCGTGCGTACTGTTGAGCGAAGCCGGCCAGGAAATGCAACCGGCGCAGTTTCCGGGGGCCAAGGCGGTGTCCAAGGACTTTGCTGACCTGGCGTTGTTCAACGGCAAGCTGTTTACCCTGGAGCGCAACGCGTTCCAGATCTGCCGGCGCGACAGCGTGACGGCCAAGGTCGAGTTGTGCTGGTCGTATGCCGATGAGGCCCTGGTGCCCAATCGACGTTACCCCCAGAACTACGGCCTGGCGGAAGCCCTGTTGATTGACGCCGACGGCGCCTGGATTGGCATCGACAATAATTTCGGCGCTCGGGCCGATGCTGAAAAACGCCCGATGGTCTATCGTTTTGCCGCCCCGGCCGGTGGCTGGAGCGCCCAGCCTTGAGTGCGCAACCACCGGGCAAGCGTGCCGGGCGGGTGTTGATGTTCGTGGCCTGGGGTGCCGGACTGTTTCTGGCCACGCGGTTTTTCGGGCAATGGGAGGCGCGGCAGGAAAACCCCAATGCCGTGGTCTCCTCACAGCAACACGAGGGTTATATCGAAGTGAAACTGGTCGGCAACGGCCAGGGGCATTTCGTCGCCACTGGCCAGATCAACGGCCAGCCGGTGGATTTCATGCTCGATACCGGCGCCACCGATGTGGCGGTGCCGGCCGAGTTGGCCGAACGCCTGGGGCTCAAGCGCGGTTTGCCGGTGACCTTGAGCACCGCCAACGGCCGCAGCCAGGGCTATCGCACCCACCTCGACCGCCTGCAGTTGGGCGATATCGTCCTGCAGGACGTGCGCGCCCTGGTGGCGCCGGGGCTGGGTGGCGAGCAAGTGCTGTTGGGCATGAGCGCATTGAAACAACTTGAATTTACCCAGCGTGGCGGCACCTTGCTGCTACGCCAGACCAGACAATGATGAGGCCCGCATGAGTGACATCCTTGCAGACAGCTTAGACGGCGTAGAACGCCGGTCGCTGGCTGACTTCACCGAAAATGCCTACCTCAACTACTCCATGTACGTGATCATGGACCGTGCCTTGCCGCATATCGGTGACGGCCTGAAACCGGTACAGCGGCGCATTATCTACGCCATGAGTGAGTTGGGCCTGGACGCGGACTCCAAGCACAAGAAGTCGGCGCGTACCGTCGGTGACGTGCTCGGCAAGTTCCACCCCCACGGCGACTCGGCGTGCTACGAAGCCATGGTGCTGATGGCCCAGCCGTTCAGCTACCGCTACACCCTGGTCGATGGCCAGGGCAACTGGGGTGCGCCGGATGATCCCAAGTCGTTCGCCGCCATGCGTTATACCGAGGCGCGGCTGTCGCGTTACTCCGAAGTGCTGCTCAGCGAGCTGGGCCAGGGCACGGCAGACTGGGGCCCGAACTTCGACGGCACCCTCGACGAGCCATTGGTATTGCCGGCGCGCCTGCCCAATATCCTGCTCAACGGCACCACCGGCATTGCCGTGGGCATGGCCACTGATGTGCCACCGCACAACCTGCGTGAAGTCGCCACTGCCTGCGTGCGCCTGCTCGATGAGCCCAAGGCCACGGTTGAGCAACTGTGTGAGCATATCCAGGGCCCGGATTACCCGACCGAAGCGGAAATCATCACGCCGCGTGCCGACCTGCTGAAAATGTACGAGACCGGCAAGGGCTCGGTGCGCATGCGTGCGGTGTACCACATCGAAGATGGCGACATCATCGTCACCGCCTTGCCGCACCAGGTCTCCGGCGCCAAGGTGCTGGAACAGATTGCCGCGCTGATGCAGGCCAAACCGTCGAAGCTGCCGCAAGTGGCGGACCTGCGTGACGAGTCCGACCACGAGAACCCTTGCCGCATCGTGATCATCCCGACCAATAGCCGGGTCGATCACGAAGTGCTGATGCAGCATCTGTTTGCCAGCACCGAGCTGGAGTCCAGCTACCGGGTCAACGTCAACATCATTGGCCTGGACGGCAAGCCGCAGCTGAAAAACCTGCGCAACCTGCTGGTGGAGTGGCTGGAGTTCCGGGTCAATACCGTGCGCCGCCGCCTGCAGTTCCGCCTGGACAAGGTCGAGCGTCGCCTGCACCTGTTGGACGGCTTGCTGATCGCCTATCTCAACCTGGATGAAGTGATCCACATCATCCGCACCGCCGAGCACCCGAAAGCCGAGCTGATCGCGCGTTTCGAGCTGAGTGAGATCCAGGCGGACTACATCCTCGACACCCGCCTGCGTCAGTTGGCGCGCCTGGAAGAGATGAAGCTGCGCGACGAACAGGACGCGTTGCTCAAGGAACAAGCCAAGCTGCAAGCCCTGCTGGGCAGCGAAGCCAAGCTCAAGAAGTTGGTGCGCAGCGAATTGATCAAAGATGCCGAAACCTATGGCGACGACCGCCGCTCGCCGATTGTCGAGCGTGCCGAAGCCAAGGCCCTGACCGAAACCGAGCTGTTGCCCAACGAGAAAATTACCGTCGTTCTGTCGGAAAAGGGTTGGGTTCGTTCCGCCAAGGGGCATGATATTGATGCCACTGGCTTGTCGTACAAAGCCGGCGATGGGTTCAAGACCGCCGCAGCCGGGCGTTCCAACCAGTTCGCGGTGTTTATCGACTCCACCGGGCGCAGTTATTCGGTGCCGGCCCATACCCTGCCATCTGCACGGGGCCAGGGTGAGCCGTTGACCGGCCGCCTGGCGCCGCCGCCAGGGGCAAGTTTTGAGTGTGTATTGCTGCCCGATGATGACTCGCTGTACGTCATCGCCTCTGACGCCGGCTACGGTTTCGTGGTCAAGGGCGAGGATTTGCAGGCCAAGAACAAGGCGGGCAAGGCGCTGTTGAGCCTGCCGAACAACGCCAAGGTGATCCTGCCGCGTCCGGTCGAGGACCGTGAAGGCAATTGGCTGGCCTCGGTGACCACCGAGGGGCGTTTGCTGGTGTTCAAGATCAGCGACCTGCCGCAGTTGGGCAAGGGCAAGGGCAACAAGATCATTGGTATCCCAGGGGAGCGGGTGGCCAGTCGCGAAGAGTACGTGACCGACATCGCGGTGATCCCGGAAGGCTCTACCCTGGTGCTGCAGGCCGGTAAACGTACGCTGTCCCTGCGCCCTGATGACCTTGAGCATTACAAGGGTGAACGTGGACGCCGCGGGAACAAATTGCCCCGTGGCTTCCAGCGGGTGGATGCTTTGCTGGTAGAAACACCTGCTTAAAGCGATATAGAGCGCCCGATCTACGATTTAACGCGTAGATCGGCGCTTTCGCGCTGGAGTCATGGCGCATATTCACGGATGATATGGCCTTTCCAGCGCCGGCGTGGCTGAGCGCGTATAGGTTATTTTTAGTATTACATTGTGGTTTGCCTTGTGGCAGCCACCTGGATGGGATGATGACTGCTCCACGCCTTCCTTTATTTTTGATGCTCGCTGGCCTTTTGGGGTTGGCGGGTTGCACTACGCACCAACCGGTGTCGCTGTACCAGCTGGATAGCGGAAATCCGGCGCAGCCTGCGCAAAGTGCTGGCATGGCGGTCTTGCTCGGGCCGGTCGTGGTTGCCGATTACCTGCAACGTGAAACCCTGCTGCAACGCCAGGACGATGGCAGCCTGCAAGGCTCCATCGACGGCCGTTGGGCCGGTAGCCTGTCTTCGGATATCAACCAGTTGATGCTGCGCCAGGTGGCCGGCCATCTGGACAGCCAGCGTGTGGTGCTGTCGCCGGCGCCCACCAGCTTCACGCCGGATGTGCAGGTGTTGCTGACCATTACGCGTCTGGACTCCGGGGCTTCGCAGCCGGCCATCCTTGACGCGCAATGGCGCCTGATCGACCGCCGTGGCCAGGTGCGGGACAACCGCATCGTGCATCTGCAGGAGCAGCATGCCGGTAGCACCGCTTCCCAGGTCCAGGCCCAGGGCGTGTTGTTGCAGCGTTTGGCTGAGCAGTTGTCGGTTGCCCTCAAGCCATTGGCCAACCAGCCACCGATTGCCGAGGCCCCGCGCAAGCAGGCCCCGGCGCCGGCCAAGCCGGCAGCCCCGGAAAAGCCCAAGATCCCGATGGCATCGCCGATTCGTACGGATATGGAAGTGTTCAGGTTCTGACCTGAATCGCAGCCAAATAAAAGGCCCGCTGAGTAAGCGGGCCTTTTTGTTTGGCGCAGATCCAATGTGGGAGCGGGCTTGCCCGCGATAGCGCAGTGTCAGTCGACACCTGATGACTGATCCAGCGCTATCGCGGGCAAGCCCGCTCCCACACAAGCCTGTGTCACATTGCTGGCTTGTTGCGGGTCTCATGCATCCGTGCCAACTGACGTTCCAGCATCGACGGGTAAGGCTCCATCAGGCGCTCTACACAGCACGCGCCTTCAGGGCTGGCAATCGGGCGGATACGTGCGCGTTGGCGGATCAAGGCGTCGTCGCTGATCTTGCGCTCCACCAGCAGCAGGTTGCGGCTGTGTTGCGACAAGGCCAGGGCGTCCTGGGCGTTTTCGGTCAGCAGCAGATCAATCTGGCTCATGCCATACAGATCATCGCCCAATGTCAGGCCCAGTTGCAGTTGCAGGGTGATGCCGCTGTCGGCGACTTCGATCTGCAAGGCATGACCCAGGGCGCGCAGCAGTTCACCGCAGCAGATGGCATTGGTCAGGTAGTCTTCGCCGCTGTCTTCGCTGTGAAACAGCATCAACGTGCTGCCGTCGTTCAGGGTGTGCAGTTCGCTCTGGTACAGCGAGGCCGCCTGGTCCAGACAGTCGCGGTAGCGTTCCAGCAACTCGGTCAGGCGTGCCCGTGGCAGGCGGCGCAATTGCTCCTGGGCGCCCAGTTGCACGGCCAATACCGCGCTGTGCTGGGGCTGGCTGCTCGCAGGCCGAGGCGCGACCACCGGGCTTGGCGCCGACTCGTCACGCAGGTCGGCAAACGGATCGTCATCGTCCAGGCTGTCTTCTTCGGCCTTGATGGCCGTACGCGGTGCCGGCTTGAGGCCAGCCATCGGCGTCGACTCGTCGAAGCTCGGATCGCGCAGGTTGCGCACTTCGAACTCGGGTTCGTCGTCATAGTCGGTGTCGTCGAACTCCGGCTCGGGCTTGGCTTCAGGTATGACCGGCTCCGGGGCAAAGCTGGTGTGCAACTGGCGGGCAAGGTCGCCGATCTCATCCTGGCGGTCGGTGGCCGGGGTGTGTTCGTCGATATCGCGCAGCCAGATGCGCAATTGCATCAGCGGCGTGGAGATATGCCGGCCCAGGCGCAGGCTCAAGGCCAGGGCCAAGGCCAGCAGGATCGCGCTGAGGATGCCCATGCTTTGCAGGCTGATGGTCATCGGCTGCTGGAACTGTTGCATGTCCAGGCTGATGCGCAATTGGCCGGCTTTCACATCCTGAAACGTGATATTGCTCTGGTACAGGCCTTCGGCCTCACCCAGCAGGCCGTTTTTCGGGCGTTGCCCGGCTTCGGCCATGATCCGGTTGTCCACGCTGTAGATGGCCGCGTGGGCCACCAGCGGGTTCTTGGTCAGGTTGTTGAGCAGCACGTTGAGGCTGAGGATGTCGTTGGACACCAACAGCTCGGTCGCCGAGGTGGCGGTCTGGGTCGTCAAGCTCTCGCCCAGGGCGTCGGCTTGCTCGTGCATGGCCTGTTTGAACTGCAAACCCATCACGCAGGCGTAGATCACCAGGGCCAGGGCGACCAGGATCACGTTATGGCTGGCGATGCGTAATGCGATCGGTACACGGCGGTGGCGCAGTGCCCGGAAGATCAGCAGGAAGAAGTTATCGGTTTTTACTGGCGTGGGCCGGTTCACTTGCGCTCGGCTCTTGGTCCGTGAAGTTGACGCGCAGTATAGCGACAGGCCCAAGACCGGCAAAGCGCTGGCTGTGCCCGATGGTCACTGAAAGTGGGTAGAATGCGGTTTTTTTCCAGCTCGGGGGTGCGCTTTGCGCGAAATTGTCCTGATTAACATCACCGGTGTTGACCGTCCGGGTCTTACCGCAGCCATTACCGGTGTTCTGGCCCAGGGTGGCGTGACCATTCTCGACATCGGCCAGGCCGTGATCCACGACACCCTGTCGTTCGGCATCCTGGTGGAGATTCCAGATACCGAACAGGCGTCGTCTGTGCTCAAGGACATCCTGTTTACCGCCTATAAGCTGGACCAGCAGGTGCGTTTCACCCCGGTATCCGAAGCGGATTACCAGCACTGGGTGGCCGGCCAAGGCAAGAAACGCCACATCGTCACCCTGCTGACGCGCAAGGTCACCGCTGAACAATTGCAGCGGGTCAGCTCGATCACTGCGCAATATGGCTTGAATATCGACCATATCGACCGTCTGTCGGGTCGCATGCCCCTGGACACCCCGGCGGACCAGGGCAAGGGCTGCATCGAGTTCTCCGTGCGCGGTGAGCCGGCTGACCCGCAAGCCTTGCGCGCCGAGTTCCTCAGCGTGGCCCAGGAACTGAACGTGGATATCGCCTTCCAGGAAGATTCGCTGTTCCGTCGTAACCGGCGCCTGGCGGTGTTCGACATGGACTCGACTCTGATCGAAGCCGAAGTTATCGACGAGTTGGCCAAGGCCGCAGGTGTGGGCGAGCAAGTCTCGGCGATCACCGAGCGCGCCATGGCCGGCGAGCTGGATTTTCGCGCCAGCTTCAAGGAGCGCCTGGCATTGCTCAAGGGCCTGGACGTCAGCGTCCTCGATTCCATCGGCGCCTCCCTGCGCTTGACCGAAGGTGCCGAAACCCTGTTCGCCGAACTCAAGCGCCTGGGCTACAAGACCGCGATCCTCTCGGGCGGCTTTACCTACTTCGCCAAGCAATTGCAGGCCAAGCTGGGCATCGACTACGTGTTCGCCAACGAGCTGGAAGTGGTGGATGGCAAGGTGACGGGCGTGGCGGTCGAACCGATTGTCGATGCGCAACGCAAGGCTGACTTGCTCAAGGAGCTGGCACACAAGGAAGGTTTGCGTCTGGAGCAGACCATTGCGGTCGGCGACGGCGCCAACGACCTGCCGATGCTGGCTATTGCGGGGTTGGGCGTGGCCTTCCGGGCCAAGCCGCTGGTCAAGCAATCGGCCAAGCAGGCGATTTCGACCTTGGGGCTGGATGGTGTGTTGTATCTGTTGGGGCTGCGTGACCGCGACGGTCAATAACGACAGGAACGCGGTCAAAAATGTGGGAGCGGGCTTGCTCGCGAAGGCGGTGTGTCAGTCAACTAAGGTGTCACACCGCTTTCGCGAGCAAGCCCGCTCCCACATTTGATTTTCGCTGTATTCGGATCAGGCTTTTGGCAGCGCGATACCCTGGCCCATCTGCACCGGCGTTCCCGCCACCAGTTCTTCAGCCCATTTCACCTGATCCGGCCCAAACAGCACGATAGCGGTCGAACCCAGCTTGAAACGCCCCAGTTCCGCACCTTTTTCCAGGTGGATCGGCGCACGGGCGGCTTCGTCGTAGCGCACGGTTTTCAGCTCGCGCTTGGGCGGCGTTACCAGGCCGGCCCATACGGTTTCAATCGACGCGACAATCATCGCGCCCACCAATACCACGGCCATCGGGCCGCGTTCGGTGTCGAACAGGCAAACCACACGCTCGTTACGCGCAAACAACTCCGGCACGTTTTCGGCCGTGGTCTGGTTGACCGAGAAAATCCGCCCAGGCACGTAGACCATTTCCCGCAGGGTGCCGGCCAGTGGCATGTGCACGCGGTGGTAGTCCTTCGGCGACAGGTAAATGGTGGCAAAGTCGCCGCCCATGAACGGTGCGGCAACGGCGGCGTCGCCACCGAGCAGTTCCAGCACGCTGAAACTGTGGCCCTTGGCCTGGAACACGCGGCCGTGCTCGATCGGGCCGAGCTGGCTGACCGCGCCGTCTGCCGGGCTCAGCACCGCGCCTGGGGTTGGGTCCAGGGGGCGGGCGCCGTCTTTCAGGGCACGGGTGAAGAAGGCGTTGAAGTGCTCGTAAGCGGTCACGTCTTCTACCAGCGCCTGGGACATATCCACCTGGTAGCGCTTGGCGAACCAGGTGGTGAAGGCATTTTTAAACCAGCGCACACGGCATTCGGCAATGCAGCCGGCCAGGCGCGACAGCAGGTGGTGGGGCAGCAGGTACTGGCTGAGGATAAACAAACGCTTTTTCATGAACTGTCCTTAAACCTTAAATCTCAACGGGGGTGTCGGGGTGGTTGCCCCATTCGCCCCAGGAACCGGCATAACCTTTGACTCGCGGATAACCGAGCGCCTTGGCCACCAGGTAGGTGAAGCCAGAACGGTGGTGAGTCTGGCAGTGGGTAATGATTTCTTTGTCTTTGGTCAGGCCCAGGCCTTCGAGGATCTGCGGCATGTCGCGGCGGATCCGCAGGTTGCGTGCCTTGTCCATGCCCGCCGTCCATTCGAAGTTGACTGCGCCGGGAATATGCCCGCCCTTGGCCGCGAGGACTTTTTCGCCGCTGTATTCCAGCGGGCCACGGGCATCCCAGATGCCCAGGTCGGCAGCGCCGAGGCGGCTTTGCAGGTATTCGCGGGTGGCCGTGGGCTCGTCGTGCAGGGTCAGGCTGACCGGGCCGCCGACGGCTGCGGTGACCTCGGTGGACACGGGGTGCTGTTCATCCAGCCATGCCAGTAGGCCGCCATCAAGGTAGTGATATTTCTTGTGGCCGATCACGTCGAGCAACCAGATAAACCGCCCGGCCCAGCCGCCGCCTTCGTCGTCATACACCACGTAGGTGGCATCCGGGGTGTGGCCCAGTTCGCCGAACAGTTTCTCCAGGTCGGCCTTGGCCGGCAGCAGCCCTGGGGCCGGTGGCTGGCCCAACTGGGTGCGCTTGGGATCGACAAAGTGCGCGCCGGGGATATGCCCCTGGGCATAACGGGCGGCGCTGGTGAGGTCCACCAGAATCAACGGCTCGGCGGCGAGGCGACTAAGCAGGTCGCTGGGTTCGATCACCAGCGGCAAGCCAGAAAAGTCAGGCATGTGAGGTCTCCCGGGCGCTAGGTTGGGTGATAAAAGAGGGCGATTGTAACGCAAGCATCAAGCGGTGCGGTTGGTAAAGCAGTGCAGGGCTTTCTCGATGCATTGGGCGGTTTTGCCGAAGGCCTGCACGGTGGTTTCGGAGAACGGCCCGCCCCCCTGGTCGGCAATCATCAGCATCACCACCCGGCCGTTACAGCTCAGGGAGCGCAGCAGCAAATGCTCGCCGACGAACAGGCGCCGCAATGAAGCAGGCAGCAGCACCGCGAATTGTGCGTGATTTTCCGGGTTGAGGCGCACTTGCGCAGGCTTCTCCAGCAAGCGTTGCAGCAGCGTGCTTTGTGCGGACTCAAGGCTCAGGTTGGCAGCGTCCTTGGGCAGGCCATCGACCTGATGCACGCGCAAAGTGGCCAAGGCCTTGTCGGCCATCAGCAACATCACGCGCTGCATGCCACTGGCAACCAGGGCCTCCTTGGCGCAGGTGGTCAAGTGCATCGCATTGGCGAAGCGGCTGGGCTCCACCAGCAGCTCAGTACAACGCTTGCGCCACACCGCCAGGGCTTCGGCGGTCGGCGGCGGTGCGGGCAGCAGGCCGCGATGCACTCGTTGCACATGCCACGGCCAGATCAACGCCAGTGCCGGATGCCAGAGACCGGCGGTCAGGGTATGGCGCGCGCTGATGACCGCCTGTTGGTGCACCTGTTGCTGCACGTCGGCCAATGGTTGTTGCAGGTACAACGCGGTGAGGTACTGCCAGCGCTGGGTATGGGGGCAGGCCCAGGATTCCTGGGCCGCCAGTGCCATGCCATTGGCCAGCAGCACGGTATTGGCCGGCTGGTTCAGCCAGCGCCGCAGCGCCGGGTCGGCATCGAGTTTTTGCTGCTGGCTCAACGGCACTTCATCGCGGGCGATGTGCAGGGCCTTGACCAGTAAGCGTTGTTCCTTGAGCAGCAGTTGGTAGCCCTGGGACACCCAGATCGGCAGGCGCCAGGCCTCGGTCAGCTCCAGGCACAGTGCCAGCAGGGGCACGCCAAACAATTCCTGTTCGACCTTGCGTGCCGATTGACCCTTGTGGATCACCCGCAGCTCCCATTCCTCCAGGAGCTTGGGGTAGGCAACGGCCATCGGCCACAGCGGTGAAAGAAACAGCAGGCTGCCCCAATGAATATCCTGCCACAGGCGCGCCAGGCGGCTGGCAAACAGGCCGCTGGCTTGCTGCGAGGCATGCTGGCTGATCAGCTGCAATTGGCGCAGGGCCACGGGGATTTCATTGAGCGGCACTGACGGCAGGCGCGCGAGCAGTTCTTCGGTGCGCTTGAGGCCGAGGCGGTTGATCGCCACTTCAAGGTTTTCTGCGGGCTCTGCCAGGCTGCCGTGGGCCTGGTTGTTGGCTTCACGCATGACGCTCAGGACCAGTGCCGGGCTGTCTTGCATCAGCTCTGCAATATCTCGCAACGAACGGCGACTGTCGCCGATGGCCTTGCACACGGCAATGTGGCTCGCCTGCGGGACGGGCAGGAGAACCTCGTCCAGACGCTTGATCCAGCCAGCCAGAGAGTTGGGTTTTGTAGTTGGGACTGTCGTTTCGTTTGCCATGATTGGGGCGCGATCATCACTTGCGGTCAACACGCCCGGAGTGGGCCGAACTGGCTTTTCGCCTTAACGGGCTATAGTCTGGCGCAGTTTTGCCGATAAGTAGAAGAAGAGTTTTTAGATCTTCCGAATATGTCCATGAACCCGACGGCGCAAGTACTCATCCCCTATGGCTAAAATTATCGGCATCATCGTCGTCATCGCAAGCGTGCTCGGCGGATACGTTCTGTCCCACGGTAAAATTGCTGCGCTGATCCAGCCCTTCGAAGTGCTGATCATCGGCGGTGCGGCGTTTGGCGCTTTCCTGCAGGCCAACCCTAGCTACATGACCATGCACGTGATCAAAAAGTCGCTGGGCATGTTCAGCTCGCGCTTTTCCCACACGTTCTATCTGGAAGTACTGGGCCTGGTCTACGAGATCCTTAACAAGAGCCGCCGCGAAGGCATGATGGCCATCGAGGCGGATATCGAGGACGCCGCAGCGAGCCCGATCTTCGCCAAGTACCCGGCCGTGCTCAAGGATGACCGCATGACCGCCTATGTCTGCGACTACCTGCGCATCATGTCCTCCGGCAACATGGCCCCCCACGAGCTGGAAGGCCTGTTCGACATGGAGCTGTTCAGTCTCAAGGAAGAACTCGAGCACCCATCCCACGCCGTGACCGGTATCGCCGACGGCATGCCCGGTTTCGGTATTGTCGCGGCAGTACTGGGGATCGTGGTGACCATGGCGTCCCTGGGCGAAGGCGACCAGGCGGCCATCGGTATGCACGTCGGCGCGGCGCTGGTGGGGACCTTCTTCGGTATTCTCGCGGCCTATGGCTTCTTTGGCCCGCTGGCCACCTCCCTGGCCCACGACGCCAAGGAAGAGCTGAATATCTACGAAGCGATCAAGGCGTCCCTGGTGGCTTCGGCTTCCGGCATGCCGCCATCCCTGGCGGTGGAGTTCGGGCGCAAGGTGCTGTATCCGAAGCACCGTCCAAGCTTTGCCGAGCTGGAACAAGCAGTTCGCGGTCGCTAAGCCATGGAAAACAACCAGCCGATTATCATCAAGCGCGTCAAGCGCTTCGCTGCCGGGCACCACGGTGGTGCCTGGAAAATTGCCTTCGCTGACTTTGCGACGGCGATGATGGCGTTCTTTTTGGTGTTGTGGCTGATGTCCACCGCGACGCCGGAACAGAAGATCGCCATCGCCGGTTACTTCAAGGACCCCATTGGGTTTTCCGAGAGCGGCACGCCGTTTGTGATCGACTTGGGCGGCTCGCCCGAATTGGCCCCTGAGCGCACCATCAACCCGGAGGTGCAAACCGAAGCGCCCCAGGAAAATATCCCGATCGAACGCCAGACCGTCGAGAGCATGGCCGAACAGGTCGAGCAGGAACGCCTGGAGTTGTTACTGCAAGAGTTGCAGAACAAGGTCGATGAAAACCCGCAACTGCAAAAATTCAAGGATCAGATCCACTTCGATATCACCCAGGACGGCCTGCGTATCCAGATCATGGATGCGGCCAATCGACCGATGTTCGACTCTGGCAGTGCGCGCCTGAAGTCTTACTTCGAAGACATCCTGCTGGCCATGGCCGACACCATCAAGGCGGTGCCGAACAAGATCAGCGTCAGCGGCCACACCGATGCCAAGCCGTATTCGGGCCTGGGCGATTTCGGTAACTGGGAGTTGTCGGCTAACCGTGCCAACGCCGCCCGCCGCGTGCTGGTGGCCGGCAGCTATCCGGATACCCAGGTGGCGCGCGTCGTGGGCTTTGCTTCATCCCAGCTGTTTGATGTCCAGGACCCGTTCAACCCGATCAACCGGCGCATTGATATTGTGGTGCTGACCAAAAAGGCCCAGCGTGCCATCGAAGGCGAGCAGGGTGCCCCTGCGCCGGTACCGACCCAGGGCGAGGGCGCACCGGGTGAAGTGCCGGTAGACCCGAATGCCCTGCCACCCGAGCAGCAGCCGTTGCCGGCCCATGAGTTGCGGCAGAAGCTGAATCTGTTTGATGAGGGCGGGGTAAAGGCTCCTACGGTGCCTGCGCCAGGCTCGTAGGCGTACCGTCTAAATGAAAGCGCCCCGATCAGTCGGGGCGTTTTTACTTGTGCTCAAAGTGGGAGGTAGGCTTTGACGCCACTGATCACGCCTTGCATATCATCGGTATTCAGCCGCGGTACGAAGTACTCCCGACCTTTGGAGCGGGTCTTTCTATGCAGCTTGTCGAGGCGCTCGAAACTCACGGTATAGATCATGTCGCACTTCACCCACAGCTCTTTGTAGCCATCGGACTGAAGGGGGTTGATGTGTAACAGGTGGTGCCAGGCATGCTGGACTTCGGGGGCAGTAGAGGAGATCGGGACTACAGTGCACAGCCTGCGATTGTGGCTGGAGGTAAGGGATATCACCACGACTTTACGGATCTTCAGCATTTCAGGGGCGACAAAGCCTCGTGTGAAATCGCAGAGAAGAACATCGCCTTGTTTGGGGTGATAGTAGAGAGTCAATCGAATGTCGCGCAAAAGCAAAGCCGCCCGAAGGCGGCTTCATTCGACACGCAGTGGAGCTTGCTTCGCCCCTTCTGCGCCGCTGGATCAACTCCGGGAAGGATCCAGACTCCTGCCGACTTTCGCCGGTAACGGAGTGATTATGGGCATCAGGAATTCCGAATTCAAGCTGGCTTGTGTCAACGAGCTACCCAGTTGTCCTGAATTCTTGATGCCGGCCCCTATTAAATCAATGGAGTAGGGGGTTGCAGGCTGCACTTAAAGTGTATCGAGGCATGGCCACTCAGTAACTGCTTTCCGGCAAACTCGCGATGATCGAGCGATAGCTGTTCATGCGTTGTTGCTGCACGCGCCCGTCTTCCAGGGCCTTGAGCAACGCACAACCCGGCTCGCGGTCGTGCTTGCAGTCGCGGAAGCGGCACGTGCCGATCAAGTCGTTGAACTCGATGAAACCCGCTTCTACATCTGCGCGGCTGACGTGGCCCAGGCCGAATTCACGGATGCCGGGGGAGTCGATCAGCTCGCCACCGCCCGGGAAGTGGAACAGGCGTGCGGTGGTGGTGGTGTGCGTACCCTGGCCGGACAGCTCCGACAGCGGGCCGACGCGGGTCTCGACTTCCGGTAGCAGGCTGTTGACCAGCGACGACTTACCCACGCCCGACTGGCCGACGAACACGCTGATGCGCCCGTCCAACTGCTGTTGCAGCTGTTCCATGCCGTTGCCATGGTGTGCCGAGACTTCCAGCACCGGGTAGCCCAACTGCCGATACACCGCAAGCAACGCATTCAGCGCCGGGGCGTTCTGGTCGTCGATCAGGTCGAATTTGTTCAGCAGCAACAGCGGGCGGATGCCGGCGTGCTCGGCCGCCACCAGGTAGCGGTCGATCAGGTTGGCGTGTGGCTCGGGCAGCGGGGCGAAGACGATGACAATCATGTCGACGTTGGCCGCCACCGGCTTGAGTTGGCCACGGCTGTCCGGGCGGCGCAGTTCGGTGCTGCGCGGCAGTTGCGCGACGATCACCCCGATGCCTTGGTTGCCGGCACGCCACACCACTTTGTCGCCGGTTACCAGGGCCGGCAGGTTGGCGCGCAGGTGGCAGCGGAACACTTCGCCGGCCAGTTCGCCTTCCAGGGCCTCGACTTCGACCTGCACCCCAAAGTGCGCGATCACCAGGCCCGTTTGTTCGGGGCCCAGGTCGCCACCCTCCAGCGCTTCCACGGCGGAAGATTCACGTTTGGCGGCGCGGGCAGCGCGTTCACCCTGGATTTTTTCGATGCGCCAGTTTTGGCGACGGTTGAGCTGGCGTTTGGCCATTGGTGTTCCGTGTCGATAATGCAAAGGTTGGATAAAACGGTCGCGAGTCTAGCACGCCCCGCCTGCTAAACTGCGCAGCTACGCCAAGGTGCCAAGGAACCACGACATGCAAAACCCACAGAACCTGATTTGGATCGATCTGGAAATGACCGGTCTGAACCCTGACACCGACGTCATCATCGAGATGGCGACCATTGTCACCGACAGCAACCTCAACACCTTGGCCGAAGGTCCGGTGATCGCCATCCACCACAGCGACGCGGTGCTGGCCACCATGGACGAGTGGAACACCCGCACCCACGGTAACTCGGGCCTTACCCAGCGCGTGCGCGACAGCCGCATCAGCATGGCCGAGGCTGAGGCCCAGACGATTGCCTTCCTGGAAAAGTGGGTGCCCAAGGGCAAGTCGCCGATCTGTGGCAACAGCATCTGCCAGGACCGCCGCTTCCTTTATACCCATATGAAGGGGCTGGAAAGCTACTTCCACTACCGCAACCTCGATGTGTCGACCTTGAAAGAACTGGCCGCGCGTTGGGCGCCAGAGGTCAAGGACAGCTTCCATAAGGGCAGCACCCACCTGGCCCTGGATGATATCCGCGAGTCGATTGCCGAGTTGCAGCATTACCGCAAGCATTTCATCAAGGCTTGAGTTCGTGGCGCCAGGGCTGGCGCCATCGCGGGCAAGCCCGCTCCCACAGTTGCTGTGTGGTGTGTGCAAAGTTCTGTGCCCTGCCCAGATCCCCTGTGGGAGCGGGCTTGCCCGCGATGGCGGTGGGACAAGTAAGGATGTATCGACTGACCTACCGCTATCGCAGGCAAGCCACACATTTGATCGCATTCCACGTGTGGGCATGCTCGGTCTTTCGCCGAGCGCCCCCTTTTGGTGCCCTCGCCAAATGATTAGACTGCGCGCCTCTTTGCAAGGATCGCCATCATGCTGCTGATGCTCTACCTCATCGCCATCACCGCCGAAGCCATGACCGGCGCCTTGTCCGCCGGCCGTCGTGGCATGGACTGGTTTGGCGTGGTGTTGATCGCCTGCGTGACGGCGCTGGGTGGCGGTTCGGTGCGCGATGTGTTGCTCGGCCATTACCCGCTGACCTGGGTCAAACACCCGGAATACCTGGTGCTGACCTCGGTAGCGGCATTGGTGACGATCTTTATCGCCCCGCTGATGCGCCACTTGCGCTCACTGTTTTTGGCGCTGGACGCCGTAGGTCTGGTGGCTTTCACCCTGATCGGCTGCATGACGGCCCTGGAAATGGGGCACGGCATGCTGGTGGCCTCGGTCAGCGGGGTGATCACCGGAGTCTTCGGCGGGATCCTGCGGGATATTTTCTGTAACGATATTCCGTTGATCTTCCGCCGCGAGTTGTATGCCAGCGTGTCGTTCCTCGCCGCCTGGTGCTACATGCTGTGCATCTACCTCGAACTGCCCAGCGAGCAAGCGATTCTGCTCACCCTGTTCAGCGGTTTTCTACTGCGACTGCTGGCCATCCGCTTTCACTGGGAAATGCCCAAGTTCGTCTACAACGACGAACATTGACGCGTCGCGTGCTGGTTCAGCGCCCATTCGACATGTTCGCGGACCAGTTCGGAGGGGTAGTCCCGGCGCGCCTTCAAGGCTTCCAGCACCGGAATGCTGGAAGGCGCGTTGCCCAGGCCCACGGCCAGGTTACGCAGCCAACGCTCATAACCGGCGCGGCGTAGCGGCGAGCCTTCGGTGCTGCTGAGGAATTTATCCTCATCCCACATAAATAACTCGGCCAGTTCGGCGTTATCCAGGTTGTGGCGCGGCTTGAAATCGCTTTCTCCTGAAGGTCGGGCGAAACGATTCCACGGGCAAACGATCTGACAGTCATCGCAGCCGAACACGCGGTTGCCAATCAGTGGCCGCAGATCCTCGGGGATTGCGCTCTTGAGCTCGATGGTCAAGTAGGAAATGCAGCGCCGGGCGTCCAGCACATAGGGTCCGACGAAGGCATTGGTGGGGCAGATGTCCAGGCAGGCGGTGCAGCGGCCGCAGTGTTCGGTGCTGTGGGGCGGGTCTACGGGCAGTGGCAGGTCGACGAACAGTTCGCTGAGGAAGAAGTAGCTACCGGCCTTGCGGTTGAGGACCAGGGTGTTTTTGCCGATCCAGCCCAGGCCGGCTTGTTCGGCGATGGCTTTTTCCAGCACTGGGGCGCTGTCGACGAAGGCGCGAAAACCAAACGGTCCGATCTGTGCCTGGATGCGGTCGGCCAGTTGCTGCACGCGCTTGCGGATCAGCTTGTGGTAGTCGCGGCCCAGGGCGTAGCGGGAGATATAGGCTTTTTCGGGTTGGGCCAGCAGTTGCGCCATTTGCGTATCGCCGGGCAGGTAATCCATGCGCAGGGACACCACACGCAAGGTGCCTGGTACTAGTTCGTCCGGGTGCGAGCGTTTGCTGCCATGGGCGCCCATGTAGTCCATCTCGCCGTGGTAGCCCGCGTCGAGCCAGCGCTGCAGGTGCTGTTCATGCTCGGCCAGGTCCAGGCCGCTGATGCCGACTTGTTGAAAGCCCAGCTCGCGACCCCAGTCTTTGATCGATTGGGCGAGGGCGGGCAGATCGGTGGTAATAGCAGGCATGAGACGAGAGAAACCGCAGGTTAGATGCGTATAATTCTGCCAGACATCGGAGCTTGAAGACGCATGCCGCAGACAAAACACGAAATAACCGACGTGCAGCCCCTGTTGCCCGGCCAATTGCCGCAACTGGCTGCGCGTTCCCCAGAGGCCCACAAGGGGCAGTTTGGCCACGTCCTGGTGATTGGTGGCGACCATGGTTTTGGTGGTGCCGCGCTACTGAGTGCCGAAAGCGCCTTGCGCAGCGGTGCTGGCCTAGTGTCCCTGGCGACCCGCAGTGAACATGTCCCTGCCGCTTTGACCCGCTTGCCGGAAGTCATGGTGCGCGGCGTGCATTCGGCCAATCAGTTGATGGGCTTGCTGGAAAAAGTCTCGGTGATGGTTGTCGGCCCTGGCCTGGGCGACATGGCGTGGGGCAAAAGCCTGCTGTCGGTGGCCGCCAATGCCCGGCAACCCCAGGTCTGGGATGCCGATGCGCTGAACCTGCTGGCCGCAGGCCATGTAACCTTGCCGGCCGATTGCGTGATCACTCCGCACCCAGGGGAGGCGGCGCGGCTGATGGGGATCTCGACAGCCGAGGTTCAGGCCGACCGGCTTAAGGTGGCGCGCGCGCTGAGCCAGAAATTCAATGCAGTCACGGTGCTCAAGGGCGCGGGCAGCCTGATCGCCAGCCCGGATGGGCGGGTGGCGCGCTGTGACCAGGGGCATCCGGCCATGGCATCGGCGGGCCTGGGGGATGTGCTCGCCGGCTTGACCGGCGCGCTGCTGGCCCAAGGCATGCCGGCGTTCGAGGCCGCCAGCCTGGCAGTGTGGTTGCACGCCACGGCCGGCGATCGTCAGGGCACCTTGGGTCGCGGCCTGGTGGCCAGTGACCTGATTCCCGCCATTCGTCAGTTGTTGGAGGAGCAGTCACCGTGTCTGAAGTAACGCTGTTTATAGCGGATGAAGAGGCCATGGTGGCTCTCGGCAAGAGCATTGCCGAGATCACCGGGGGTGTGGGCCTGATTTTTCTGCAAGGTGATCTGGGCGCCGGCAAAACCACGCTGTCGCGCGGCATCATTCGCGGGCTTGGGCATAGCGGTGCAGTGAAAAGTCCGACGTTCACCCTGGTAGAACCTTACGAGATCGGTGAGGTGCGGGCGTTCCATTTCGACCTGTATCGCCTGGTGGATCCCGAGGAATTGGAGTACATGGGCATCCGCGATTACTTCGATGGCGACGCCTTGTGCCTGATCGAGTGGCCGGACAAGGGCACAGGCTTTTTGCCAAAGCCCGACCTGACCATTACCATTACTGCGCATAACCATGGGCGTCAGTTGAAATTGTTGTCCCAGAGCGCGCGCAGTGAGTCCTGGTGTGCCGCTTTGGCTTTGAAATTCTAATAATGGGTGGGTTAGGTATGCGCTTTCGCGCGTTGGTTGCTGTCGTGGGGGTGTTGCTTGCGGCAATGACTGTCAATGCTCTGGCTGCTTCACAGGTGAAAAGTGTGCGCCTGTGGCGAGCTCCGGATAACACGCGACTGGTGTTCGACCTGTCTGGCCCGGTCCAGCACAGTGTCTTTACCCTGACGGCGCCTGATCGCCTGGTGATTGACATCAATGGTGCGACCCTGGCCGCGCCCCTGAAGGTCTCCACTGCGAACACGCCGATTACCGCGATGCGCTCGGCCCAGCGCACGCCGACCGACCTGCGGGTGGTCATCGACCTGAAAAAGGTCGTGACGCCGAAGAGTTTTTCCCTCGCGCCGAACGCCCAGTATGGCAACCGCCTGGTGGTCGATCTGTTCGATAACCCTGCCGATGCGGCGCCAGCCCCGGCACCTGCGCCTTCGGTCGCCACCACGCCAGCCGTGCCGGTCAGCCCCGCGCAGCCCCAGGTCAAGTTGCCACCGCTGCCGCCAGCCCCGGCCGGCAAACGTGACGTCATCGTGGTGATCGACGCCGGCCACGGCGGTGAAGACCCGGGCGCCTCGGGCTCCCGTGGCCAGCACGAAAAAGACGTGGTCCTGGCCATCGCTCGCGAATTGCAGCGCCAGATCAACGGGATGAAAGGCTACCGCGCCGAATTGACCCGTACCGGCGACTACTTCATCCCGCTGCGCGGGCGTACCGAAATCGCCCGCAAGAAGGGCGCCGACCTGTTCGTGTCGATCCACGCCGACGCCGCCCCGTCGAAGGCCGCCTTTGGCGCCTCGGTGTTTGCCCTGTCGGATCGTGGTGCCACATCCGAGACCGCACGCTGGCTGGCCGACAGCGAAAACCGTTCCGACTTGATCGGCGGTGCCGGCAACGTGTCCCTGGATGACAAGGACCGCATGCTCGCGGGTGTATTGCTGGATCTGTCGATGACTGCCTCGCTGACCTCCAGCCTGAACGTCGGGCAGAAAGTCCTGACCAACATGGGCCGGGTCACCCCGTTGCACAAGCAGCGGGTGGAGCAGGCCGGGTTTATGGTGCTCAAGTCGCCGGATATCCCGTCGATCCTGGTCGAAACCGGCTTTATCTCCAACGCCAACGAAGCCAACAAGCTGGCCAGCGCCAGCCACCAGCAGGCGCTGGCGCGCTCCATCAGTTCCGGCGTGCGTCAGTTCTTCCAGCAGAACCCGCCGCCGGGCACCTATATCGCCTGGCTGCGGGACTCCGGGAAAATCGCCCAGGGCCCGCGTGACCATCGGGTGCAGCCCGGCGACACCGTGGCCATGCTGGCCGTGCGTTTCCAGGTCTCGGCCGCCACCTTGCGCAGCGCCAACAACCTGAAAACCGATGAACTGAAAGTCGGCCAGGTGTTGACCATCCCCGGCACTGAATTGGCAGCACAGTAATGAGCGAATCGGTATTGAACAGCGCTTCGCGCATCGAACTGCTCAGCCCGCGGCTGGCCAACCAGATCGCTGCGGGCGAGGTGGTTGAGCGCCCGGCCTCGGTGATCAAGGAACTGCTGGAAAACAGCCTCGACTCCGGCGCCAAGCGCATCGACGTGGATGTCGAGCAGGGCGGCGTCAAGCTGCTGCGGGTGCGCGACGACGGTAGCGGGATTTCCTCGGACGACCTGCCGCTGGCACTGGCACGCCATGCCACCAGCAAAATCCGTGACCTGGAAGACCTTGAGCGGGTAATGAGCCTGGGCTTTCGTGGTGAGGCGCTGGCGTCAATCAGCTCCGTGGCGCGCCTGACCCTGACTTCCCGCACCCGTGGCGCCGAACAGGCCTGGCAGGTAGAAACCGAAGGCCGCGACATGGCCCCTCGGGTCCAGCCGGCAGCCCATCCAGTGGGCACCTCGGTGGAAGTGCGCGACCTGTTCTTCAATACCCCGGCGCGGCGCAAATTCCTCAAGGCCGAAAAAACCGAATTCGATCACCTGCAAGAAGTCATCAAGCGCCTGGCCCTGGCGCGTTTTGATGTGGCCTTCCACCTGCGCCACAACGGCAAGACCATCCTCAGCCTGCATGAGGCCAATGACGATGCCGCCCGCGCCCGACGCGTGTCGGCAATCTGTGGCGCAGGCTTCCTGGAACAGGCGCTGCCGATTGAGATCGAGCGTAACGGCCTGCATTTGTGGGGTTGGGTCGGCCTGCCGACGTTCTCCCGCAGCCAGGCAGACTTGCAGTATTTCTTTGTGAATGGCCGTGCCGTGCGCGACAAGCTGGTGGCCCATGCGGTGCGCCAGGCCTATCGCGACGTGCTGTTCAATGGTAGGCACCCAACCTTTGTACTGTTTTTTGAAGTGGACCCCGCGGTGGTCGACGTCAACGTGCACCCGACCAAGCACGAGGTGCGCTTCCGTGACGGGCGCATGGTCCATGACTTCCTCTATGGCACCTTGCATCGCGCCTTGGGCGATGTGCGCCCGGACGATCAACTGGCGGCGCCGATTGTCACCGCCGTCGTCCGCCCGACAGGGCCGGAGGCCGGTGAATTCGGGCCCCAGGGCGAAATGAGCCTGGCGGCCAACCTGCTGCAATCGCCGCAAGCCCAGCCAAGTTACCCGGCGCCGGGTTCCGGCGCGGGGGCGGGCTATCAGTATCAATACACCCCGCGTCCGCAATCGGCGGTGCCGGTGGCCGAGGCCCAGGCGGCCTATCGCGAATTCTTCGCGCCGCTGCCCGGTGCCGAGCCGGGCGCAGTGGCCCTGCCGGAAGGCGGCGGTGATATCCCGCCCCTGGGTTATGCCCTGGCCCAGCTCAAGGGCATCTATATCCTCGCGGAAAACGCCCACGGCCTGGTGCTGGTGGACATGCACGCGGCCCACGAACGGATCATGTACGAGCGCCTGAAGATCGCCATGGCCAGTGAAGGCCTGAGCGGCCAGCCATTGCTGGTGCCGGAGTCCCTGGCGGTGAGCCAGCGGGAAGCCGATTGCGCCGAGGAGCACCACGCGGTGTTCCAGAAACTGGGTTTTGAGTTGCAGCGCCTGGGCCCGGAAACCCTGGCCATCCGGCAGATTCCCGCCTTGCTCAAGCAGGCCGAGGCCAATCGGCTGGTGGCCGACGTGCTGGCGGACCTGATGGAATACGGCACCAGTGACCGGATCCAGGCGCATATCAACGAACTGCTCGGCACCATGGCCTGCCACGGCGCGATCCGCGCCAACCGGCGCCTGGCCCTGCCGGAAATGAACGGCCTGCTGCGGGACATGGAAAACACCGAGCGCAGTGGCCAGTGCAACCATGGCCGACCGACCTGGACCCAAATGGGCCTGGATGATCTGGACAAACTATTCCTGCGCGGCCGCTGATGAGCTCTCTACCTCCCGCCATCTTCCTGATGGGCCCGACGGCCGCCGGCAAGACAGACCTTGCGATCGAGCTGACCAAGGTTTTGCCGTGTGAGCTGATCAGTGTCGATTCAGCCCTGGTATACCGGGACATGGACATTGGTACCGCCAAGCCCTCCAAGGAGCTGTTGGCCGCCCATCCCCATCGACTGATCGACATTATTGATCCGTCGCAAAGCTACTCGGCGGCGGATTTTCGTACTGATGCCCTGGCGGCAATGGCTGAAATCACCGCGCGGGGCAATATCCCGCTGCTGGTGGGCGGCACGATGCTCTATTACAAGGCGCTGCAGGAAGGTTTGGCCGACATGCCGCCCGCCGATCCGCAGGTGCGCGCCGAAATCGAAGAAGAGGCTGCGCGCCTTGGTTGGCAGGCCCTGCACGAGCAATTGGCGGCGATTGACCCGGTATCTGCCGCGCGCATTCACCCCAACGACCCCCAGCGCCTGAGCCGGGCTCTGGAAGTCTGGCGCGTGAGTGGCCAGACAATGACGGCCCATCGCCTCAGACAATCTGCGCAAAGTACTGACGCAGGCACCTCTGGACCGGGACAATTGCCCTATACTGTCGCCAATCTGGCTATCGCTCCGGCGAATCGGCAGGTGCTGCATGAACGAATTGCACAAAGATTCACAATTATGTTGGAACAGGGGTTCGTGGAGGAGGTCGTAGCACTGCGTTCAAGAGGTGATCTGCATCCGGGATTGCCTTCGATACGTGCTGTAGGCTACCGCCAAGTCTGGGATCATCTGGATGGCAAGCTGACGTCAGCCGAAATGCAGGAGCGCGGCATTATTGCCACGCGCCAATTGGCAAAACGCCAGTTCACTTGGCTGCGCAGCTGGACTGACCTGCATTGGCTGGACAGTCTGGATTGCGACAATCTGTCACGCGCCTTGAAATACTTGGGAACGGTCTCCATATTGAGCTGAGTCCTTGCAATTGCCGTCTATCCTTGGGGGTGTGACGGTCACAAGCTATCTATTTTTCCGATTTTTTATTATTGATCCTTAAAGGAGTGCGGCACATGTCAAAAGGGCATTCGCTACAAGACCCTTACTTGAATACTTTACGTAAAGAGAAAGTTGGGGTTTCCATCTATCTGGTCAACGGCATCAAGCTGCAAGGTACGATCGAGTCTTTCGACCAGTTCGTGATCCTGCTGAAAAACACCGTCAGCCAGATGGTCTACAAACACGCTATCTCGACAGTAGTGCCGGTTCGTCCAATTCGTCTGCCTAGCGCAACCGAATCCGAACAGGGTGACGCTGAGCCAGGTAACGCCTGATAGGAGTCTCCTTTGTTCTTTGAGCGCCATGGTGGTGGTGAGCGAGTAATCCTCGTTCACTTGGATGGACAGGACCCTGAGGCGCGCGAAGATCCGCAGGAGTTTCAGGAGCTGGCAAATTCGGCCGGCGCCGAGACCGTCGCGTTTTTTAACGTGCCGCGTCATCGGCCAACCGCCAAATTTCTGATTGGCAGCGGCAAGGTCGAGGAACTGCGCGACCTGGTCCATGCCGAAGAAGCCGATCTGGTTATCTTCAATCACATCCTCACGCCCAGTCAGGAACGTAACCTCGAACGTGTTTTCGAGTGTCGCGTGATTGACCGTACCGGTCTGATTCTCGATATCTTCGCCCAACGCGCCCGTACCCATGAAGGCAAGCTCCAGGTCGAACTGGCCCAGCTTGACCACATGAGCACCCGCCTGGTTCGCGGCTGGACGCACCTTGAGCGTCAGGGTGGCGGTATCGGCATGCGTGGACCGGGTGAAACCCAGCTCGAAACCGACCGGCGTCTGCTGCGGGTGCGCCTGCGCCAGATCAAGGGCCGGCTGGAGAAGGTGCGCAGCCAGCGCGAGCAATCGCGACGCGGCCGTACCCGTGCGGATATCCCTACCGTGTCCCTGGTGGGCTACACCAACGCCGGTAAATCCACGCTGTTCAACAACGTGACCAAATCGGACGTGTACGCGGCAGACCAACTGTTCGCCACCCTTGACCCGACCTTGCGCCGTCTGGAACTCGACGACCTGGGGCCGATTGTGCTGGCCGACACTGTGGGCTTCATCCGCCACTTGCCGCACAAGCTGGTCGAGGCATTCCGGTCTACGCTCGAAGAGTCGAGCAACTCCGACCTGCTGCTGCACGTCATTGATGCGGCCGAGCCTGACCGGATGTTGCAGATCGAGCAGGTCATGGTAGTACTGGGTGAGATTGGCGCCCAGGACTTGCCGATCCTCGAGGTCTATAACAAACTCGATTTGCTTGAGGGTGTGGAGCCGCAAATCCAGCGCGACGAAAACGGCAGGCCCCAGCGGGTCTGGCTGTCGGCGCGGGACGGTAGCGGTCTGGAATTGCTTGAGCAGGCGATTGCCGAGTTGCTCGGTGGCGATTTGTTCGTCGGTACCTTGCGCTTGCCTCAGCGTTTTGCTCGACTGCGTGCTCAGTTCTTTGAGCTGGGTGCCGTACAGAAAGAAGAACACGACGAAGAGGGTGTCAGCCTGCTGGCTGTTCGTTTGCCTCGTTCGGAGCTCAATCGGCTGGTGAGTCGTGAGGGCGTTGTACCGACGGAGTTCCTCGAACAACACACTTTGCAATAAAAGCCTGAGAAAGCGGTTGTGCCGCTGTGGCAGGCATTCTGTAGCATTGGTCGGCGCGCCGTGGGTGCGTCTTTGCTTTATCAGATGGAGAGCGCTATGGCTTGGAATGAGCCGGGTGGCAACTCGAATAATCAGGATCCTTGGGGTGGTAAACGCCGCAATAATGGCGACCGCAAGGGGCCACCAGATCTCGACGAGGCCTTCCGAAAGCTGCAGGAAAGCCTGAATGGGTTGTTCGGTGGTGGAAAAAAACGTGGTGGTGACGACGGCGGTCGCACAGGCAAGGGCGGCGGCTACGGCCTGCTTGGCCTGGGCCTCGTGGCGCTGGCGGCTGTCTGGCTGTACAGCGCGGTCTATGTGGTGGACGAGCAGGAGCAAGCCGTGGTGCTGCGCTTCGGCAAGTACTACGAGACTGTCGGCCCCGGCCTGAATATCTACTTCCCGCCGATCGACAAGAAGTACATGGAGAACGTCACGCGTGAGCGTGCCTACACCAAGCAGGGCCAGATGCTGACCGAAGACGAGAACATCGTCGAAGTGCCGCTGACCGTGCAGTACAAGATCAGCAACCTGCAGGACTTCGTGCTTAACGTCGACCAGCCGGAAATCAGCTTGCAGCACGCGACCGAAAGCGCCCTGCGCCACGTAGTGGGTTCCACTGCGATGGACCAGGTGCTGACCGAAGGCCGTGAACTGATGGCCAGCGAGATCAAGGAGCGCCTGCAACGGTTCCTCGATACCTATCGCACCGGTATCACCGTTACCCAGGTCAACGTACAGAGCGCAGCGGCACCGCGTGAAGTGCAGGAAGCCTTCGATGACGTGATCCGCGCCCGTGAAGACGAGCAGCGTTCGCGCAACCAGGCTGAAACCTACGCCAACGGCGTGGTGCCGGAAGCCCGTGGTCAGGCCCAGCGCATCCTTGAAGATGCCAACGGTTACCGCGACGAAGTCGTGTCCCGCGCCAAGGGTGAGGCTGACCGCTTCACCAAGCTGGTGGCCGAGTACCGCAAGGCACCGGAAGTCACCCGCGAGCGTCTGTACCTAGACACCATGCAGGAAGTCTTCACCAACACCAGCAAGGTTCTCGTGACCGGCAACAAAGGTGGGCAGAACAATCTGCTGTACCTGCCGCTGGACAAGATGATCGAAGGTGGTCGTAGCGCCGGCAGTACTTCGTCTTCCGCCAGTTCGACTGCCGCTGCCAACGAAGCGAGCGCCCGTGCGGCCGCTGACTTGCAGCAACAGCAAACACGTTCCCGGGAGAGTCGTTGATGAGCAATAAATCGCTGACCGCCCTGATTGTGGGCGTCGTCGTGGTCATCGCTGCCTGGAACTGCTTCTACATCGTGGCTCAGACCGAGCGTGCGGTGTTGCTGCAATTCGGGCGTGTGGTCCAGGCTGATGTCCAGCCGGGCCTGCATGTGAAAGTCCCCTACGTCAACCAGGTGCGCAAGTTTGACGCCCGCCTGATGACCCTGGATGCACCGACACAGCGTTTCCTGACCCTGGAAAAGAAAGCCGTGATGGTTGACGCCTACGCCAAGTGGCGCGTCAAGGATGCCGAGCGCTTCTACACCGCGACTTCCGGCCTCAAGCAGATTGCCGACGAGCGTTTGTCCCGTCGTCTGGAATCGGGCCTGCGTGACCAGTTTGGTAAGCGCACCCTGCACGAGGTGGTATCCGGTGAACGTGATGCGCTGATGGCTGACATCACCCGTTCGTTGAATACCATGGCGGAAAAAGAGCTGGGTATCGAAGTGGTCGATGTTCGGGTCAAGGCCATTGACCTGCCCAAGGAAGTGAACCGCAGCGTGTTCGAGCGTATGAGCACCGAGCGTGAGCGTGAGGCGCGTGAGCACCGTGCCAAGGGTAACGAACTGGCTGAAGGTATCCGTGCGGATGCCGACCGTCAGCGTCGCGTACTGTTGGCAGAGGCCTATCGTGAGTCTGAAGAGGCTCGTGGTGATGGTGATGCCCAAGCAGCGTCGATCTACGCCAAGGCTTATGGCCAGGACCAGGAGTTCTACGCGTTCTACCGTAGCCTGCGTGCCTACCGTGAAAGCTTTGCGAACAAAACCGATGTCATGGTGCTGGACCCAAGTAGCGATTTCTTCCGCTACCTGGAAAAGTCCAAGTAACCCGCTGACTGGCTGGTTCCACTCCGTCGGGCGGCTAAAACGCTCGGCGGGGTGATCCTTTCGGAAAACGGGTGTATGATGCGGCAGCCGGGAAATTCCCGGCTTTTTTGCGTCTGCATGTTTGATTGTTGTTGTGCGTTGCAGGCGTGACAGGTTTTTCGAGGAAAGTGCCCGACGAGGCCGTCTACAGGCCATTCGTCACGTCGCTCTTGCGCGTGGTTTATGCAGGGGCCGGGTATTTTCTGCTTCACTCAAGGCTCGCCCAAGGGCAGGCCGGGTCATAGGGGAATGGCGTAATGGCAACGGTAGACCGCTGGCTGCTGCCAGATGGCATCGAAGAAGTACTGCCACCAGAGGCTGCGCGTATTGAAATCGCGCGTCGCCAGGTGTTGGATCTGTTCCAGAGCTGGGGTTACGAGTTTGTCGTGACTCCCCATATCGAGTACCTGGAATCCCTGCTGACCGGCGCGGGCCAGGACCTGGATCTGCGCACCTTCAAGGTCATCGACCCGCAATCGGGCCGGCAAATGGGCTTTCGCGCCGACATCACGCCGCAAGTGGCGCGCATTGATGCGCATACCTTGCGTCGTGAAGGGCCGAGCCGCCTGTGCTACGCCGGCAGCGTGCTGCATGCGCAACCGCGCGCCTTGTCATCGTCCCGTAGCCCGATCCAGTTGGGCGCCGAGTTGTATGGCGATGCGAGCCCAAGCAGCGACGTTGAAGTCATCAGCCTGATGCTGGCGATGCTGCAACTGGCCGATGTGCCGGATGTCCACATGGACCTGGGGCATGTCGGTATCTACCGTGGCCTGGCCCGTGCGGCCGGTTTGTCCGGCGAAGTGGAGCAGCAGTTGTTCGATGCCCTGCAGCGCAAGGCCATCGACGAAGTGATCGCCCTGACCGAAGGCGTGCCTGCCGACCTGGCTGGCATGCTGCGTGCGCTGGTGGACCTGTGTGGTGGTCGCGAAGTGCTGACCGCTGCCCGTGATCGCCTGGCCAACGCGCCGGCCCCGGTGCTGGCGGCCCTGGACGACGTGCTGGCGATTGCCGAGCAGTTGTCGGCGCGCTTCCCGCAACTGCCGTTGTATTTTGACCTGGGTGAGTTGCGCGGCTACCACTACCACACCGGTGTGGTGTTCGCGGTGTTTGTTCCGGGCGTTGGCCAAGCCATCGCCCAGGGCGGTCGCTATGACGATATCGGCGCCGACTTCGGTCGTGCCCGTCCGGCGACTGGCTTTTCCACCGATTTGAAAACCCTGGTGACCCTGGGGCGTGCTGAAGTCGAGCTACCGTCTGGCGGTATCTGGATGCCAGACAGTACGGACGCGGCACTCTGGCAGCAGGTCTGCCAGTTGCGCAGTGAGGGTCAGCGTGTCGTCCAGGCCTTGCCTGGGCAGCCATTGGCCGCCGCCCGTGAAGCGGACTGCGACCGGCAATTGATTCAGCAGAACGGGCTTTGGCAAGTATCGCCACTGGCTTCTTGAGTTTTCCTGCCGGCCAACGCCGGCACCAAGTTTGCGCGAATGAGGACAAGTGTTATGGGTAAGAATGTCGTAGTCCTGGGCACCCAATGGGGTGATGAGGGCAAAGGCAAGATCGTTGATCTGCTGACCGAACATGCTGCCGCCGTAGTGCGCTACCAAGGTGGCCACAACGCTGGCCACACCCTGGTCATCGATGGCGAAAAAACCGTCTTGCACCTGATCCCGTCGGGCGTGCTGCGCGAAGGCGTGCAGTGCCTGATCGGCAACGGCGTGGTGGTTGCACCTGACGCCCTGCTGCGCGAGATCACCAAGCTGGAAGAGAAAGGCGTACCGGTGCGCGAGCGCCTGCGTATCAGCCCGTCCTGCCCGCTGATCCTGTCCTTCCACGTTGCGCTGGACCAGGCCCGTGAAAAGGCCCGTGGCGAGCTGAAGATCGGCACCACCGGTCGCGGTATCGGCCCGGCCTACGAAGACAAGGTTGCACGTCGTGGCCTGCGTGTGGGCGACCTGCTCAACATGCCGCGCTTTGAAGACAAGCTGCGTGAACTGGTGGATTACCACAACTTCATGTTGGTCGGTTACTACAAAGAGCCAGCCATTGAGTTCGACAAGACCCTGGCCGAGTGCAAGGAATACGCCGAGCTGCTCAAGCCGCTGATGCTGGACGTGACTGCCGAGCTGCACGACCTGCGTCGCGCCGGCAAAGACATCATGTTCGAAGGTGCCCAGGGCTCGTTGCTGGACATCGATCACGGTACCTACCCGTACGTGACCAGCTCCAACACCACCGCTGGCGGCGTTGCGACGGGCTCGGGCGTTGGTCCGATGTTCCTGGACTACATCCTGGGCATCACCAAGGCCTACACCACGCGCGTAGGTTCGGGTCCGTTCCCGACTGAGCTGTTCGACGACGTCGGTGCGCACCTGGCCAAGCAAGGTCACGAGTTCGGCGCGACGACCGGTCGTGCCCGTCGTTGTGGCTGGTTCGATGCTGTCATCCTGCGTCGCGCTATCGACGTGAACAGCATCTCGGGCATCTGCCTGACCAAGCTGGACGTACTCGACGGCCTGGAAACCATCAACATCTGCGTCGGCTACAAAGACGCAGAAGGTAATGATGTTGCCCCGACCGACGCTGACAGCTACGTGGGCCTGCAGCCTGTGTACGAAGAAGTGCCGGGCTGGAGCGAGTCGACCGTGGGTGCCAAGACCCTGGAAGAACTGCCAGCTAACGCCCGCGCCTACATCAAGCGCGTTGAAGAGCTGATTGGCGCGCCGATCGACATTATTTCGACGGGCCCGGACCGCAACGAGACCATCGTTTTGCGTCATCCGTTCGCTTAATAAGCTGTTGATGTAAAAAGCAAAGGGTCCCTTCGGGGGCCCTTTGTCGTTTCTGCGGTGCGCACGGCACGACCCTTGCTATGTTTCTCTCTTTCGCGGTGCTATCAATTTAATGGCACCCGTGGTGGAGGGATTCCCGATGTCTGCCGTTCTCTCATTGTTACAAAGCCGGCTGTTGAGGCCGGTGTTCGTTACCCTTGGTATCGCTCTTTTGGTGCAAGTGCTGGTGGCGGTCGCCCTGACCCGGAGCACAGTCACGGCCCTGGAAGCCGATTTGGGCAAACGCCTGGGTGTGGACAGCCAGAAACTGTCGGGCGAATTGACCCAGGCCGGCAAGGAAGTGACGTCCAGCCTGGATAGCTTGTCGGCCAGCACCAGCGACCGTCTGACGGCCGGGCTTTCTGCGCGGTTGAAGCAAGAGCAGCAGCAACTGCGTACGACCCTGGAAAAGGACCTGAAGGACTCTGCCAATGACATGGCGCAGTTGCTGGCCTCGGTTGCACCCCGTGCAATGTGGGACAGCGATGTTCCGGCGTTGTCGGAGTTCGCCCGGCGTGCCCAGCGCAATCCCAATGTGCTGTTTGTGGTGTATGACGACGCCACAGGCCAGCACCTGACCCGTTATTTGAACCGGGAAAACCCGATCAACAAGGCGCTCCTGGAAAAAGGCCAGGGCGACCGTGCGCTGGATAAAGTGTTGAATGCCGCGAAAAACGACCCTTCGGTGTACTACGTCGAAGCGTCCATCAGCCCCAATGGTGTAGAGATCGGCAAGGTGCTGATGGGGGTTTCTACTGCAGCGGTCGAGGCGGATCTGGCGGCGCTGGACCAGCGTTTTGCCGCGCTGATCGCCAGTGGCGGTCAATTGGTGGGCGATAGCCTCAAAGGCGCGGCGGCGGACAGTGCGGCGGCCATGGGTGCCCGTCTGCAGTCGGCGCAGGCCACGGCCACGCAAATGACCGCTAATACCTCCAGCGCCGTACAAGAGGCCGCGCAGGCCCTGCGCTGGCGTATCGGCCTGGGTCTGGCGGTGGTGGGCCTGGGTGTGCTGTTGCTGATTGCCGTGGTGCTGGGGCGGCGGGTGGTCAATCGCCTCAAGCTGCTGATCGCGGCCATGGATGATTTGGCGGCCGGTGACGGTGACCTGACCAAGCGTGTGCAGATCAACAGCAAGGATGAAATCGGCGCCATGGCTTCGGCGGTCAATCGGTTTGTGGATAAGTTGCAGCCCATCGTGCGCGAGGCGGGGGATGTGGCCCAGCGTACCGGCGTGGAAATCGGCGCGATGACCCTGCGCAATGCCGGCGCCGATGCCGCAGCAGGTTTGCAGCGTGATGAAGTGGCCGAGAGCCTGCGGGCGCTGTCGCAAATGGCTGACGAGGCCCAGGCTGAAAGCCATGCCATGCAGGCCGCGTTGCAGCAGGTGGTGGATATCCGTCAGGCCACGGATGAAAACTCCCGTACTTCGGCCGAGGTCGGCAGTTTGATCGAGGCCTTGGCCGGGCAGGTGCAGGCCGGCTCCAAGGTGATCGAGCGCCTGGCCCAGCAAAGCGAGCAGATTGAAGTGGTGCTGACGGTGATCCACGGCATTGCCGAGCAAACCAACCTGCTGGCCCTGAATGCCGCCATTGAAGCAGCGCGTGCTGGTGAAACCGGGCGGGGTTTTGCGGTGGTGGCAGACGAAGTGCGGGCGTTGGCCAGTAAAACCCAAAGCTCTACCGGTGATATCCAGGCGCATATCGTGGCGTTGCAGCAAGGCGCGCGCGAGGCGGTGGAAACCATCGGCAAGGCCGGGCGCCAGGCCAGTGAGGGGCTGCTGGTGCTGCGCGAAAGTGTGCGCTTGCAGCAAACGGTGCAAGACTCAGTGGAGCAGGTGCATGCGGCGATTGGCCTGGCGACCCGGGCTGCCGAACATCAGGCCCAGGGCGCGCATGCGGTGCGGGGGCGGGTCGAGGTGATCCATGCCCAGGCCGAGCGCGCAGCGCAGGCGGTGGTGGAAACCACGGCCAGTGGCAAGGTGCTGGATGGGTTGGCGGCGCAGTTGAAGGCCAGCCTGGGGCAGTTCCGGGCCTGAGGTTGGCGGCTCGGGCCTTATCGCGGGCAAACCCGCTCCAATGTGGGAGCTGGCTTGCCTGCGATAGCGCTCTCAGCGGCTCAGATACATCCGTGTCGTGAGCAGGTAGACAGGCAACCCCGACACCAGAATCAACAGCGCCGCATAAGGCGCCGCCGCCGCAAACTCCACATTCGAGGTGTGCGCCCACACCGCCGTGGCCAGGGTATTCAACCCGGTTGGACTGAGCAGCAAAGTCGCGGTCAACTCCTTCATCGCATCGAGGAACACCAGCGCAAACGCCGCGCCCAATGCCGGAAAGATAATCGGCAGGGTCACCCGACAAAACGCGCTGAACGACGATGCGCCGAGGGTGCGGGCGGCCTCTTCCAGTTGCGGTGCAGCCTTGTTCAGGGCGGTACGGATCGGCGCCTGGGCCAGTGGCAGGAACAGCAGCGCGTAGGCGATCAGCAGCAACGCCGAGGTCTGATACAGCGCCGGCACGTAATGCAGGGCGAAATACACCAGGGTCAGGGCAATCACCAGGCCGGGCAGGGCGTGCAGCAAGTAGGGCAGGCGTTCGGCCCACAGCGCCAGTTGGCCTTTGTAGCGCACCACCAGAAGACCCACCGGTAAGGCCAGCGCCAGGCAGAGTGCCGCGCCGCCCAGGGACAGCGCCAGGGAGGACAGCAGCGCCTCGCTGATCTCGGCTATCGGGAAGGCTGCTGAAGAACCCACGGCCAGCCAGTAGCCGAGCATCCCCAACGGAATGCCACTGCCAATGATCGCCAGCATCAGGCAGTACAGCTGGCCCAATGGCGCCCATCTGCCCAGTCGAACCTGTTCGGCATGCCGCGCCGCGCCTTGTCCGGTGCGCACATGCCGGCCCTTGCCGCGCACGCGCAGTTCCAGCCACAGCAGGGTCAGGCACATGACCAGCAGCACCGCAGACAGCATCGCCGCATTGGCGTTGCTGAACTCCAATTCGAACTGTTGGTAGATCGCCGTGGTGAAGGTCTGCAGGCCGATGATCGACAGGGCGCCGAACTCCACCAGCATATGCAAGGCGATCAACAGGGCGCCGGCCAGCAGCGACGGCCACAGCAACGGCAGGGTGATGCGAAAAAACACGCTCCAGCGATTGAGCCCCAGGGTGCGGGCCGACTCTTCCAGGGACGGGTCCAGGTTGCGCAGGGTGGCCGCCACCGGCAGGAACACCAGGGGGTATTTGGACAGGGTCATGACCAGGATGGCGCCGCCCAGGCCTTCGAACTGGGCGCTCAGGGATACCCAGGTAAAGCTGCTGACAAACGCCGGCACGGCAAACGGCAGGCACAGGATTACGCCCCAGATCCGCCGGCCCGGCAGGTTGCTGCGCTCCAGCAGCCAGGCCAGGGACAGGCCGATCACCGCGCAGGCGACGGTCACGCCGACCATTAATGCCAAGGTGTTGCGCAGTAGCCCGAACACATACGGGCGCCACAGCAGATGCACAGCCTCGGCCCAGCCGGCTTGCCAGGCCTTGAGGCCCACATACACCAACGGCAGCAGGCTCAAGCCCACCAGTAACAAGACCGGCAGCAGCAGCCAGATTGATGGGCGTTTGCGCCGGGGGCTAAAGCCCCCGCGCAAGGCGGGGGCGGATTGCGATGGGGTCATCAGTTCAAGCCAACGTCACGTTCCAGCTCCAGGGCTTCTTCAGCGTTGCCCAGGTCGGCGGGAGTGACTTTGGGCGGTTGCAGTTCTCTGAATGGCTTGAGGCCGCGGTTGGACTGCATGCCCTTGCGCAGCGGGTACTCGGCGGAGGTGTTGGTGATGACCCGCTGGCCTTCTTCGCTGGCCATGAACGCCAGCAGTTGCTGGGCTTGCTTGGGGTGCTTGCTGGATTTCAATGCCGCTGCTGCCGATACGGTGATCAGGCCGCCAGCATCGCCATCGGTGAAGTAGTGCAGTTGCGAATCCAGGTTGGTTTTTTCCTTTTTCAGGGCAAACCAGTAGTAGTTATTCACCAGCACCGTCGCTACTTCGCCGTTTTCCACAGCTTTGAGGGCGACCATGTTATTGCTGTAGACCTTGCCGAATGCGCGCAGCCCGGTCAGCCATTCTTCGGCGGCATCGCGACCATGCAGTTTGATGATGGCCACGGCCTGTTCCTGGAAGGCGCCGCTGGTGGGGACGAAGCCCACTTTGCCCTGCCACTCGGGGTTGGCGAAATCCAGTACCGACTTGGGTAGCTCTTCTTCCTTGATCAATTTCGGGTTGAAGGCCACTACCCGGGTACGTGCGGTGACGCCCATCCAGGCGCCATTGGCAGCCACGTATTCCTTGGGCAGGACATCCAGGGTGCTGGCGTCGATAGTGGCCAGCAGACCTTGTTCGCCAAGTTTGTTCAGTGGCGGGGATTCTTCGGTGTAGATCACGTCGGCGGGGGAGCGCTCACCCTCTTCGACGACCTGGCTGGCCAGTTGGTTGCTGCTGCCCTTGCGTACATTCACATGAATGCCGGTCTTGGCTTCGAAGGCCTTGGCGAGTTCATCGCCGACTTCCTTGTGCTGGCCGTTGTACAGGGTCAATTCAACCTTGTCGGCCGAGTAGGCGGTGGGAGAGAGCAGGGTCAGGCCGAGCAGAGTGATGGTCAGGCCACGCAGAAGGGATGTCTTGAGACGGATATCGCGGATCATCATCCGGGGTGTTCCTCACTTGAGTGCAACAAATCATTGCAAGGATAAACGATAAAACTTCTCAAGTGCGGGCGCAGCGGGAATTGCGGGTGGAGTTTTTAAACCCCAGAAACGAAAAAACCCGCTTTCGCGGGTTTGATCTGAATTTGGTGCCCAGGAGAAGACTCGAACTTCCACGACCTTGCGATCACCAGCACCTGAAGCTGGCGTGTCTACCAATTTCACCACCTGGGCATTATCAAGCAACGTTGCCGCTGTTGATGGGGCGAACTATACGGCGGGCTTTTTGATCTGTAAACCCCTGATTTGATTTTATAAATCAACTTTTGGGTTAAAAATCAAAGGGCTATAACGCAAAAACCCGCTTTCGCGGGTTTTTGTGAGACTCAAGGCGCAAACCTCAAGTTTTGAATTGGTGCCCAGAAGAAGACTCGAACTTCCACGACCTTGCGGTCACCAGCACCTGAAGCTGGCGTGTCTACCAATTTCACCATCTGGGCAGTATCTTCAACGTTGCCGTCGTCGATGGCGCGCACTATACGGAGTGGCTTTTGAGCTGTAAACCCCCGTCATCAAAAAAGCCTGGAAAATTTCGCAGGCGGTCACGCAAGGTGGTTTTGCGCGGCTATAAAACGCATTTGCGGGCTAGTTATTGCTTGAAATTTCCCGTTTCAATACGCGTATGCCAAACTAACCCACATATAGACAAGGTGAAAACTCTCTAATGGCCGATTGGCAGTCCCTCGATCCCGAGGCCGCTCGTGAAGCGGAAAAATATGAAAACCCTATTCCTAGCCGCGAACTGATCCTGGCGCATCTCGCCGATCGGGGTTCGCCTGCTAGCCGCGAGCAGCTGGTTGAAGAATTCGGTCTGACCACCGAAGACCAACTCGAAGCACTGCGCCGCCGCCTGCGCGCCATGGAGCGCGATGCACAGTTGATCTACACCCGTCGCGGCACTTACGCGCCGGTGGACAAGCTCGACCTGATCCTTGGCCGCATTGCCGGTCACCGTGACGGCTTCGGCTTCCTGATCCCTGATGACGGCAGTGACGACCTGTTCATGAGCCCGGCGCAAATGCGCCTGGTGTTCGATGGCGACCGTGCACTGGCGCGCGTGTCCGGCCTGGACCGTCGCGGTCGACGCGAAGGCGTGATCGTCGAAGTGGTGTCCCGTGCCCACGAATCCATCGTCGGTCGCTACTTCGAAGAAGGCGGCATCGGCTTCGTGATTCCGGACAACCCGAAGGTTCAGCAGGAAGTGCTGGTGACCCCGGGCCGCAATGGCGCCGCCAAGGTCGGTCAGTTCGTCGAGGTGAAAATCACCCACTGGCCAACCCCGCGCTTCCAGCCACAGGGCGATATCGTCGAAGTGGTCGGCAACTACATGGCGCCGGGCATGGAAATCGATGTTGCGTTGCGCACCTACGATATTCCTCACGTCTGGCCTGAGGCTGTGCTCAAAGAAGCCGCCAAGCTCAAGCCGGAAGTCGAAGAAAAAGACAAAGAGAAACGCATCGACCTGCGTCATCTGCCGTTCGTCACCATTGACGGCGAAGATGCCCGCGACTTCGACGATGCTGTTTACTGCGAAGCCAAGCCCGGCAAGCTGCGCCTGTTCTCCGGCGGCTGGAAGTTGTTTGTCGCGATTGCCGACGTATCCAGCTACGTGAAGATCGGTTCGGCCCTGGATAACGAAGCCCAGGTGCGCGGCAACTCCGTGTACTTCCCTGAGCGCGTAATCCCGATGCTGCCTGAGCAGCTGTCCAACGGCCTGTGCTCCCTGAACCCGAAAGTCGACCGTTTGGCCATGGTGTGCGAGATGACCATCTCGAAAACCGGCGAAATGACCGACTACCAGTTCTACGAAGCGGTGATCCACTCCCAGGCCCGCCTGACCTACAACAAGGTCAGCACCATCCTGGAAACGCCGAAAACCAGCGAAGCCAAGGCTTTGCGCAGCCAGTACGCTGACGTAGTCCCACACCTCAAGCAGCTCTACTCGCTGTACAAGGTGTTGCTGGGCGCACGTCATGTCCGTGGCGCGATAGATTTTGAAACCCAGGAAACCCGAATCATCTTCGGTTCCGAGCGCAAAATCGCGGAAATCACGCCGACCACCCGCAATGACGCGCACAAGCTGATCGAGGAATGCATGCTGGCGGCCAACGTGGCCACCGCCGAATTCCTGAAGAAGCACGAGATTCCTGCGCTGTACCGGGTGCACGATGGTCCGCCACCGGAGCGCCTGGAAAAACTGCGCGCCTTCCTGGGCGAGCTTGGCCTGTCCCTGCACAAAGGCAAGGATGGCCCGTCGCCGAAGGATTACCAGGCTCTGTTGGCCAGCATCAAGGACCGTCCGGACTTCCACCTGATCCAGACCGTGATGCTGCGTTCCCTCAGCCAGGCGGTGTACAGCGCCGACAACCAGGGCCACTTCGGCCTGAATTACGAGGCGTATACCCACTTCACCTCGCCGATCCGCCGTTACCCGGACCTGCTCACGCACCGCGCCATCCGCAGCGTGATCCATTCCAAGCAGAACACCCCGCACGTCAAGCGCGCCGGTGCCATGACCATTCCGAAGGCACGGATCTATCCGTACGACGAAGCGGCCCTGGAACAGTTGGGCGAGCAGTGCTCCATGAGCGAGCGCCGTGCCGACGAAGCCACCCGTGACGTAGTGAACTGGCTCAAGTGCGAGTTCATGAAGGATCGCGTAGGCGAGTCGTTCCCAGGCGTGATCACCGCCGTGACCGGTTTTGGTCTGTTCGTCGAGCTGACCGACATCTACGTCGAAGGCCTGGTGCACGTCACCGCCTTGCCGGGTGACTACTACCACTTCGATCCTGTGCATCACCGCCTGGCGGGCGAGCGCACCGGTCGCAGCTTCCGTTTGGGCGATACCGTAGAAGTACGGGTCATGCGCGTCGATCTCGACGAACGCAAGATCGACTTCGAGATGGCTGAAAAAACCCTCGAGGCGCCGATTGGCCGCAAAAAACGGGGTGCCGAAACCACAGCTCCGGCGAAAAAAGGCGCTCCTGCGAAAGCTGCAGCGGCTGCCGAGCCTGCGCCGGCCAAGCCTGCGCGCCGCTCCTCGGCCAAGGAAAAGGTCAGCGACGCGTACCGCCCCAGTGATGCGGCGGCGAAAAACGCCGAGTTGCGCAAGAGTCGCGAGTTGAAGCAGCAGTTGCTCAACGAAGCCAAAAGCGGTGGTAAAGCGGCGTCTGGGGGAAAGTCCCAGGCCGCCGACAAGCCGTCGAGCAAACCGAGTAAACACCGTAAAGGCCCGCCAAAAGCGGGTTCGGCCCCTGCCAAGAGCGGCGGGTCGCGCAAACCTAAGGCCAAGTCATGAGTCTGGAAAAAATCTACGGCGTACACGCCGTAGAAGCGTTGCTGCGTCACCACCCCAAGCGCGTCAAGCAAGTGTGGTTGGCCGAGGGTCGTAGCGAGCCGCGCGTTCAAGCGTTGGTCGAGCTGGCCAACCAGAATAAAGTTGCCATCGGCCAGGCCGAGCGGCGCGAAATGGACGTCTGGGTCGAAGGCGTGCACCAGGGCGTGGTGGCGGACGTGAGTCCGAGCCAGGTCTGGGGCGAGGCCATGCTCGACGAGCTGCTCGACCGCACCGAAGGCGCGCCGCTGTTACTGGTGCTGGACGGCGTGACCGACCCGCACAACCTTGGCGCCTGCCTGCGTTCGGCGGACGCTGCCGGCGCGCTGGCGGTGATCGTGCCGAAAGACAAGTCGGCTACCTTGACCCCGGTCGTGCGTAAAGTCGCCTGCGGCGCAGCGGAAGTGATTCCGTTGGTGGCCGTGACCAACCTGGCGCGCACCCTGGAAAAACTCCAGCAGCGCGGCTTGTGGGTCGTGGGTACGGCGGGGGAGGCCGAGGTCAGTATCTATGACCAGGACCTCACCGGCCCGACCATCCTGATCATGGGTGCTGAAGGCAAGGGCATGCGGCGCCTGACCCGAGAGCATTGCGACTACCTGGTGCACTTGCCGATGGCCGGTAGCGTCAGCAGCCTCAACGTTTCAGTCGCGACGGGCGTCTGCCTGTTCGAAGCTCAGCGCCAGCGTGGCGCCAAGGCCAAGTCCAAGAAGTAATTTTGAGCCTGGCATAGATGCAAAATGTGGGAGCTGGTTTGTGTGGGAGTCGGGCTTGCCCGCGATGCGGGCACCTCGGTACATCAGTTGTACTGAGGTGATGCTATCGCAGGCAAGCCAGCTCCCACACAAGTTAGCTCCCACATTGGTTTTTGGTCAAATAATCACCAATTGCCTTGCGCCCTTTCTCCCCCTTCTCTACAATTGCGCCCCTTGCCTTCCCGGCGGGCACGCATGTGCCTCCCAGCGGCAAGATTCCTAAGTGTCATTCACTCCTTGTCTGACCGTTTTTGAGCGGCAGGCTACAACCCGTAAGGAGCATTCATGCGTCATTACGAAATCATCTTTTTGGTCCACCCGGATCAAAGCGAGCAAGTCGGCGGCATGGTAGAGCGTTACACCAAGCTGATCGAAGAAGACGGCGGCAAAATCCACCGTCTGGAAGATTGGGGCCGTCGTCAACTGGCCTACGCAATCAACAATGTTCACAAGGCTCACTACGTGATGCTGAACGTTGAGTGCACTGGCAAGGCCCTGGCCGAGCTGGAAGACAACTTCCGCTACAACGATGCAGTGATCCGTAACCTGGTCATCCGTCGCGAAGAAGCCGTTACCGGCCAATCCGAGATGCTCAAGGCTGAAGAAAACCGCAGTGAGCGCCGTGAGCGTCGCGACCGTCCTGAGCACGAAGGCGCTGAAAGCGCTGATAGTGATGACAGCGACAACAGCGATAACGCTGACGAGTAATCCACGGACCTTATTAAGGAGCCTATCAAATGGCACGTTTCTTCCGTCGTCGTAAGTTTTGCCGCTTCACCGCTGAAGAAGTGAAGGAGATCGACTACAAAGATCTCAACACTCTGAAAGCCTACGTATCCGAGACCGGCAAAATTGTTCCAAGCCGTATCACCGGTACCAAAGCTCGTTATCAGCGTCAGCTGGCCACCGCTATCAAGCGCGCCCGCTTCCTGGCCCTGCTGGCCTACACCGACAGCCACGGCCGCTGAGACCGGGCAGTCGACAAGTAGTAAGGGATTGAATGCATGCGCGCCTTAGCTGAGTTCATCATGCGCGGTCGTGTGCAGGCCACTCTGGTAGTGGCTGGATGTGCTGCATTGCCGTTGTTGTATTGGTTGGGTGCTGCCGCAGGAAGCCTTGTGCTGCTGCGGCGCGGTTTGAAGGACGCCCTGGGCGTTCTTGCCCTGGGGTTGCTGCCGGCCTTGATCTGGTGGCTGCAATTCGACGATCCACGGGTACTTCTGGTACTGCTGGGGTCTTCGAGCCTTGCGTTGGTTTTACGCGCAAGTGAGTCCTGGGTCCGTACGCTGCTGGTCAGCGTGGCATTGGGAGTGGTGTATTCAGTGGTGCTTGGCGCGGCTTTCCGCCCGCAAATCGAGGCGCTGTCGCAGGAGTTGGTAAAAATCCTGCCACTGGCCCTCGGGGATCTCTACCAGCAATTGTCGGTAGATGAGCGAGCGCGCATGGCCACACTGATTGCTCCGGTCCTTACCGGCCTGATAGCGGCACTGTTGCAGATCGTCAGTGTGCTGAGCCTGATTCTTGGGCGCTACTGGCAGGCGTTGTTGTATAACCCGGGTGGTTTTGGTCGCGAGTTTCGCAGTATCAGAATCCCCGCAGGACCAGCGATGTTGCTGCTGGCGTGCATGCTTGTAGGGCCGAACTTTGGTCCGCAAATGGCCATGTTGACGCCGTTGTGCAGCGTACCGCTGGTGATTGCCGGGCTGGCCCTGATGCACGGGCTGGTGGCGCAAAAGCGCCTGGCCAAGTTCTGGCTGGTGGGGTTGTACGTGACGCTGTTGCTGTTTATGCAACTGATCTATCCGTTACTCGTGGTCTTGGCCATTGTCGACGGCCTGATTGATTTTCGCGGTCGTCTGGCGCCGAAAGACGCCGATAACGCGAACGGTGAAGGTTAAAAGTTAGAGGATTTTCACATGCAACTGATCCTTCTGGAAAAAGTCGCCAACCTGGGCAACCTGGGCGACAAAGTAAACGTTAAGGCCGGCTACGGTCGTAACTACCTGCTGCCATACGGCAAAGCCACCGCTGCAACCGCTGCCAACCTGGCCGCGTTTGAAGAGCGTCGCGCTGAGCTGGAAAAAGCCGCAGCAGACAAGAAAGCTTCGGCTGAAACCCGTGCTGCCCAACTGGCCGAGCTGGAAGTGACTATCACTGCCACCGCCGGTGACGAAGGCAAGCTGTTCGGTTCGATCGGCACCCACGACATCGCTGATGCACTGACCGCCTCCGGCGTTGAAGTGCAGAAGAGCGAAGTTCGTCTGCCGAACGGCACCATCCGCAACGTAGGCGAATTCGACGTAGCCGTGCACCTGCACGCTGAAGTTGAAGCCACCGTACGCGTTGTCGTGGTAGCAGCTTAAGTAGCACCTAACTGACTGGCACCTCGCGTGCCAGGCGGTTAACATCGGGCACGATCCTGTTTACAGGTCGTGCCTTTTGTTTTTTTCACACCCCCTAATTCCAAGTGGCCATGAACGATATTTCAGCTCCTGAGCAATACGATCTGCAAACCGCTGCCCTGAAGGTGCCGCCGCATTCCATCGAGGCCGAACAGGCCGTGCTCGGTGGCTTGATGCTGGATAACAACGCCTGGGAACGTGTGCTCGATCAAGTCTCGGACGGTGATTTCTATCGGCATGACCACCGCCTGATCTTCCGCGCCATTGCCAAGCTGGCCGACCAGAACTCACCGATTGACGTGGTGACCCTGGCCGAGCAACTGGACAAGGAAGGCCAGACCTCGCAAGTCGGTGGCCTCGGCTACCTCGGTGAGCTGGCAAAAAACACCCCGTCCGTCGCCAACATCAAGGCCTATGCCCAGATCGTGCGCGAGCGGGCGACCCTGCGCCAGTTGATCGGCATCAGCACTGAAATCGCCGACAGTGCCTTTAACCCTGAAGGTCGCACCGCCGCCGAGATCCTCGACGAAGCCGAACGGCAGATCTTCCAGATCGCCGAGGCCCGCCCGAAAACCGGCGGCCCGGTCAGCGTCAACGACCTGTTGACCAAGGCCATCGACCGTATCGACACCTTGTTCAACACTGACAACGCCATCACCGGTATTTCCACCGGCTACACCGACCTCGACGAGAAGACCAGCGGCCTGCAGCCGTCCGACCTGATCATCGTCGCCGGCCGTCCATCCATGGGTAAGACGACCTTTGCGATGAACCTGGTGGAAAACGCCGTGTTGCGCAGCGACAAGGCCGTGCTGGTGTACTCCCTGGAGATGCCAGGCGAATCGCTGATCATGCGTATGCTCTCGTCCCTGGGCCGGATCGACCAGACCAAAGTGCGTGCCGGTCGCCTGGAAGACGACGACTGGCCGCGCCTGACCTCGGCGGTCAACCTGCTCAACGACCGCAAGCTGTTTATCGACGACACCGCCGGTATCAGCCCGTCCGAGATGCGTGCGCGTACCCGGCGCCTGGTGCGTGAGCACGGCGATATCGCCCTGATCATGATCGACTACCTGCAGTTGATGCAGATCCCCGGCTCCAGCGGCGACAACCGGACCAACGAGATTTCCGAAATCTCCCGGTCCCTCAAAGCCCTGGCCAAGGAATTCAACTGCCCGGTGGTGGCGTTGTCCCAGCTCAACCGTTCCCTGGAGCAGCGTCCCAACAAGCGCCCGGTGAACTCCGACTTGCGTGAATCCGGAGCGATCGAGCAGGACGCCGACGTGATCATGTTCGTGTACCGCGACGAGGTGTATCACCCGGAAACCGAGCACAAGGGCATTGCCGAAATCATCATCGGCAAGCAGCGGAACGGGCCGATCGGCTTTATCCGCCTGGCGTTCATCGGTAAGTACACGCGCTTCGAGAACCTGGCGCCGGGCAGTTATAACTTCGACGACGACGAATAGTTTCCAGCGTCTATAAGGGCCCTGTCGCAGGCAAGCCCGCCCGCACATTTGAAAGCATTCACCATTCAAGTGTGGGGGTGGGCTAGCCCGCGATGGAGTCAGCACAATTCCGACCATTACCGTCGGAATTGGTCAAATTTTGTGCTATATTCCGCGCCCGCGATTTTTCATCTCAACACCGGTCACCGTCATGCAAACAGCCAAGCCGTTATTTGACTATCCCAAGTACTGGGCCGAATGTTTCGGTCCAGCGCCATTCCTGCCCATGAGCAGGGAGGAGATGGATCAGCTTGGCTGGGATTCATGCGACATCATCATCGTCACCGGTGATGCCTACGTGGACCATCCTTCGTTCGGCATGGCGATCATTGGCCGGCTGCTGGAGTCCCAGGGCTTCCGCGTCGGGATCATTGCCCAGCCCAACTGGCAGTCCAAAGACGACTTCATGAAGCTCGGCGAGCCGAACCTGTTCTTCGGCGTCGCGGCCGGCAACATGGACTCGATGATCAACCGCTACACCGCCGACAAGAAAATCCGCTCCGACGACGCCTACACCCCTGGCGGCATGGCCGGCAAACGTCCGGACCGTGCGAGCCTGGTGTACAGCCAGCGCTGCAAGGAAGCCTACAAGAACGTGCCGATCGTGCTCGGTGGCATCGAAGCTTCCCTGCGCCGCATCGCCCACTACGACTACTGGCAGGACCGGGTGCGCAACTCGATCCTGATCGACGCCACCGCCGACATCCTGTTGTACGGCAACGCCGAGCGGGCGATTGTCGAAGTTGCCCAGCGCCTGTCGTGGGGCCACAAGATCGAAGACATCACCGACGTGCGTGGCACCGCGTTCATTCGCCGTGACACGCCAGCGGGCTGGTACGAAGTGGACTCCACCCGGATCGACCGCCCGGGCAAGGTCGACAAGATCATCAACCCGTACGTGAATACCCAGGACACCCAGGCCTGCGCCATCGAGCAGGAAAAGGGCCCGGTTGAAGACCCGGAAGAAGCCAAGGTCGTACAGATCCTCGCCAGCCCGCGCATGACCCGCGACAAGACCGTGATCCGCCTGCCATCGGTGGAAAAGGTCCGTGGCGACGCAGTGCTGTATGCCCACGCCAACCGCGTGTTGCACCTGGAAACCAACCCAGGCAACGCCCGCGCCCTGGTGCAGAAGCACGGTGAAGTGGACGTGTGGTTCAACCCACCGCCCATTCCCATGACCACCGAAGAAATGGACTACGTGTTTGGCATGCCTTACGCCCGTGTCCCGCATCCTGTGTACGGCAAGGAAAAAATCCCGGCCTACGACATGATCCGCTTCTCGGTGAACATCATGCGTGGCTGCTTCGGCGGCTGCACCTTCTGCTCGATCACCGAGCACGAAGGCCGGATCATCCAGAACCGTTCCGAAGAGTCGATCATCCGCGAGATCGAAGAGATCCGCGACAAGGTCCCAGGCTTCACCGGGGTGATTTCCGACCTTGGCGGGCCGACCGCGAACATGTACCGCATTGCCTGCAAGAGCCCGGAAATCGAATCCGCGTGCCGCAAGCCGTCCTGCGTGTTCCCGGGCATCTGCCCGAACCTGAACACCGACCACTCGTCGCTGATCCAGCTGTACCGCAGCGCCCGTGCCTTGCCGGGTGTGAAGAAGATTTTGATCGCTTCCGGCCTGCGTTACGACCTGGCTGTGGAGTCGCCGGAATATGTCAAAGAGCTGGTGACCCACCACGTCGGTGGCTACCTGAAGATCGCCCCGGAACACACCGAGGAAGGTCCGCTCAACCAGATGATGAAACCGGGCATTGGCAGCTATGACAAGTTCAAGCGCATGTTCGAGAAGTACACCAAGGAAGCGGGCAAGGAGCAGTACCTGATCCCGTACTTCATCGCCGCCCACCCCGGCACCACCGATGAAGACATGATGAACCTGGCCCTGTGGCTCAAGGGCAATGGCTTCCGCGCCGACCAGGTGCAGGCGTTCTACCCGTCGCCAATGGCCACCGCCACCGCGATGTACCACTCGGGCAAGAACCCGCTGCGCAAGGTCACCTACAAGAGCGACGCGGTGACCATCGTCAAGAGCGAAGAACAGCGCCGTCTGCACAAGGCGTTCCTGCGCTACCACGACCCCAAAGGCTGGCCGATGCTGCGTGAAGCGCTGACCCGCATGGGCCGCGCCGACCTGATCGGGCCGGGCAAGGATCAGTTGATTCCGCTGCATCAGCCGTCCACCGACAGCTACCAGAGCGCCCGTCGCAAGAACTCGACGCCGGTGGGCAGCCATAAGGTCGCCAAGGAAACCACCACCAGGATCCTCACCCAGCACACCGGCCTGCCGCCTCGTGGCAGCGACGGCAGCAACCCGTGGGACAAGCGCGAACAAGCCAAGGCCGCGGCCATGGCCCGCAACAAGCAGGCGGCTAAAGAGCGCACCGACGCGGCCAAGGGCAAAGGCAAGAAGCCTGCGCGTAAGCCGGTCGTACCGCGTTGATCGCAGCCTGAAATGCAAAACGCCAGCCTCGTGCTGGCGTTTTGCTTTCTAGCGGGTGGGAAACCTGTTTGTTAAGGTGGCGCCCATTGAATCGCCTTCGCGAGCAAGCCCGCTCCCACATTCGACCGCATTCTCATGCTGGAACTCGGTCAACTGTGGGAGCGGGCTTGCTCGCGAAGGCGCCAGTTCAGACACCACCTATTTCAAGGAAGAACACCCCATGAGCAACCCCTTGCTCAACATCGGCATGGACTCCAACCGCTCCCAGTTCATGGCGCGCCAGCGCATCGAAAGCCAGATCAACCTGCCACGCCTGTTCGCGGCCATCGACGCCGACCCCGGCATCGTCGGCGCAGGGGTGGTGTATATCGACGCTGACTTCAATGTCATTACCCTGCGCGAGTTCAAGCCGATCTGCAGCATCAAGCCCAAGCGCATCATTTTGCGTGAGGCGCAGAGGTACATTTCGCCGGCGCAGTTTGCCAATCAGGTGGCTAACAACCCGCGTGAGTCCCGGTTGGTGGGCGAAGCAGTCAATACGACCCTGTCTTGTGCGGGCGCAATCCTCGGTTGGATTGTTGTGTTCAGCGGTACAGTCGCCGTGCCTTTCACGGGTGGCGCGAGCCTGGTGGTGGCGGGTATCGGTGCGACGGCTGCAGCGGCCAGTACTGTGCAATGTGTCGTCGGGGGGGTGAGAACTATCAACGAACTCAATGACCCGGCAGCCAACGACGATATGGATAGCGAGGACTGGTATCGCTATGCAATGCCGGTATTGGACGCCGCTTCACTGCTGGGTGCCGGCGCCTCTACTCTGACCACTCTTCGGCTGCTGCAGGCTCGAAAGGTGACCACTGGCAGAAGTTGGTACGAGTTGTCCAAGGGGTTGACCCGCCAGCAACGCAAGGCGCTCACCAAAGAGTTGCTGAGCCTGAAAGATCCAAGACTGAGCAATAAACTCTTGAAACTGCGCCAGCGCTCCGGTCTGCTGGCCAAGCGCTATTCAGCTAGCGAGATCAATCACGCTACTGTGACGCAGATCAGAGACTCCCTCGGGGCTGCCGTTGGTCTTACCGGGAGCGCTATATCAGGCAACATTCGAACGATTGCAGTTGGCCTCTATGAGGAGGTTGAGTGATGGATCGTCCGGGTTCATTAAGAGCTTTTTTGGCGCAATATTTTCCAGCGTTTATATGCGCGTTCTTCCTTGCCTGCTTCTCTCTCTCTGCCGCTATTTCATTGGCATCAAGTACATTTTTTCGCAGTGACCCAGAGCGGGCGCGTTACTCTTTTCTGGCGGCAGTTTTCTTGGGCTTGCTCTTGGCGTTCAGCCATTTCGTCATGATCAGAGGGCGAGAATGGGGGGCTTGGGCTATCGCAGCCTTCTACGTTGTATGTTTGCTGGTCGTGTTGCCAACCTATAGCTATCGGCCACATATGGCAGCGTATGTAATGGGGCTGCTGTTTCCGTTGGCGGGGTTGCTGCTGCTCAATAGCAAGCGCCATCGCGAAATGCGCCAGCGGCTGCTCGAAATACGCCACCTGCGCCAAGCCGTAATCGCAGCGCGCAAAAAGCGTTGATGGGGTAAGCGAATGAACGAGTTAATGACGCTACGCGACTTTTTCAGGCAATACTTTCTGACGTTTCTGGGTGGTGTATTCGCTGCGTATTTTTCGTTGGCATTGGCTGTTGCGCTGGCGTTCGTCACTTATTTTCGTGATGTGCCGCTGGCTCAAGTGGGGCTCAAGATCATGTTGGTCGGGGCGCTGCTCATTCTGTTGACGGTCCATAGCAACTTTATGATTTTGCGGGGCCGACCCTCCTGGGTGTGGGTGATGGTCGGTATCTACCTCGCCTGTCTAGTGTTTGTAGTTCCAATGGTTCAGTACCAGCCTCATAAAGTTCTCTATGGGTTGGCGCTGTTATTCCCATTCCTTGGATTGTTGACACTTAACAGCAAGGTTCAACGAGAGATGCGTACAAAACTCGTTGGAATCCGTCGCATTCGGCAGTCTGTCAAATCAACCGCTAGATCGAGTAGTCGCATGTGAAGGCGTTGCCTTCGATAACCGGTTTCAACGCAACGCGCAAAAAGCGCTGATTGGGTAGATTCACCACTGCGCCCCGCACTTGCGCCACAAATATGTGCAACCCTCGCACCACGACGGCCGCTCTCGCGCCGTTTTGGTGCTGTACTGCATCGGCTCCCTCGATAAAGCGCAATGACCGCCGCTCTGGCATAAGTCTTGCGCGCTTTGTGTTCATGCTCTGGCTCGCAGGAGGCCGCCGTGTCGATTCATGTCGCGTTGCACCATGTTACGCATTACCGTTACGACCGCGCTGTGGAGCTTGGCCCACAGATTGTGCGTCTGCGACCGGCGGCCCATAGCCGCACGCGGATCCTGTCCTACGCGCTGAAGGTGCTGCCCGAGCAGCATTTCATCAATTGGCAGCAAGATCCCCAGGGCAATTACCTGGCGCGCCTAGTGTTTCCGGAAAAGACCGATGAGCTGCGTATCGAGGTCGACTTGGTCGCCGAGATGGCGGTGTTCAATCCGTTCGACTTTTTCCTTGAGCCCTACGCCGAAAAAATCCCCTTCAGCTACGCCGCCGACGAGCAGCGCGAGCTGGCGCCGTATCTGGAAACTCTGCCGCTGACGCCGAAGTTTGCTGCGTACCTGGCCGGTATTGACCGCACGCCGCTGCCGGCCGTGGATTTCCTGGTCGGCCTCAACCAGCGCCTGGCGGCGGATATCGGCTACCTGATCCGTATGGAACCGGGCGTGCAAACCCCGGAATTCACCCTCGAAAACGCCTCCGGCTCGTGCCGCGACTCGGCCTGGCTGCTGGTGCAGCTGCTGCGCAATCTGGGTTTGGCGGCGCGGTTTGTCTCCGGTTACCTGATCCAGTTGACCGCCGACGTCAAAGCCCTCGACGGGCCCTCCGGCACCGAGGTGGACTTCACCGACTTGCACGCCTGGTGCGAGGTGTATTTGCCCGGCGCCGGCTGGATCGGCCTGGATGCCACCTCCGGTCTATTCGCCGGTGAAGGGCATATCCCATTGGCCTGTAGTCCCGATCCATCGTCTGCCGCCCCGATCAGTGGGCTGGTGGAGCCGTGCGAGTGTGAGTTCACCCACGAAATGTCGGTGGAGCGCATTTGGGAAGCCCCTCGGGTGACCAAGCCCTACACCGAAGAACAATGGCTGGCGATCCAGGCCCTGGGCCGGCAGATTGATAGCGATCTGCTCAAGGACGATGTGCGCCTGACCATGGGCGGCGAACCGACCTTTGTGTCCATCGACGACCCCGACGGTGCCGAGTGGAACACCGCTGCCCTGGGCCCGGACAAGCGCCGACTGTCCGCCGAGCTGTTCCAGCGCATGCGCAAGCACTACGCGCCCAAGGGCCTGGTGCACTTCGGCCAGGGCAAGTGGTACCCCGGTGAGCAATTGCCGCGTTGGTCGCTCAATTGTCATTGGCGTCGGGACGGTGTGCCGGTCTGGCACAACGACGCGCTGATCGCCGACGAGCAGCAAGACTACGGCGCGGATGAGGTCATGGCCGGGCGCTTCCTGGCGAGCATTGCCGAGCGCCTGAAGCTCCCTGCGCGCTTTGTATTCCCAGCCTTCGAGGACAATTTTTACTACCTGTGGCGCGAAGGTGCCTTGCCACAGAACGTCAGCGCCCAGGATTCGCGCCTGGAGGATGAGCTGGAGCGCGAACGCCTGCGCAAGGTGTTCAGCCAGGGCCTGGATAAAGTCATCGGTCATGTGCTGCCCCTGGCGCGCACCGCAGCCAATGATCGCTGGCAGAGCGGCCGCTGGTACCTGCGCGACACCCATTGCCGGCTGGTGCCGGGTGATTCGCCGCTGGGCTATCGCTTGCCCCTGGCTTCGCAGCCCTGGGTGACGGCGGCAGATTACCCCTTTGTGCACCCCACCGATCCCAATCAAGATCTGCCGGCGCTGGCCATCAGCGCGTCAGCCCCGGGCGAGCCGGCCCCCAGCGACGAGCGTGTGCCCAAGGTCGACGAGTCTGCCGACTGGCTGACCCGCACTGCCTTGTGCGCCGAAGCGCGGGGAGGGCGGCTCTACCTGTTTATGCCGCCCCTGGAGCGGGTCGAGGATTACCTGGAGTTGGTGACCGCCATCGAGGCCACCGCCCAGGAACTGCATTGCCCGGTATTGCTGGAAGGCTACGAGCCGCCGAGCGACCCGCGTCTGAGCAACTTCCGCGTGACGCCAGACCCTGGCGTGATCGAGGTCAACGTGCAGCCGTCCGCCACCTGGGACGAACTGGTGGAGCGCACCGAGTTCCTCTATGAAGAGGCCCGGCAAACCCGCCTGACCACCGAAAAGTTCATGATCGACGGGCGCCACACCGGCACCGGCGGTGGCAACCACTTTGTGCTGGGTGGGGCCACGCCCAAGGATTCGCCGTTCCTGCGCCGCCCGGACCTGCTGCGCAGCCTGATCAGTTACTGGCATAACCATCCGTCGTTGTCGTACCTGTTTTCCGGGCTGTTTATCGGCCCGACCTCCCAGGCGCCACGGGTGGATGAGGCGCGCAATGACGCGTTGTACGAACTGGAAATCGCCTTTGCGCAGATGCCCGCGCCAGGCGAGGAATGCCCGCCGTGGCGGGTGGACCGCTTGCTGCGCAACTTGCTGATCGACGTCACCGGCAATACCCACCGCGCCGAATTCTGCATCGACAAGCTCTACTCGCCGGACGGTGCTACCGGGCGCCTGGGCCTGCTGGAGCTGCGCGCCTTTGAGATGCCGCCCCATGCACGCATGAGCCTGACCCAACAGTTGCTGCTGCGCGCCCTGGTGGCGCGCTTCTGGCGTGAGCCCTACGCGCCGCCGAAGCTGGCGCGCTGGGGCACGGAGCTACACGACCGCTTCCTGCTGCCGCACTTTATCGAGCAGGACTTTGCCGACGTGATCGTCGAGCTCAACGCCGCCGGTTATCCACTGCGCGCCGAGTGGTTCGCGGCACACCTGGAATTCCGTTTTCCCAAGGTCGGCGACTATGCCGTCAGCGGTATCGAGTTGGAACTGCGCCAGGCCCTGGAGCCCTGGCATGTGCTGGGCGAAGAGGGCGCGGCGGGCGGTACGGTGCGCTACGTGGATTCATCCCTGGAGCGCTTGCAGGTAAAACTCAGCGGCCTGGCGCCGCAGCGCTATGTGCTGACCTGCAACGGGGTGGCGGTGCCACTGCACGCCACCGGCCGGGTGGGGGAATTCGTCGCGGGCGTGCGTTATCGCGCCTGGCAACCGGCCAATTGCCTGCAGCCGACCATCGCAGTGCATGCACCGCTGGTGTTCGATTTGCTGGATACCTGGATGCAACGCTCCCTGGGCGGCTGCCAATACCACGTGGCCCATCCGGGTGGGCGCAATTACGACAGCTTGCCGGTGAATGCCAACGAAGCGGAAAGCCGGCGCATGGCGCGGTTTTTCCGCCTGGGTCACAGCCCGGGCAAATTGCCGGTGCCGGCGATGGTGATCAACGATGAACTGCCAATGACCCTGGATCTGCGGCGGTTCCCCAATAAAAATGACTAAACACAACCCCACCTGTAGGCGCGGGCTTATGTGGGAGCGGGCTTGCCCGCGATGACCGAGTATCAGCCAGGACATGCATTGGCTGACGCACTGCTATCGCGAGCAAGCCCGCTTCCCCACACGGCCAGTTTCCACAGAGGATTTGCAGTGTTTGTTAGGTTAATCTGGCTTCCCTTGCCCCTGCCGAGCGTTCCATGTCCGACTTGCTCGACCGTTACCCGCTGACTGCGGGCACCTATCACGAACTGCTGGATGGCAGCGGCGCGGTGCGCGCCCATTGGCAGCGCCTGCTCGACCACCTGCAGCGCAGCACCCCGGCGCAACTGGCCCAGCGCCAGGCGTTGCTGACGCGGCAGATCCAGGAAAACGGCGTGACCTACAACGTCTATGCCGACCCCAAGGGCGCCGACCGCCCATGGGAGCTGGACCTGCTGCCCCACGTATTGGCGGCGGATGAGTGGGCGTACTTGTCGGCAGGCATTGCCCAGCGTGCGCGGTTGCTCAATGCGGTGCTGGCCGACCTGTATGGCCCGCAACGCCTGATTGCCGAAGGCTTGCTGCCGGCAGAACTGGTGTTCGGGCATAACAACTTCCTCTGGCCGTGCCAGGGCATCCAGCCGCCCGATGGGGTGTTCCTGCACCTGTACGCGGTGGACCTGGCGCGCACCCCGGATGGCCGCTGGTGGGTCACGGCAGACCGCACCCAGGCGCCCTCCGGCGCCGGTTATGCCCTGGAAAACCGCACCATCGTCTCCCGTGCATTCCCGGATTTGTATCGCGACTTGCAGGTGCAGCACCTCACCGGGTTCTTCCGTACCCTGCAGGAAACCCTGGCCCGCCAGGCGCCCGGTGATGACCAGCCGCCGCTGATCGTGCTGCTGACCCCGGGGCGCTTCAATGAAAGCTATTTCGAACACCTGTACCTGGCCCGCCAGCTTGGCTACCCCTTGGTAGAAGGCGGCGACCTGACCGTGCGCGACAGCACGGTGTACCTCAAGACCCTCAGCGGCCTGCGCCGCGTGCACGCGATCATGCGCCGCCTGGACGATGATTTCTGCGACCCCCTGGAACTGCGCACCGACTCGGCCCTGGGCGTGCCCGGCCTGCTGGATGCGGTACGCCAGGGCAATGTGCTGGTGGCCAATGCCCTGGGCGCCGGCGTGCTGGAGTCCCCTGGACTGTTGGGTTTCCTGCCGAAGATCAATCAATTTCTGTTTGGTGAAGAACTGATCCTGCCGTCCATCGCCACCTGGTGGTGCGGCGAGGCCCCGGTACTGGCCGAAGCCCTGGAAAAACTGCCGGAGTTACTGATCAAACCGGCGTTCCCTTCGCAAAGTTTTGCCCCGGTGTTTGGCCGCGACTTGAACAACGAACAACGCCAGGCCCTGGCCGAACGCATGCAGGCGCGCCCATACGCCTACGTGGCCCAGGAGCTGGCGCAGCTGTCCCAGGCGCCGGTCTGGCACACCGTGGATGATCATCTGCAACATCGCGCCATCGGCATGCGCGTGTACGCGGTGGCCGGTGAGGATGGCTACCGGGTGCTGCCGGGCGGCCTGACCCGCGTGGCAGCCCACGCGGACGCCGAAGTGGTGTCGATGCAACGCGGCGGGGCGAGCAAGGACACCTGGGTGCTGGGCGAGCGGGCCCCCGGTGGCGAGCAATGGCGTGCGCAGCGGGTGATTGGCACCCATGACCTGGTGCGTCGCGACCCCTACCTGCCTTCGCGGGTGGTGGAAAACCTGTTCTGGTTCGGCCGTTACTGCGAGCGCTGCGATAACAGTGCACGCTGGCTGCGTGTGGTGCTCGCGCGCTATGTCGATGGTGACGACCCGCTGGCCCTGCAGGCCGCCGTAGAACTCGGTGAGAGCCTGCGCCTGCTGCCGGAGGAGGGCGAGTTGCCCGAGCGCCTGCTGCAGGCCCTGCTCGGTGATGACTGGCCGTCGAGCCTGCGCGCCAACTTGCAGCGCTTGCAGTGGGCGGCGTCCCAGGTGCGCGGCAAGCTGTCCCGGGAGAACTGGCAGGCTCTGGTGGAGTTGCAGCGCGAAGCCTTGGAGCTGGAGCGCGAGACGCCGGATTTTGGCGAGCTGCTGGATTTTCTCAATCGCCTGGTGATGTCGCTGGCGGCCTTGTCCGGCTTTGCCCTCGACGACATGACCCGCGACGAAGGCTGGCGCTTTTTGATGATGGGCCGGCGCATCGAGCGCCTGCAGTTTCTCAGCAGCAGCCTCGCGGCCTTCCTGCGCGGCGTGGCGGTGTTCGACCAGGCCGGGCTGGAGTGGTTGCTGGAGTTGGGCAACAGCAGCATCACCTACCGCTCGCGTTACCTGGCAGTGCCGCAATTGATTCCGGTGCTGGACCTGTTGCTGCTGGATGAACAGAACCCCCACGCGGTGGTGTTCCAGCTCAAGCTGGTGAGTCGCACCCTGCGTCGCCTCAACGATGACTTCGGCGTGCCTCGGGAGACCGGGCTGGCGCCGCTGGTGGAGCGCCTGTCGCGCTTTGACCTGGGTTGCCTGGAGAACCCGTTGTTTGGTGACGCCAGCGTGCGCGCGGCCCTCGACGGCCTGGCGGACCTGTTGCAGGCGGTCGCCGATGAAAGCGGGCAAGTCTCTGATCGCCTGGCCCTGCGCCATTTTGCCCATGTGGATGATGTCAGCCAGCAAACGGTGTCTGTGTAATGAGCGCGCGCTATCAGATTTTCCACGATACCCATTATCACTACGACAGCCCGGTGTCCCTGGCCCAGCAACTGGCGCACTTATGGCCGCGCCCGTGTGCGTGGCAGCGCTGCACTTCACGGCAATTGGAGATCAGCCCCGAGCCGACGGCGCGCCGTGATGAGCTGGATGTGTTCGGCAACCCGATCACCCGGCTGGCGTTCGAGCGGCCCCATGATGAATTGCTAGTCAACGCCGGCCTGACCGTGGAGGTTTTGGCCCGGCCTGTGCTGGATTTCAACCAGTCACCGCCCTGGGACCAGACCCGCAACCGCCTGACCTACAGTGGCCAGCCGTTGTCGGCAGAGGCGATCGAGGCGTGCCGCTATCGTTTCGAATCGCCCTACGTGCATTTGAAGAAAAACTTCGTCGATTTTTCCGAGAGCTGCTTTCCGGCTGGCCGGCCGCTGTTGCTGGGCGTGCAGGCGTTGATGGAGAAGATTTTCAGCGAGTTTACCTTCGATGCCGAAGCCACCCAGGTCGCCACGCCGCTGGTGGAGGTGCTGGAGCGTCGACGGGGGGTGTGCCAGGACTTTGCCCACCTGATGCTTGCCTGCCTGCGCTCACGGGGCCTGGCGGCGCGTTACATCAGTGGCTACCTGCTGACCCAGCCACCGCCCGGCCAGCCACGGCTGATCGGCGCTGATGCGTCGCACGCGTGGGTGTCGGTGTTTTGCCCGTTGTCGGGCTGGGTGGATTTTGATCCGACGAACAATGTGCAGCCGGCACTGGAGCACATCACCCTGGCCTGGGGCCGGGATTTTTCCGATGTCTCGCCGTTGCGCGGGGTGATTCTGGGAGGGGGCAGCCATGACCCGGAAGTTCGGGTGACGGTGATGCCGCTGGAATAACCGATGCGGTGTGGCCAATGCTCCCGTGGAGAGCAGGCCGCTGTGGCGAGCGTGTGCTGTGGCGAGGGCGCTTGCTCCCGCTGGACTGCGTAGCCGTCCCAGTTCTGGGACCACTTCGCGCCCCAACGCGGGCAAGCCTGCTCGCCACAGGTCAGGCATTCATTGAGGCGGGGGTTCAGGCCTCGGGTGCCGGGTCTTTCGGGGTTTCAGTTTCGTCAGCAATCACTTCCCCTTCAGCATCCGGGTTCAGTGCGCCTGCTTCTTCGTCGGCCGCAGCTTTCTTACGTTGCAGCTTTTCCTCTTTCTTCTGTTCCTTGGCCAAGTCTCTCTGACGTTTGGCGAAGGAGTAATTAGGTTTTGCCATGGGCGATCCTCTGGGGTCGAAGGTGAGGTTGAGCGGCGGGTATTCTGCCTTTAAACGGGCTCCAAGGGGTAATCGGGTTTCAGAATCGTCTCTGCTGACTAAACGTTAGTCGACATTAACCGTTTCGTAAGTACCGCTGGCGCCACAGGCGTAAGCGGCAAGCAGGCTGCATAACAGGCTATTGAGGTGCATGGCTCGGACTCCAGGAAGGAAAGATGAGCCGATCATAGGCAGCGTGCGGCACTTTGGCTGGTTGATTCTGTCGATCAGTCTGATAGCCTAAAGTTGTATACAATCTGTTGATTCAGATCATTGGTACATCTGCCTGCCTCAGGCACCCTTGTCGCATATGCGTTTTTTAAACCCTGCCTTGGAGATTCACATGTTCGCCAAAATCGTTGCTGTTTCCCTGCTGACTCTGGCCAGCGGTCAGTTGCTCGCTGCAGAGTGCAAGGTCACTGTCGACTCCACCGACCAAATGTCCTTCGACACCAAGGCCATTGAAATCGACAAGAGCTGCAAGACGTTCACCGTTGAGCTGAAGCACTCGGGCAACCTGCCGAAGAACGTCATGGGCCATAACTGGGTGCTGACCACTGAGGCTGATATGCAGCCGGTTGCAACCGAGGGCATGGCCGCCGGTATCGACAACAACTACCTGAAAAAAGACGACACCCGCATCATCGCCCATACCAAGATCATCGGCGCTGGCGAGACCGACTCGGTGACCTTCGATGTGTCCAAGCTCAAGGCTGACGGCAAGTACATGTTCTTCTGCTCGTTCCCAGGCCACATCGCGATGATGAAAGGCACTGTGACCCTGAAGTAAGGCCACAGACCGCGTTATCGTTCGTCACCGGCAAGCCCGCCCCCACATTTTGATGTATGAATACATTCAACTGTGGGAGCGGGCTTGCCCGCGATAGCGGCCTGACAATCAATACACAACCACCCGCCTCACCTCAAGGCGCAAACGGCATCACCCGCTTGTGCTCAGTCTTGCGATAGGTCTCGCAGATAATCCTGAACGCTTCCTCACGCACCGGCTGGCCGTGCAGGAACGCATCGATTTCGGTATAGGTCACGCCATGGGACGCTTCATCCGGCTTGCCCGGTGAGAGGTCTTCCAGGTCGGCTGTCGGGATCTTCTCCACCAGCGACTCGGGCGCACCAAAGTACCGGGCAATCGCCCGTACCTGGTTTTTCACCAGCCCGCTCAACGGCGCCAGGTCGCAGGCGCCATCACCAAACTTGGTAAAAAACCCCATCACCGCTTCCGCCGCATGGTCGGTGCCGATCACCAGGCCACTTGCCGCGCCGGCGATAGTGTATTGCGCGACCATGCGCATCCGCGCCTTGGTATTGCCCAGTACAAAATCGCGGGACACCGCCGCCTTGCCCTCGAAGGCCGCTACTTCATTGGCCAGGGCCTTGACCGCCGGGCCGATGTTGACCGTGTGGCGTTCGTCGGGGTTGATGAAGTCAACGCTGGCCTGGGCATCGTGTTCGTCGAACTGGGTCTCGTAAGGCAGACGCACCGCGATAAAGCGGTAAGCGTCATCGCCTTTGAGCGCGCGCAGCTCTTTCATCGCCCGCTGGGCCAGCAGGCCGGCGGTCAGGGAGTCGACGCCGCCGCTGATGCCCAGCACCAGGGTCTTGAGCCCCGAATTGAGCAGGCAGTCCTGGATAAAGGTAATCCGCCGGGCCACTTCCGCTTCGAGGGCGGCGTGGTCCTGGAACGGTGGTTGGACCTTGAGCTGTTCAGCAATCTCACGCTGTACGGCTTGCATGATTCACTCCTCGCTAGAGATGGCAGGTACTTTGAAAACGTGGCGCAAGTAGGCGACGAAGTTCGGATCCGTGCAGTGGGTCTTGCCCGCTTCATCGGAGATCTTCGCCACGGGCTGGCCATTGCAGGCGGTCATTTTAAGCACGATGCTCATCGGTTCCACACCTGGAATGTCACAGGTCAGGTTGGTACCGATGCCAAAGCTGACATTGATCCGACCGCGCAGCGCGCGGAAAATCTCCAGGGCCTTGGGCAGCGTCAGGCTGTCGGAGAACACCAGGGTCTTGCTCATCGGCTCGATGCCCAGCTTGTGGTAATGGGCGATGGCTTTTTCGGCCCACTGCACCGGGTCGCCGGAGTCATGGCGCAGGCCGTCGAACAGCTTGGCGAAGTACAGATCGAAATCGCTGAGGAAGGCATCGGTGGTGATGCAATCGGTCAGGGCGATCCCCAGCAGGCCACGGTACTCGCGGACCCAGCAATCAAGGGCGGCGATCTGGCTGTCGATCAGGCGCGGGCCCAGTTGCTGGTGGGCCATGATCCATTCGTGGGCCATGGTGCCCAGGGGCTTCATGTCCAGTTCGCGGGCCAGGTGCACGTTACTGGTGCCGACGAAACGGCCGGGGAAGTCGTGCTTGAGCACATTCACCACTTCCTCCTGCACGCGGTAGGAGAAGCGCCGGCGGGTACCGAAGTCCGCGACCTGCAACTCGGCCAGCTCGTCGCTGCTGGCATTGGCGGTCAACCAGTCGAACTTGCGATACAGCTGCTCGCGGGCCTGCTCCAGGATGATGGTCGGGTAGCGATAGCGGTTGCGCACTTCGCTGACAATCGCCAGTAGCGGCACTTCAAACAGGATCACATGCAGCCAGGGGCCGCGCAGGCGGATAAACAGCTCGCCGTTCTCGATGCCGGTCTGCACATAGCGCAGGTTGAAGCGGAACAAACCCAGGAAGCGCAGGAAGTCCGGCTTCATAAAGCTGATGCGTTCCAGGAAACCCAACTGGTCCGGGCTCAGGCTCAACTCGGCGAGGCGCTCGATCTGGTAGCGGATTTCTGCCAGATAGGGGCGCAGGTCCTCGCTGTTACGGCAACGGAATTCCCATTCAACTTCCACGTTGGGGTAGTTGTGCAGCACCGCCTGCATCATGGTCAGCTTGTAGAAGTCGGTGTCGAGCAGGTTCTGCACGATGCGATCGGCAAACACACTCTCGCTCATAACGGGAATCTCCAGACAAGAATGGCGCTAGTGGCGCATAGACCTGTGTTGTTTTGCCAGAGGTTTTTTTGTCGTGGCCTCTGGCGTCATCGCAGGCAAGCCAGCTCCCACAGGAGAATGCATTCCAAATGTGGGCGCAGTCTTGCCTGCGATGGCGGTATTCCAGGGGCTAAACAACCTGCTCCATCATCCACTTCACAAAATCCCGCACCTTGGGCACCTCTGCCGAATGCTCCGGATACGCCAGGTAGTACGCATCCTGGCTGGGCATTGCGTGCTGCCAGGGGATCACCAACTTGCCGTCTGCCAACTCTTCTTCCACCAAAAAACGCGGTAGAAGCGCCACGCCACAACCTACCTGCGCGGCGCGGATGCACATATAGAAGGTGTCAAAGCGCGGCCCGTGGTAGCTGTGCTCGGTCTGGTAGCCGAGGCTGGCGAACCAGTTATGCCAGCCCTGGGGGCGCGAGGCATTTTGCAGCAGCACCAACTCGCTCAGTTGCGTGGGGTCGCTGAAGGGCTGGGCCGGCAGGCTGTCGGGGGCGCACACCGGCACCAGTTCCTCGCTGAACAGCTTGAGGCTTTCGGTGCCTGGCCTTGCGCCTGTGCCGAAGTAGAAGGCCAGGTCGGCCTTGCCTTGCAGCAACTCGTCCGGCGTCTGCTCGTTGCACAAGTCCAGGTGGATCTGCGGGTGGCGCAGGCGCCAGCCCTTGAGCCGTGGCACCAGCCAGCGCGCGCCAAAGGTGTAGGGCGTCGATACGCGCAGCACTTCGGTTTCGCCGCCGTAGGAGCGCAGGTAGTGGGTCGACATCTCCACCTGGCTCAAGATCTTGCGTACTTCCACCAGGTACAGGTCGCCCGCCGGGGTCATCTGCAAGCGCCGGCGGACCCGGCGAAACAGCAGGTGCTGCAGCAACTCCTCCAATTGTGCGACCTGCTTGCTGACGGCGCTCTGGGTGAGGTTCAGTTCCTCGGCGGCGCGGGTGAAGCTCAGGTGGCGGGTCACGGCCTCGAAGCACTGCAGGGCGGTGATCGAGGGCAAATGTCTTTTATTGAGCACGGCACGCCTCTTTTTTTGTTTTGCATGAATAAACGGAATGATATCTCGCCTAATCGTCGTTTGTTGGCAAGTCCTGGGCCAGCTACAAATAAGGTCTGGATCGTCGTGCGGGCCACGGCGCAATTTTTCTGTTGGTGGATTGAAGGAGTGACCCATGGTTGCCGCATTGCTTGATCGTCTCGGTGTAGACCCGGCGTTGTACCAGGCGGGGAAACAGCCTGTGCATTCACCTATAGATGGCAGCCGCATCGCCAGTGTGCACTGGGAAGGGGCGGCCGAGGTCGAGCAGCAGGTCAGTCGCGCCGAGCATGCATTCGACGCCTGGCGCAAGGTGCCGGCGCCTCGTCGCGGTGAGCTGGTGCGCCAGTTCGGCGACCTGCTGCGTGAGTACAAGGCCGACCTGGGCGAGCTGGTGTCCTGGGAAGCCGGCAAGATCACCCAGGAAGGCCTGGGTGAAGTGCAGGAAATGATCGACATCTGCGACTTCGCCGTGGGCCTGTCGCGTCAGCTGTACGGCTTGACCATCGCCTCCGAGCGCCCTGGCCACCATATGCGTGAAACCTGGCACCCGTTGGGCGTGGTGGGTGTGATCAGCGCCTTCAACTTCCCGGTGGCGGTGTGGGCGTGGAACACGGCGCTGGCGCTGGTGTGCGGCAACCCGGTGATCTGGAAACCCTCGGAAAAAACCCCACTCACCGCCCTGGCCTGTCAGGCACTGTTTGAACGTGTCGCGAAAAACTTCAGCGACGCGCCGCCGTATCTCTGCCAGGTGGTCATCGGCGGGCGCGATGCCGGCGCCGCCCTGGTGGACGACCCGCGTGTGGCGCTGATCAGCGCCACCGGCAGCACGCGCATGGGCCGCGAAGTGGCGCCCAAAGTCGCCGCACGGTTTGCTCGCAGCATTCTGGAACTGGGCGGCAACAACGCGATGATCCTCGGCCCCAGCGCCGACCTGGACATGGCCGTGCGTGCCATCCTGTTCAGTGCGGTCGGTACCGCAGGCCAGCGCTGCACCAGCCTGCGCCGGCTGATCGCCCACGAGTCGGTCAAGGACGAAATCGTCACGCGCCTCAAGGCCGCCTATTCCAAGGTGCGCATCGGTCACCCGTTGCAAGGCAACCTGGTCGGCCCGCTGATCGACAAACACAGCTTTGAAAACATGCAGGACGCCCTGGAGCAGGCCTTGAGCGAAGGCGGCAAGGTGTTTGGCGGCAAGCGTCAGTTGCAGGACCAGTTCCCCAACGCTTACTACGTGTCGCCGGCCATCGTCGAAATGCCCGAGCAGAGCGATGTGGTGTGCAGTGAAACCTTCGCGCCGATTCTGTATGTGGTCGGCTACAAGGACTTCAGCGAGGCATTGCGCCTGAATAACGCGGTGCCGCAGGGCTTGTCGTCGTGCATCTTCACCACCGATGTGCGCGAGGCCGAGCAGTTCATGTCGGCAGTGGGCAGTGATTGTGGGATCGCCAACGTCAATATCGGCCCGAGTGGCGCGGAGATCGGCGGCGCGTTTGGCGGCGAGAAAGAGACCGGTGGCGGGCGTGAGTCGGGTTCGGACGCGTGGCGCGGGTATATGCGCCGGCAGACCAACACCGTGAACTATTCGCTGGAACTGCCGTTGGCCCAGGGCATTACCTTCGACTGAATCAGGTGCGGTCAATGTGGGAGCTGGTTTGCTGGCGATAGCGGTATTGGATTCACCATCGTTATCGCCGGCAAGCCAGCTCCCACATCCGATTGGGTTCGCAATTCAGAATAAGCGTTGTTGGTTAGATCCCGGAGTCTGGCAATGCCATTACGCGAAGCGTGTTTGTGGGAACAACTGACCCCTGGCCGGCCGGATCGCGCCGCCCTCAAGGGTGAGGTCAAGGTGGATGTGTGCGTGATCGGCGCCGGTATCACCGGTTTGTCGGCGGCCATCCACCTGCTGGAGCAAGGCAAAAGTGTCTGCGTGCTGGAGGCCCATCGCACCGGCCATGGCGGTTCGGGGCGCAACGTGGGGCTGGTCAACGCCGGGATGTGGATTCCTCCGGACGAGATTGAGGCCGGTTTCGGCACGGCGGTGGGCAGCCAGCTCAACCGCATGCTCGGCGCGGCACCGTCCCTGGTGTTCAGCCTGATCGACAAATACAACATTGATTGCCAACTGCGCCGCGAGGGCACGTTGCACATGGCGCACAACGCCCGTGGCGAAGCGGACCTGCGTGGCCGCGAGGAGCAGTGGAAGCGCCGTGGTGCGCCGGTCGAACTGTTGACGGGGGCCGCGTGCGAGCAGGCCACCGGCACCCGAAAGATCGCCGCCGCCTTGCTCGACCGGCGTGCCGGTACCTTGAACCCGATGGCCTACACCAGCGGCCTGGCCCTTACCGCCGTGGGCCTGGGTGGGCAATTGTTCGACCATTCCCCGGTGACTCAACTGGAGCGCCAGGGCCAGCACTGGTCTGTGCAAACTGCCCAGGGCGCGGTGCAGGCTGCACAAGTGGTGATCGCCTCCAACGCCTACACCGAAGGTGAATGGACCGAGCTGCGGCGCAACTTTTTCCCCGGTTATTACTATCAGGTAGCCTCCGCGCCGTTGGCCGATGCCGCCGCGCAACAAATCCTGCCGGGCGGCCAGGGTTCCTGGGATACCCGTCAGGTGCTGAGCAGTATCCGGCGCGATGCCGACGGGCGTTTGTTGCTGGGCAGCCTGGGCAACGGCAACCAGAAGCCCGCCTGGTTCCTCAAGGCCTGGGCCGACCGTGTACAGCAGCACTATTTCCCGTACCTCAAGAAGGTGGACTGGGAATACACCTGGACCGGCTGTATCGCCTTTACCCCGGACCATCTGATGCGACTGTTCGAGCCCGCGCCCGGGTTGGTGGCCGTCACTGGCTACAACGGGCGTGGCGTGACCACCGGGACGGTGGTGGGCAAGGCATTTGCCGACTACCTGTGTCACCAGGATCCCCAGGCTCTGCCGATTCCGTTTGCACCGATGCAGCCTCTGGCCGGGGTGGGCCTGCGCAGTTGCCTGTATGAAGCCGGGTTTTTGTTGTATCACGCCGGCCAATGCCTGCGAATTGTCATCTGATCAGCGAAATACCGCCCAAAAGCCGGCGTTTTCTTAGCCGGCTACTAATCTGTATTGGTGCGAGTCGTAGCAGTGACGCACTGTAAATGTGCACTTCCGTTACGCGCGTGGTTACAGATGTCCGAAGGGGCGCTTGATGGCTGGCTGACATCAGTCCAATCGGCGGGTTTCACTCTTTCGGGCCTTTGGTTGCACCTCTGCGTTCCAGAGGGTTGCACGTCCCGGCAAAAAGGCACCGAAACGCCTGTAATAACAATGACACCGTGTCTTTTTGAAATATAAAAACGCAATGGCACGCCGCTTGCTCTCAGCTTTCCGGTGAAGGTTTCAAGTGAAAGTTTGAAGTGAAATTGCAGTGCCCATTCAACAAAAAACTCGGAGCACCACTCATGTCCCAGACGTTTTACAAGAAAGGTTTCCTGGCCCTCGCGGTAGCTGCCGCGCTGGGTGTTTCTACGTTTGTTCAAGCTGATGTGAAGATTGGCGTGGCGGGGCCGATGACGGGCGCCAACGCAGCCTTCGGTGAGCAGTACATGAAAGGTGCCCAGGCGGCAGCCGATGTGATCAACAAGGCGGGCGGGATCAACGGCGAACAGATCAAGCTGGTGGCCGGTGACGATGCGTGCGAACCCAAGCAGGCCGTGGCCGTGGCCAACCGCCTGGCCGACCAGGACAAAGTGATCGGCGTGGTCGGCCACTTCTGCTCGTCCAACACCATTCCAGCCTCCGAGGTGTACGACGAAGCGGGCATCATCGCAATCACTCCTGGCTCCACCAACCCACAAGTGACCGAGCGTGGCCTGGCGGCCATGTTCCGTATGTGCGGGCGTGACGACCAGCAAGGCATCGTGGCCGGCGACTACATCGTCGACGTGCTCAAGGGCAAGAAAGTCGCGGTCATCAACGACAAGGACACCTACGGCAAAGGCCTGGCCGATGCCACCGCCGCCCAGTTGGCCAAGCGCGGCGTCAAGCCGGTGCTGGAAGAAGGCCTGACCCGTGGCGAAAAAGACTTCAGCGCCCTGGTCACCAAGATCCGCTCGCTGGGTGCCGACGTTGTGTACTTCGGCGGCCTGCACCCGGAAGCCGGTCCACTGGTACGCCAGATCCGTGAAGCCGGCCTCAATGACGTCAAGTTCATGTCCGACGACGGTGTCGTGACCGACGAACTGGTGGCGACCGCCGGTGGTGCGCAGTACGTCAATGGCGTCTACATGACCTTCGGCGCCGACCCGCGCCTGCTGCCAGACAGCAAGGCCGTGGTGGAAGAGTTCCGCAAAAATGGCACCGAGCCTGAAGGCTACACCCTGTACGCCTACGCCTCGATCCAGGCCCTGGCCGCCGGCTTCAACGGCGCCAAGTCCAACAAGGGCGAAGATGCAGCCAAGTGGCTCAAGGCCAACCCGGTGCAAACCGTGATGGGCAAGAAAGAATGGGATACCAAGGGTGACCTGAAAGTCTCCGACTACGTGGTGTACCAGTGGGACAAGGACGGCAAATACCACCAGTTGGAAAAGCAGAAGTAATCAACCAGCCACCACCGACCCCTTGTGGGAATCGGGCTTGCCCGCGATGACGGACTGACAGCCAGCACCTGTGTTGAATGTGAGACCGCTATCGCCGGCAAGCCAGCTCCCACACTGGATCGCGGTTGCCCGGGCCATTGCGTCCGGCACCAGATCTGTCTTTTCCTCCAGAAGGACCGCACACCCCACGGTGTGCAGGTTCTCACCGCGTGAGATTGCGTTATGGATGGTATTTTCCTGCAGCAACTGGTCAACGGTCTGACCCTCGGGTCGGTCTATGGCCTGATCGCCATCGGCTACACAATGGTCTATGGCATCATTGGCATGATCAACTTCGCCCACGGCGAGGTTTATATGATTTCCGCTTACCTCGCGGCGATCAGTCTGGCACTGCTGGCTTACTTCGGCCTCGAATCCTTCCCGCTGCTCATTCTTGGCACCCTGGTGTTCACCGTTGTCGTCACGGGCGTCTACGGTTGGGTCATCGAGCGTGTCGCCTACAAACCGTTGCGTAACTCCACGCGTCTGGCCCCGCTGATCAGCGCCATCGGGATTTCGCTGATCCTGCAGAACTACGCGCAGATCGCCCAGGGCGCCAAGCAACAAGGCATTCCCACCCTGCTGGCCGGCGCCTGGCGCGTCGATATCGGCACCGGGTTCGTCCAGTTGACCTACACCAAGGTGTTTATCCTGGTCGCAGCCTTTGCCGGTATGGCGCTGCTGACCTACATTATCAAGTACACCAAGCTCGGCCGCATGTGCCGTGCGACCCAGCAAGACCGCAAGATGGCCTCGATCCTGGGGATCAACACCGACCGCGTGATTTCCTACGTGTTTGTCATCGGTGCCGCCATGGCGGCCCTGGCCGGTGTGCTGATTACCCTGAACTACGGCACGTTCGACTTCTATGCCGGCTTTATCATCGGCATCAAGGCATTTACCGCAGCGGTACTCGGCGGCATCGGCTCCCTGCCTGGGGCGATGCTGGGCGGGATCATCCTGGGGATTTCCGAGTCGCTGTTCTCGGGGTTGATCAACTCTGACTACAAAGACGTGTTCAGTTTCTCCCTGCTGGTGGTGATTCTGATTTTCCGTCCCCAGGGCCTGCTTGGTCGCCCTCTCGTGGCGAAGGTGTAAACATGTCTGCTGCCAAATCTATTGATATCAAGAAAAGTGTGGTCGATGCGGTCCTCGCCGGGCTGATTTCCCTGATCGTGTTCGGCCCTATCGTCGGCGTGGTCCTGGACGGCTACAGCTTCAACCTGGAGCCGGCCCGCGTGGGCTTGCTGGTCGCCATCGTCATGGCCGGGCGGCTGGTCATGAGCCTGTTCCTGCAAACGCCCAAGGGCTTGAAGATCCTCCAGGGTTTTGAAAGCTCGGGCTCCGGGGTGCATGTGCTGGCGCCGGACTACAAGTCGCGGCTGCGCTGGATCATCCCGGCGCTGATCGTGATCGCCATTGTCTTTCCGTTTTTTGCCAACAAATACCTGCTGACCGTGGTGATCCTCGGGCTGATCTACGTGTTGCTGGGCCTGGGCCTGAACATCGTGGTGGGCCTGGCCGGGTTGCTCGACCTGGGTTACGTGGCTTTCTACGCCATCGGCGCCTATGGCCTGGCCCTGGGGTACCAATACCTCGGGCTGGGGTTCTGGACGGTGTTGCCGCTGGCGGCCATTGCGGCCGCGTTGGCGGGGTGCATACTCGGCTTCCCGGTGTTACGAATGCACGGTGACTACCTGGCCATCGTGACCCTGGGTTTCGGTGAAATCATCCGCCTGGTGCTCAACAACTGGCTGTCGTTTACCGGCGGGCCGAACGGTATGCCGGTGCCATCGCCGACCTTCCTCGGCCTGGAGTTCGGCCGCCGCGCCAAAGAAGGCGGGGTGCCGTTCCATGAGTTCTTCGGCATCTCCTACAACCCCAACGTGAAATTCCTGTTCATTTACATCGTGCTGTTCCTGGTGGTGCTGGCCGTGCTGTACATCAAGCACCGCCTGACCCGCATGCCAGTGGGCCGCGCCTGGGAAGCCCTGCGTGAAGATGAGATTGCTTGCCGTTCCATGGGCCTGAACCATGTGCTGGTCAAACTCTCGGCCTTCACCATCGGCGCCTCCACGGCCGGTCTGGCCGGGGTGTTCTTTGCCAGCTACCAGGGCTTCGTCAACCCGTCTTCGTTCACCTTCTTCGAGTCGGCATTGATCCTCGCCATCGTGGTACTGGGCGGCATGGGCTCGACGGTGGGCGTGGTGATTGCCGCGTTCGTGCTGACCGTGGCGCCTGAACTGCTGCGTAGCTTCTCCGAGTACCGTGTGCTGCTGTTTGGCGTGTTGATGGTGGTGATGATGATCTGGCGACCGCGTGGCCTGATCCGGATCAGCCGTGCCGGTGTGACACCACGCAAGGGGGTAGCGCCATGAGCAAGGAAGTGGTCCTCAACGTGGAACACCTGATGATGCACTTCGGTGGCATCAAGGCCTTGAGCGATGTGAGCCTCAAGGTCGAACGCAACTCGATCTTCGCCCTGATCGGCCCCAACGGCGCCGGCAAGACCACGGTGTTCAACTGTCTGACCGGCTTCTACACGGCCAGCGGCGGCAAGATCGAACTCAATATCCGTGGCAAGCAGACCAACGTGATCCAGTTGCTCGGCGAGCGCTTCAAGCCCACCGACTTCGTGTCGCCCAAGAGCTTTTTCAGCCGGGTGTACTACAAGATGTTCGGCGGCACCCACCTGGTGAACCGTGCCGGCCTGGCGCGTACGTTCCAGAACATTCGCCTGTTCAAGGAAATGTCGGTGGTGGAAAACCTGCTGGTAGCCCAGCACATGTGGGTCAACCGCAACATGCTGGCGGGCATTCTCAACACCAAGGGCTACCGCAAGGCAGAAAGCGATGCACTGGACCACGCCTTTTACTGGCTGGAAGTAGTGGACCTGGTGGACTGTGCCAACCGCCTGGCCGGCGAGCTTTCCTACGGCCAGCAGCGCCGCCTGGAAATCGCCCGTGCCATGTGCACCCGGCCGCAGATCATCTGCCTGGACGAACCGGCAGCGGGCCTCAACCCCCAGGAAACCGAAGCCCTCAGCGCGATGATTCGCCTGCTGCGCGACGAACACGACCTCACAGTGGTGCTGATTGAACACGACATGGGCATGGTGATGAGTATTTCCGACCACATCGTGGTGCTGGACCACGGCAACGTCATCGCCGAGGGCGGGCCGGACGCGATCCGTAACGACCCGAAAGTGATTGCGGCCTACCTGGGCGCCGATGAAGAGGAGTTGGTATGAGTACGCCTATCCTCGAAATGAAGGACCTGGACGTGTTTTACGGCCCGATCCAGGCCCTGAAAAAAGTCTCGCTGCACATCGACGAAGGTGAGACGGTGAGCCTGATCGGCTCCAACGGCGCGGGCAAGTCCACGCTGCTGATGTCGATCTTCGGCCAGCCGCGCGCCGAGTCCGGGCAGATCCTCTACCAGGGCGTGGACATCACCCACAAGTCGTCCCACTACATCGCCTCCAACGGCATCGCCCAGTCCCCGGAAGGGCGGCGGGTGTTCCCGGACATGACCGTCGAGGAAAACCTGCTGATGGGCACCATCCCCATTGGCGACAAGCACGCCAGCGAAGATATGCAGCGCATGTTCGAGCTGTTTCCACGGCTCAAGGAGCGGCGTAACCAGCGGGCGATGACCATGTCCGGTGGCGAACAGCAAATGCTCGCCATTGCCCGGGCATTGATGAGCCGACCCAAGCTGTTGCTGCTCGATGAGCCGAGCCTGGGGCTGGCGCCGATTGTGGTGAAGCAGATCTTCGCCACCTTGCGCGAGCTGGCCGCCACCGGGATGACCATCTTCCTGGTGGAGCAGAACGCCAACCATGCGTTGCGCCTGTCTGACCGGGCGTATGTGATGGTCAACGGCGAAATCCGTTTGACCGGCACCGGCAAGGAGTTGCTGGTGAACGAGGAAGTGCGCAACGCCTACCTCGGTGGGCACTAACCCGGCCTGATCGCTCCCACGCTCCGCGTGGGAGCGCATCCTGTGACGCTCCGCGTCACGCTTTGGGACGCAGAGCGTCCTTGGCGGCATTCCCACGCGAAGCGTGGGAACGATCAGCGGGCGCCTGCATTTTTCGGTCGTCCACAGGCCCTCCGGCAAATTGTGGAAAACAAATCCACACACCTCCTCAAGCGCGACATATAGCCGCCGCAAATCCCTGTTTTGTCACACAAATGACTTGTCCCCATCCACTGTGGAACCGGCTGTGGGTAACATGGGAGTAGCTGGCTGCAAGCCTTTATCTACGCGGCCTGTAGCGCTATGGTTGTTTTTTGATCAGGGGCTTTTTTGTGGAGTGTCGCAGGTTTTGTCAACCTGTTCATAGACACAGGTATATGACCGAAACATGACATTCAAGCCTGTGGATAAGTCTGTGGTTAAACTCTGGAAAGACTGGTGTAGAGGCCGGATTTACTGGCCTGGAGCCATGCATCCCGACTCATCCTCCCGCAGGGGCCTACATATGGCCCGCCCAAGGTCAAGCAAAAAACTTTTTGAATCGCCCTGAAAGCCTTGTACATAGCGGCCTGGAGGGTTTTGTACTTGCCCCCAAAGACTGTGGGCGCAGCTGTGGATAACCTGCGCGCATATGGCTGCAGGCCACGGTTTATAAGGCTTTACCTGGAGTGATTAAAAAATGATCAGGTGTGCATGACGTTATGTGCATAGCGGTTGCCGCAACGGCGGCGTAAGGGCATTCTGCTGGCTGATTTTTTCCCGATGCCCGCAAGGAGAACACCATGTCCAACACGCTGTTTATTACTGGCGCAACTTCAGGTTTCGGCGAAGCCTGTGCCCGTCGCTTTGCCGAGGCTGGCTGGAAACTGGTGCTCACCGGCCGGCGTGCCGAGCGCTTGAATGCCCTGGTCGAAGAGCTTTCCAAGCAGACCGAGGTGCATGGCCTGGTGGTGGACGTGCGTGATCGCAAGGGCATGGAAGAGGCAATTGCCAACCTGCCGCCATCGTTCAGCAAACTGCGTGGGCTGATCAACAATGCCGGCCTGGCCGTGGGCACCGACCCGGCGCCCAAGTGCAGCCTCGACGATTGGGAAACCATGGTCGACACCAACATCAAGGGCCTGCTGACCACCACCAGCCTGCTGCTGCCGCGCCTGATCGCCCATGGTCGTGGCGCCGGGATCATCAACCTGGGCTCCATCGCCGGTAACTACCCGTACCCGGGCAGCCACGTGTATGGCGGCTCCAAGGCGTTCGTCAAACAGTTCTCCCTGAACCTGCGCTGCGACCTGCAAGGCACCGGCGTACGCGTGACCAACATCGAGCCGGGCCTGTGCGAGAGCGAGTTCTCCCTGGTGCGCTTCGGCGGTGACCAGGCGCGTTACGACGCCACCTATGCGGGCGCCGAGCCGATCCAGCCGCAAGATATTGCTGACACCATCTTCTGGGTGATGAACACCCCGGCGCATGTGAACATCAACCGCCTGGAGCTGATGCCGGTCAGCCAGACCTGGGCTGGGTTTGCGATTGAGCGTGGGGCTAAATAAGGCTTAGCACCGCGCCGCCTGCAGCGCGGCTCCCTCTTCTGAAATGCAATCAAATGGGGGAGCCGGGGTTGCCGGCGAAGGCGGCAAATCGGCCAAAAGGCGACATAAGGTACACTCCACTCCTGAAAACCCCACCGCAACCAGCGGTTTAAAGGTTTTGACAGGAGGATATGTGAGTAACCGAGGTGAGCAGGCACTGCTCAAACAATCGACCATCCTGATGTTCGCCGTGGCGATCGCCGGGATTGTCACGGGTGTGATATCAGGCGCCCAATCCATTTTATTCGATGGCTTTTTCTCGTTGATCGCGACCTTTATCAAGGTGCTGATGCTGATCACGGCCAAGCTGATCGCCAAGAAAAGCAATGACCGCTTCCAGTTCGGCTACTGGCACCTGGAACCCATGGTATTGCTGATCGAGGGCAGTTTCCTGCTGTTGATCGCCATCTACGCGTTTCTCAACGGGGTGTTCGGCATTATCAATGGCGGGCGCGAGATCGAGTTGGGGCTGGTGATCATCTACGCCGCGGTGTTTACCGTGGTCGAGTTCGCCTACTTCTTCTATGTGCGCCACCGCAACCGCAAGCTGCAGTCGTCGCTGATCCAGTTCGACAACATCAGTTGGTTGGTGGACGCGATGCTCTCCGTGGGCCTGCTGGTGAGCTTCCTGGCCGCGTTGTTGCTCAAGTCCCAGGGCTACGGCGAGTGGGCGGTGTATGTCGACCCCTTGATCCTGATCCTGCTGGCCCTGAGCATGCTGGCGCCGGCCTTGAAGATCCTGCGTCCGGCCTTGCGTGACGTGCTGGGGATTGCCCCGGACCAGTTGGACGACAAGGTGCGCGAAGTGATGGATGCGGCCCAGGCCCGGCATGGTTTCGAGGACTACGTGTCCTACGTGCAGAAACACGGGCGGGCGCGGTTTATCGAGATCCATGTGGTGTTGCCGGCCGATTACCCGGTGGATAAGGTCGCGACGCTCGACGGGCTACGCGAAGAGATATCCACAGGGCTGGGCGCGCCGGACAAGGCGCGATGGCTGACGATCAGTTTTACTGGGGATCGCAAGTGGATTGCGTGATCGGCCGTTAGACCGAGGTGAGGCTCTGGCAGGCAAGCCAGCTCCCACATTCGACTGCGTTCCAACGATGGAACCCGTTCAAGTGTGGGAGCTGGCTTGCCTGCGATGGGGCCGGGAAAATCAGCCGAGAAACTCGCTCAACCCCTGATAGCAGGTAGCCAAATGGTAAGGCGTAGTCGACGGCATATCCCGCCGGCTCACCTCACCCTTGGCATCCAGGCACTCATTCCAGCCCCTGGCATGCAGGAAGTGCTGCTGCAACGCCAGCAACTGGCGCTCCAGCACCGCCGCGCTGCCCGGGCGCAAGGTCAGTGCCCGCAGGTACTCGGCCTGGGCCCAGATGCGCTGGGTGGCGTCACGCACGCTGCCGTCCAGTGCCAACATGCCGCTGACGGCGCCAGTGAGGTTATCCACACCGGTTTGCTCGGCATAGGCAAATGCCCGGCTCAGCGAGGCATGCAGCGCAGTGCCGCGCAGCAGGGGCGAGGACTCCAGCAGGAAGAACCATTCAAACTGATGCCCCGGCTCGAACCAGTTATCCACAGCGCCCAGGGGTTTCTCCATCATCACGCCATGCTGGCGCTCGATAAAGCGCTGTTGCATGGCCGTCGCCAGTGCCAGCAGGGCCTGTTGCACCGCCGCGTCTTCACGCACCGCGAGGGTGGCGAGGAAGCCTTCGGCCAAGTGCATCAGCGGGTTCTGCAGCGGCCCGGACTTGAGGGACGACCAGTTACGCTCCAGGACCGCCTCATACAGGCCGTCGCCCGTGGCAAAGCGCTCGGCGACTACTTCCAGGGCGGCATTGAGCACCGACTCCACCAACGGCTCGCGGACCTTGGCCCAGTAATGGGCGCAGGCGAAGATGATAAACGCGTGGGTGTAGAGGTCTTTGCGCTGGTCCAGCGGATTGCCGTGGGGGTCGATGCTGTAGAACCAGCCACCGTGTTCGGCGTCATGGAAGTGCCGTTGCAGCGAGCGGAACAACGCCGCAGCGCGCTCTTGCGCAAACGCTTTGCCTGGCTCGCCGATCAGGCTGGCAAACACATACAACTGCCGGGCACAGGCCATGGCGCGGTAGCGTTGCGGGGGCAAGGGGCGATGGTCGGCGTCCAGCGCCTCATAGGGCAACGCCAGCTCGGCATTCCAGCCCGGACCCTGCCAGAGCGGCACGATCAGGTCGTTGAAGTGCGTGAGCACGGCGTTCAATTGAGGCTTGTGGGCGGAGCTTGGAGCGATGGGCATCGGCTGGCGTCGTCACGGCAGGGGTGTTTGCCGCGCATGGTAGCAGGCTTGAGAACAGTGGTGTCTGTGCGAGCGCTATCGCGGGCAAGCCCGCTCCCCATTTTTGAGTTGTGAACCCCTTCAAATGTGGGAGCTGGCTTGCCTGCGATGGGGCCCTTACAGGCGCCGCAAGGCTCAGCCCGCCAGCAACCAGACCCCGGTCGCCGCCGAAGCCGCGCCCGCCAGCCGCACCAGCGGCGCCGCCGCAGCCGGCAAGAAGCGCACCAGCGCATACCCGGCCGCGTGCAGCACCGCCGTCGCCCCGACAAACCCGGCTGCATACGCCCAGGGGCTGGTCATGTCCGGCAGCTCCAGGCCATGGGCCACGCCATGGAACAGGGCAAACACCGCTGTTGCGGCCACGGCCAGCGCCACCGGCGGGCGAATCGCCAAGGCCACCGCCAGGCCCAGGGCCAGTACCGACGCGGCAATCCCGCTTTCCAGGGCCGGCAAGGCCAACCCTTCAAACCCCAGCACGCCGCCGAGCAGCATGGTGCCGACAAACGTACACGGTAGCGCCCAACGCGCCGCCCCTTGTTGCTGCGCCGCCCATAGGCCGACGGCCAGCATCGCCAGCAGATGGTCCAGCCCGCCGAGGGGATGGCTGATGCCGGCCACCAGGCCATTGTCGCCGTGGCCCGGATGGGCAAAGGCCAGGGCTGGGACCAGTAGCAGGGTGGCGGCGGCAAACAGTTTGTTGAGGCTCATAAACAGCTCCTTGGTAAGGGATCAGGCTGCGGTCAGCAGGCCCTGGCGTTCGATAAAGGCGACGATTTCTTCCAGGCCGACGCCGGTTTTCTGGTTGCTGAAGACAAACGGCTTGCCGCCGCGCATGCGCTGGGTGTCGCTGTTCATCAGTTCCAGCGAGGCGCCGACCAGCGGCGCCAGGTCGATCTTGTTGATCACCAACAGGTCCGACTTGCAGATCCCCGGCCCGCCCTTGCGTGGCAGCTTGTCGCCGGCCGACACATCGATCACATAGATGGTCAGGTCCGACAGCTCGGGGCTGAAGGTGGCCGACAGGTTGTCGCCGCCCGACTCCACCAGGATCAGGTCCAGGCCTGGGAAGCGCCGGTTCAGTTGATCCACGGCTTCGAGGTTGATCGACGCGTCTTCGCGAATCGCCGTGTGCGGGCAGCCGCCGGTTTCTACGCCGATGATGCGCTCGGGTGCCAGGGCCTGGTTGCGCACCAGGAAGTCGGCGTCTTCGCGGGTATAGATGTCGTTGGTGACCACCGCCAGGTTGTAGCGATCACGCAGGGCCAGGCACAGCGCCAGGGTCAGGGCGGTCTTGCCGGAGCCAACGGGGCCGCCGATACCGACGCGCAGAGGTTGTGTGTTCATGGGTTTCTCCTAGGAACGGAACAGGCGGCTGTACTGGCGCTCGTGGGCCATGCATGCCAGGGACAGGCCGAACGCGGCGCTGCCAACGTGGTGGGGATCGCACTGGCGGGCGTCCTGCTGGGCTTGTTGCAGCAACGGCAGCAGCTCGCTGGTCAGGCGTTGGGCGGCCTGCTGGCCCAGGGGCAGGGTCTTCATCAGCACCGCCAACTGGTTTTCCAGCCAGCTCCACAGCCAGGCGGCCAGGGCATCCTCGGGGCTGATCGCCCAGGCGCGCGCGGCAAGTGCCCAGCCCAGGGCCAGGTGGGGTTCGGGGGTGGCGTCGAGAAAGCGGCGCGCTGCGTCATCCAGTTCCGGCAGACCGTTGAGCAGTTGTTGCAGGGAGTAGCCCATTTGCCGGCTCTCCTGGAACAGTTCGCGGGTTTCGCGGCTGGCACGATGCTCTTCGCAGAGCTGGCGCAGGCGCGCCCAGTCCTGGTCGGCGGCGGCCTGGCAATGGGCAAGCAACAACGGCGCTTCGAAGCGTGCGAGGTTGAGTAGCAGTTGGTCGCTGATCCAGCGCCGGGCGCTGTCGGCATCGCTGACACGGGCATTGTCCACGGCCATTTCCAGGCCCTGGGAATAGCTGTAGCCGCCAATCGGCAATTGCGGACTGGCCAGACGCAACAGCGCCCAGGCCGGATTCACAGGCGCACGCCGAACTGATGCAGTTTGGGCGGGTAGTTGAAGTCTTCGTCACCGTGGCGTGAGTGATGATGACCGCCACCGTAGGCGCCGTGCTCGGGCTGGAACGGTGCTTCGAGGGTTTCGGCATGGGCCCCCAATTGCTCGAGCATGGCCTTGAGCACGTAGTCATCAAGCAGGCGCAGCCAGCCGTCACCCACTTGCAGGGCCACATGGCGGTTGCCCAAGTGATAGGCCGCGCGGGTCAGCTCGAACGCGCTGCTGCAGGTCACGTGCAGCAGTTGTTCAGGGCGCGCGCAGACACGTACGACACGTCCGTCTTCAGCCTGTAGGAATTCCCCATCGTGCAGCGGCGGCTGACCGCGCTCCAGAAACAGGCCGACGTCTTCTCCCTCGGCACTGAAACAGCGCAGGCGGCTTTTGCTGCGGGCTTCGAAGTTCAGCAGCAACTCTGCGGCCCAGGTGGGTTGGGGGGCGATTCGGCGGTGGATCACCAGCATCAGGAAGCTTCCAGCTATGAGCGATAAACAGGCTAGAGCAAGGGGCTTGCCAACCCTGCTGGACGTAGGAAAACGCCGTAGGTCTGGGGCGTTGCGCCACTAAACGGGGCGAGGGGGTGGTGAGGGAGTGATTCATTGTGGTGCGTCATGGGCTGCGCAAGCACCCGAATTGGGCGGTTTTGGCGGGGCCCGCCAGGTGTTTTGCAGGGCGTTTCCTTCAGCTACTTGTCCCAGGGTTGATTTGGGATTGCTCCTACGCGCATAGGGGATTCCTCGCTCATATTTCTACGCGTCGTTTCACTAGGATTTCGCCCCCGTGTTTAATCCATTGCGACGTTCCTCATGTTTAAGTCATTTTTATGTGTAGTCATGGTCGGTCTGTTTGGCATCACCTCATCGGCTTCGGCCAACTTCAATAAGCGCACCACCTCCCTGGCCCCTTTCAGTTCATCGTTGCAGGCCGTGCCGCAACCCACCATCGAGAGTGTGGTCGACCGCGCCCATGAGTTGCTGGGCACCGCGTACACGTGGGGCGGCAGCTCCCAGGAGCAGGGGTTCGATTGCAGCGGGTTGCTGGTCTATCTGTTCAAGACCGAGGCCAATATTGTCATCCCGCGCACCACGGCGGCGATGCACCGGTCAACGGCGGCGACGATCAAGCGTGATGCGCTGCAGCCCGGCGATGCGGTGTTTTTCAAGGCCAATGGCAGCAGCCAGGTCGGCCATGTCGGCCTTTATGTGGGTGAGGGCAAGTTCATTCATTCGCCGCGCAAGGGCAAGAGCATCCGCATCGACTCCCTGGCCAACAACTACTGGAAGAAGAACTACACCACCGCCAAGCGTTTTCACACGGTGCGTTGACCGCGCTACTCGGTGCTGCCCAGGCCTTGCCAGTGCTTGAGGCCGATAAAGATGAAGCGCAGTTGCTGGGTGATCTTGGCCTGGGGCGTGAGATGCGGCGGCAGGGCGGCGGCGGGCGGGTCGATGATGTCGGGCAGGGTGGCGAACACGCTCTTGACGATCAGGTCGGCCATCACATGCAAGCCGTCGGCATCCAGGTGCTGGAGCTTGGGCATCAGCGTCAGGTCGGCTGCCAGGTCCGAGGTGATGTCCTCGCGCAGCGCGCCGATGGCTTGGCGCACGGCCAGGCAACCGCCGTATTGCTCGCGGGCCAGGAACAGGAATTGCGAACGGTTGGCCGCTACCACATCGAGAAAGATCCGCACCGAGGCATCAATGATGCCGCCCATGACGAATTCGTTGTGGCGTACCAGGCGGATGGTGGCGCGGAAGGTCTGGCCGACCTCACTGACGAGCACCAGGCCCAGTTGGTCCATATCGGCAAAGTGACGGTAAAAACCGGTGGGCACGATGCCGGCGCTCTTTGCCACTTCACGCAGGCTCAGGCTACCAAACCCACGGCCACCCTCCATCAGATGGCGGGCTGCGTCCATCAAGGCAAGGCGGGTCTGTTGCTTCTGTTCGGCGCGGGGGAGCATTGGCAGCTGGGCTTTGTAGACAAGGACAGCGACGCACTCTAGCAAAACAACTTTACCGGCGTCGAACTTGAAACAGGGCAAAAGGGGGGCAGGTCCCACAAAGTCAAAGCCCGATCACTGGGGATCGGGCTTTTTTCAGGGCCGGCACAGGCTTAGCTCGTAGCTTTATGCATGTCATCCAGACGGTCGGAGCCGCCCTCGGCAACGAATTCGCGCTGTTGCAGGCGGTCCGAGCCACCTTCAACCAGACCTTTCTGTTCCAGGCGATCACGGCCGCCTTCGGCTACGAATTCACGTTTCTGCAGGCGCTCAGAACCGCCTTCAACCAGGCCTTTCTGTTCCAGGCGATCGCGACCGCCTTCGGCGACGGCGTTGCGCTCTTGCAGACGGTCGGAACCGCCTTCAACCAGACCTTTCTGTTCCAGGCGATCGCGGCCACCTTCGGCAACGGTCTGGCTGATGTGCGCGGCGTCAGCCTTGGCTTGTGGGATGGCTTGTTCTGTGGCTGGCAGGGCAAAAGCGCTGGTGGCCAGGACGGAGAGTGCAACACTGAGCAGTAATTGGCGTTTCATGAGAGTGGCTCCTTGGGAGGGCGATAAAGTGGGTACGGAGCCAATGCTACTCTCGATATCTCGATATAAAAGTTCATAAACGCAATGGTAATAATCAACAGAATTGATTGTTCTGCGCCGAGGCTCTAAATCGCGGCTCTCAAGCACGCGCTTTTGCACCGAGGTGGGTATTTTCGACACGGGCGTGGGTAACAACGGTGCGTCATTGATGAAATAAGCTGTCGGATTAGTCAGAAAAAACGCTTTTCACTGCTAAACGCCCTCTGCGGTTAAACCCCCAGGCCATTTGCCAGTCGTAGCCATATAAGCTTTAGCCCTTGCGCGCGTTGCCCGTGGCACGCGCAGTCGTAATCAGGAGCCCTGTGCAATGACGCGCACTCGTAAAATTCTCGCCTGGAGCAGTGCTTGCTTCGTCCTGCTGATCGCCGCAGTGGTACTGATCCTGGTGTTCTTCGATTGGAACCGGATCAAACCGCAACTCAATGCCAAAGTCTCCGAAGAGCTGCATCGCGCCTTTGCCATCAATGGCAACCTGGCGGTGGTCTGGCAGCGCGAGCCGGACGAGGGCGGTTGGCGCGCCTGGGTGCCGTGGCCCCATGTGGTGGCCGAAGACCTGAGCCTGGGCAACCCCGAGTGGTCGAAAAAACCGCAGATGGTCACCCTCAAGCGCGTTGAACTGCGCATCTCGCCCTTGGCCTTGCTGGCCCAGCGCGTGGTGATCCCGCGCATCGACCTGACCGAACCGAGCGCCGAGTTGCAGCGCCTGGCCGATGGCCGCGCCAACTGGACCTTCACCTTTGATCCCAAGGATCCGAATGCCGAACCGTCCAACTGGGTGGTGGATATCGGCGCCATCGGCTTCGACAAGGGCCACGTGACCCTCGACGATCAGACCCTCAAGACCCGTCTCGATGTGCTGATCGACCTCCTGGGCAAACCCATCGCATTCAGCGAAATCGTCGGCGAGCGCGATGCCAAAAAGGCCCTGGAGCAGGGCGCGACACCCCAGGACTATGCCTTTGGCCTCAAGGTCAGCGGCCAGTACCACGGCCAGAAACTCGCGGGCAGCGGCAAGATCGGCGGGCTGCTGGCCCTGCAGGACGCTGCCAAGCCATTCCCCCTGCAAGCCCAGGCGAAAATCGGTGATACCAGCATTGCCCTAGCTGGCACCCTGACCGACCCACTGAACCTCGGCGCCCTGGACCTGCGCCTGAAACTGTCCGGCACCAGCCTGGGCAACCTTTACCCACTGACCGGCGTGACCCTGCCGGACTCGCCGGCCTATTCCACCGATGGGCGCCTGATCGCCAAGTTGCAGGAGGCCGGCGGTGCGTCGTTCCGCTATGAAAACTTCAACGGCAAGATCGGCAACAGCGACATCCACGGCGACCTGGCCTATGTCGCCAGCCAGCCACGGCCCAAGCTCAGCGGCGCGCTGGTGTCCAATCAACTGCTGCTGGCCGACCTCGCGCCGCTGATCGGTGCCGACTCCAATGCCAAGCAAAAAGCCCGTGGCGGTGAAAGCAAGCAACCGGCGACCAAGGTGTTGCCGGTGGAGGAGTTTCGCACCGAGCGCTGGCACGATATGGACGCGGATGTCGAGTTCACCGGCAAACGCATCGTCCACAGTGCCGAATTGCCCTTTACCGACCTCTACACGCACCTGGTGCTCAACGACGGCCAACTGAGCCTCGAACCCCTGCGCTTTGGCGTGGCGGGCGGCAAGCTGGATGCGCAGATTCGCCTCAATGGCCGCATCACCCCGCTGGAAGGCCGGGCGAAACTGACGGCGCGCAACTTCAAGCTCAAGCAACTGTTCCCCACCTTTGAACCGATGAAGACCAGCTTTGGCGAGCTCAATGGCGATGCCGATATCGCCGGGCGCGGCAACTCGGTGGCAGCGTTGCTGGGCAGTGCCAATGGCGATCTGAAAATGCTCATCAACGACGGGGCCATCAGCCGTGGCTTGATGGAAATCGCCGGGCTGAACGTGGGCAACTATGTGATCGGCAAACTGTTTGGCGACAAGGAAGTGAAGATCAACTGCGCGGCGGCGGATTTCGGCATCAAGACCGGCCTGGCCACCACCCGCCTGTTTGTGTTCGATACCGAGAACGCGATCATCTACATCGACGGCACCGCGAACATGGCCAGCGAACAGCTGGACCTGACGATCAGCCCAGAGTCCAAGGGCTTTCGCCTGTTCTCGCTGCGCTCGCCGTTGTACGTCAACGGGCCGTTTATCAAGCCCAATGCCGGGGTCAAGACGGTGCCACTGTTGTTGCGTGGCGCAGGCATGGTGGCGCTGGGTGTGATCGTCGCCCCTGCGGCGGGCTTGCTGGCGCTGGTGGCGCCGAGTGGGGATGAGCCGAACCAGTGCGTGCCGCTGTTGCAGCAGATGCGGGAAGGCAAAGCACCGAAAACGGTGAAAGGCTAACTGAAGAAACCGATAGCTCAATGTGGGAGCGGGCTTGCCCGCGATAGCGGTGGGTCAGTCGCTAAAATGCTGACTGATACACCGCTCTCGCGAGCAAGCCCGCTCCCACCGTCGTTAGCTGTGCTGGCAGAGCCTTACAGGTCTTTGAGAATGTCCGCCATATCGTCAGCGTGCTCTTCTTCCTGGGCCAGGATGTCTTCAAAGATGCGGCGGGTGGTCGGGTCTTTTTCGCCGATGTACTGGATGATCTCGCGATAGCTGTCCACCGCGATGCGCTCGGCCACCAGGTCTTCGTAGACCATTTCCTTCAAGGTCTTGCCGGCTACGTACTGCGCGTGGGAGTTCTTGGACAGCAGGTCCGGGTTGAACTCGGGTTCGCCGCCCAGTTGCACGATGCGCTCGGCCAGTTTGTCGGCATGTTCCAGTTCCTGGTTGGCGTGCTCCAGGAACTCATCGGCGGCGACGCTGGCTTTCAGGCCGCTGGCCATGAAGTAGTGGCGCTTGTAGCGCAGCACGCAGACCAGTTCGGTGGCCAGCGACTCATTGAGCAGACGCAGGATCTCTTCGCGGTCGGCGCTGTAGCCTTCGGTCACCGCGCCGTTTTCCACATTCTTGCGTGCCCGTTCGCGAAGGGTGCTTACGTCAGACAAATGCATGTCAGTCATTTCAATCTCCTGAGGCTAATCCGGTTTTGCGCCACACTCTCGGGGCGTGATCGCTCCAAGTTGTGAGTGCTGCGCGGCGCAAAAAGTTTTATCGGATGTTGCCGGGTGTCATATCGGTGGCGGCAGGGCTGGTCTAGGATCAGCCTAATCGCCTCTTTCAAGGACGTTTGCCCCTATGACGCAGACATTGGCTACACGTTATCCCCTGGTTTTGGTGCCGGGCATGCTCGGGTTTGTACGGCTGGTGCTGTACCCGTACTGGTACGGCATCGTTCCGGCCTTGCGTGCCGGCGGGGCGCAGGTGTTTGCGGTGCAAGTGGCGCCGCTCAACTCCAGCGAGGTGCGTGGCGAGCAGTTACTGGTGCAGATCGAGCAGATACGCCGCCAGACCGGCGCCGACAAGGTCAACCTGATCGGCCATAGCCAGGGCTCGCTCACCGCCCGTTACGCAGCGGCCAAACGCCCGGAATGGGTGGCTTCGGTGACGTCGGTGGCGGGACCTAATCACGGCTCGGAGTTGGCAGACTACCTGCACACCCACTACCCGGCCGACAGCGCCAAGGGCCGGATCATGAGTGCGCTGTTGCGCCTGGTGGGCGTGGTGATGGGGCTTCTGGAAACCGGCTATCGCGGCCCGCGTTTTGCGGCGGATATCCACGCCTCCCATCAGTCGCTGACCAGCGCGGGAGTGGCGCTGTTCAATCGCCAGTACCCTCAGGGCCTGCCAGACACCTGGGGCGGGCAGGGCGCCGAGGAAGTGGGCGGTGTGCGCTATTACTCCTGGTCCGGCACCCTGCAGCCGGGCAAGACCGATCGCGGGCGCAACCTGCTGGACGGCACCAACCGCAGTTGCCGGCTGTTTGCGCGGACCTTCGTCAAGGAGAAAGGCCAGTGCGACGGCATGGTCGGGCGCTACAGCTCACACTTGGGCACGGTGATCGGTGACGACTATCCGCTGGACCATTTCGATATCGTCAACCAGTCGCTGGGCCTGGTGGGCAAAGGTGCCGAGCCGATCCGCCTGTTTGTCGAGCATGCACAGCGGTTGAAGGCGGCCGGGCTTTAACGTCTTACGGGCGTCGTCCAGCGCTCCGACAAAATCACCCCGCCCAGCGTCAGTACGCCGCCGACCAGGTGATACAGCGCCAGCTGTTCCTTGAGCACCACTGCGGCAATCAGCGCGGTGATCAACGGCAGCAGGTTAAAAAACAGCGTGGTCCGGCTCGGCCCCAACTGCTTGACCGAATGCATCCACGCCAGCGGCGCGATCATCGAGGCCAGCAGGCAGGCGTACACCACCAGGCCAATATTCGACGGGCCGAGGCCGACCTTGTCCGAGGCCAGGAACAGTGGAAACAGCACCACCACAGCCACCAGCACCTGCAAATACAGGAGCACCAGGGGCGGCAGGCGCAGCTGCCATTTTTTCAACAGGGTGCTGTAGATCGCATAGGCCAGGGTGGCCACCAACATCATCGCGTCACCCAGGTTCACCCCGTGTTGCAGCAGCGCGCCGAGGCTGCCGGCTGACACCACCACCGCCACCCCGGCAAACGACAGTACCGCCCCGGTCAGGGCGCCGAAGGTCAGGCGCTGGCCGAGGCTGATAATCGCCGCAGTCAGGGCCATCAATGGCATCAGCGAGAGGATGATCCCCATATTGGTGGCGCTGGTCAGGCTCGCGGCGTAGTACGCCAGGCTCTGGTAAACCGCCATGCCGAGCACGCCGAGCACAGCGATCTTGCCCAGGTTGGGGCGGATCGATGCCCAGTTGGCAATGACCGGCTTGAGCATGAACGGGGTGAACAGGATGGCCGCCAGCAGCCAGCGATAAAAACCGATCTCGGCCGGGAAAATCGAGCCCACGGCGAGTTTGTTGACCACGGTATTGCCAGCCCAGATAAAGATGGCCAGCAGCGGATAAGCGTATTGCATTGCAAGGAACCAGGAACGTTAGTGAGGGTTGATTATCCTTTGTCTGGATCGAAGCCTATACTTCGATCCAGACAAGCCGCCTTTGTATCCAGACAATATGTCCAAGACCTACATCAACCTGCCCGATTTCGACGTGCTACCGGCCCCGGTGTACTTCCGCTACTCGGAATTTGCCGCCGACAGCCGCGCCTCCCGCCATCAGCATGCCTGGGGCTCCCTGGACTACTCGGCCCGTGGCGTGATGCGCTTTGAAGTGGGCGGCAACCGGTTTATGTCGCCGCCGCAATACGCGGTGTGGATCCCGCCCAACACCCAGCACAGTTCCTACAATGCCCAGGCGATTGTCTACCGCTCGGTGTACCTGTCGCCGTCGTTGTGCGAGCTGTTGCCCAAGCAGCCCTGCACCCTGACCATCAGCAACATCCTCAAGGCGATCCTCAGTGATTTCGCCGAGCGCGACGTGAACATCCCGGCCAACGAGGCCGACGTGCGCCTGGCCCAGGTGCTGGTGGACCAACTCCAGCAGGCGCCGGTGCATGACTGTTTCCTGCCGTATGCCAGCAGCCCCGGCCTGCTCAGCGTGCTTGAAGGCATGCAGGCCGATCCTGGGGACAATCGCGCGCTGGCGCTGTGGGCGCAGCAGGTGCATGTCAGCGAGCGCACCCTGGCCCGGCAGTTTGTGCGCGAACTGGGCATGAGCTTTGGCGAGTGGCGTCAGCGCCTGCGCTTTCTGGCGGCCATCGAGGCCCTGGAAAGCACGCGCAGCGTGCAGGAGGTGGCGTTTGACCTGGGCTACAGCACCGCCTCGGCGTTTATTGCGATGTTCCAGCGCCAGGCCGGTTGTACGCCGGAGCAGTATCGACGAACGAACTTACGTAGCAGGTGAAGGTGTAACAGGCTTTGTCTACACTGCAGGGGAGGCCGCGCCCCTCGGCGTGGTAACAGGGAGAAAACTCCATGAAGATGTTGCGTATTCCGTTGTTGATGATCGGTCTGCTGCTCTGTTCCCAAGGGTTTGCGGCCACTGCCCAGCAAAACAAAATGACCACCTGCAATGCCGAAGCCTCGACCAAGACCTTGAAGGGCGACGAGCGCAAGGCCTTCATGAAAACCTGCCTCTCGGCCCCGGCCGCCAACGACGCCAAGACCCTGACCCAGCAGCAGCAAAAAATGAAGGACTGCAACGCGTCGGCAAAAACCAAGGCGCTGACCGGCGATGCGCGTAAAACCTTTATGAGCACCTGCCTCAAAGGCTGACCCGCTTAAATACCCCTGTGGGAGCGGGCTTGCCCGCGATTGCGGTGTGTCAGCCGGCGAGATATCGACTGAGCCAGCGCCATCGCGGGCAAGCCCGCTCCCACAGTCGATGGCGTTTACAGCCATCAGACTTCTCGCTTGATTGTCCCAAGGCTGGCAGACTGCCCATCCTTTAACGCCGTTCGTTTAGAGGCTGTATGCCAACGTTTTCTCAGCGTCATGTGTTGTTGCTGGCCAGCTACATCATCATTTTCGGCGGCTTGTTGCTGGTCCTACCGTTAAAACTGCTGCCCAGCCTGTTGGCCGGCCTGCTGGTTTTCGAACTGGTCAATATGCTCACCCCGCAGCTGCAACGCCTGATCGAAGGCCGGCGTGCGCGCTGGCTGGCGGTGGCGTTGCTTGGCACTGTGATTGTCAGCGCGCTGACCCTGATTTTCGCTGGTGCCATCAGTTTCCTGCTGCACGAAGCGGAAAACCCCGGGGCCTCCCTCGATAAATTCATGGGCGTGGTCGACCGCGCGCGCGGCCAGTTGCCGCCGTTCCTCGACGCCTACCTGCCAGCCAGCGCCGCCGAGTTTCGCGTGGCCATCGGCGAATGGCTGAGCAAGCACCTGAGCGAACTGCAACTGGTGGGCAAAGACGCCGCCCATATGTTCGTGACTTTGCTGATCGGTATGGTCCTGGGGGCGATCATCGCCCTGCAACGGGTGCCCGACCTGACCAAACGCAAACCCCTGGCCGCCGTGCTGTTCGACCGCCTGCACCTGCTGGTCCAGGCCTTTCGCAACATTGTCTTCGCGCAAATCAAAATCGCCGCCCTCAACACCATCTTCACCGGGATATTCCTCGCGGTGGTGCTGCCGCTGGCGGGGATCCACCTGCCGCTGACCAAGACCCTGATCGTCCTCACCTTCCTGCTGGGCCTGCTGCCGGTGATCGGCAACCTGATGTCCAACACCCTGATCACCATCGTCGCGTTGTCGGTGTCGATCTGGGTGGCGGTGGCGGCGCTGGGCTACCTGATCGTGATCCACAAGGTCGAGTACTTCCTCAATGCGCGCATCGTCGGCGGGCAGATCAGCGCCAAGTCGTGGGAGTTGCTGTTGGCGATGCTGGTGTTCGAGGCAGCCTTTGGCCTGCCGGGAGTGGTGGCGGGGCCGATCTACTATGCGTATTTGAAGAGTGAATTGAAGCTGGGCGGGATGGTTTAGAGAGCCGCGGTAGGAGGCTGCCTTTGGCTCACACCTGTTATTTCTGACAGTAGACCCACCACGGGTTTGCTGGTCTGCTCCTGAGTGCGGAATATCATTTTTCGTTTCGACAGGAGCTAAATCATGTCTTTGCCTACGGTAGATGCCAGCAGCTTTGAAAGTCGTGTGCTCAAGGCCACGACCCCAGTGATTGTGCTGTTCAGTAATGCCAGCAAGCCCTCTTCAAACAGAATGGTCGTGACACTGGAGGCTGCAGCCCGGGATCAGGGCACGGCTATTGAGTTCCTCGACAAGACGCTGGAGGTCAATGGTCCGATCGAGAAGACGCCTGCTTATGACGTGCAGTCCGCGCCAACCACGCTGTTTTTCCGGGACGGAAAATTAGTCCGTACGGTTGTCGGTTTTTATGACTATGCCGATACCTTCAAGGCATGGGTCGATCAGTTGGCCACAGGTAAGTTGTGATGAATCGCCCCGTGCCATCACGAGGCGATTTCCTCACTCAGTAGCCGTAACGCTTACTGGCCTCAATCGCCAACCCGCTGCCGATACTGCCGAAGATGTTGCCTTCCACGTGCCGGGCATTGGGCAACATCGCCGAGATGCTCTGGCGCAGGGCCGGGATGCCGCTGGAGCCGCCGGTGAAGAACACCGTGTCGACCTGGGCCACATCCACCGAGGCGTCGTCGAGCAGTTGGGTCACGCTGTTGCGCACCCGTTCCAGCAGGTTGTCGATGGAGGACTCGAACAGGGCGCGGCTCAGTTCCACGCTCAGGCCCGGTTCTACCCGGTCCAGCGGCACATGGCGGCTGTCGTCGTGGGTGAGGTGGATCTTGGTCTCTTCGACTTCCATGGCCAGCCAGTGGCCGGCGCGCTGTTCGATCAGCTTGAACAGACGGTCGATGCCGCCGGTGTCTTCGATGTCGTAGCGCATGCTGCCCAGGGCCAGCTGGGATTTTTGCGAGTACACCGAGTTGATGGTGTGCCAGGTGGCCAGGTTCATATGGTGGCTGGTGGGCATGTAGGCGCCGCTTTTCATGCGGCTGCCATAGCCGAACAGCGGCATCATGCCGGCCAGCGAGAGCTGTTTGTCGAAGTCGGTACCGCCGATATGCACGCCGCCGGTGGCGAGGATGTCGTCGTGGCGGTTGTCATGCTTGCGTCGCTCGGGCGACAGGCGCACCAGGGAGAAGTCGGAGGTACCGCCGCCGATGTCGACAATCAGTACCAACTCTTCTTTTTCAATGGTGGACTCGTAGTCGAAGGCCGCGGCAATCGGCTCGTACTGGAACGAGACCTCCTTGAAACCGAGCTTGCGGGCCACGTCCACCAGGGTGTCTTCGGCCTCTTTGTCGGCCATCGGGTCGTCGTCGACGAAAAATACTGGGCGGCCCAGCACCACTTCTTCAAACTCACGGCCGGCGGTGGCTTCGGCGCGGTTCTTGAGTTGGCCGATAAACAGGCCCAACAGGTCCTTGAACGGCATGGCCGTGCCCAGCACGCTGGTGTCGTGCTTGATCAGCTTGGAGCCCAGCAGGCTTTTGAGCGAGCGCATCAGGCGGCCTTCGTAGCCTTCCAGGTACTCGTGCAGCGCCAGGCGGCCGTACACCGGGCGGCGTTCTTCGAAGTTGAAGAACACCACCGACGGCAGGGTGATCTTGTCGTCCTCCAGCGCAATAAGCGTTTCCATGCCGGGACGGATCCAGCCGACAGTGGAGTTGGACGTGCCGAAGTCGATGCCGCAGGCACGGGCTGGGGAGGTGTTGTTCATGTCTAACAGGTTCCGGTTAAAAAACGGCCGCGCAGTGTATGTCACTCGCGTGCAGATGCGTAGGCCGACTATCCGCTAAATACAGCAGACTTGTTACCTTGAAAGGTCGGCTCCTTGCCCCCAACTCCTGTGCATACGGTTGGTGGCTGTCGAAAGGATCAAGTTTGTCCTGCAAGCCGCCGATATTTTTCTGACGCACCTCGAATCGCCCCGCAATGCCCCGGCAGGCAGGGCTCGACTGTGCGATCTCGATAACGGATGGTGATGCCCCCATGGATTTCAAAGACTATTACAAGATTCTTGGTGTCGAGCCGACGGCCGATGACAAGCAAATCAAGGCCGCTTATCGCAAGCTGGCCCGTAAGTATCATCCTGACGTCAGCAAGGAAAAGGACGCGGAAGAGAAGTTCAAGGACGCCTCGGAAGCCTATGAAGCGCTGAAAAGTGCCGACAAGCGCGCCGAATATGACGAATTGCGCCGCTATGGCCAGCACGGTCAACCTTTCCAGGGGCCGCCAGGCTGGCAGAGCCGTGGCGGGTTTGGCGGTGGCCAGGACACGGGCGAGTTTTCGGACTTCTTCAGCTCGATCTTTGGTTCGCGTGGCAACGGCTTCGGCGGCGCTCAAGGGCGCAGCCCCGGCCGTCGCGGCCAGGATGTGGAGATGGAACTGCCGGTGTTCCTGGAAGAGACGCTGTCTACCGAGTCCAAGGCGATCAGCTTCCAGGTGCCGCAATACAATGCGGCGGGCCAGCACGTCAGCAACACCACCAAGAGCCTGAACGTGAAGATCCCGGCCGGCGTGGCCGATGGCGAGCGCATCCGCCTCAAGGGCCAGGGCGCCCCGGGGATTGGTGGCGGCGCGAATGGCGACCTGTACCTGATCATCCGCTTTGCGCCGCATCCGAAGTTTGAGGTGGAAGGCGAAAACCTGGTGATTAATTTGCCGCTGGCACCGTGGGAATTGGCCCTGGGTGCAGAAGTCGCGGTGCCGACCCTGACCGGCAAGATCAACCTCAAAGTCCCGGCCGGCAGCCAGAATGGCCAGCGCATGCGGGCCAAGGGCCATGGCTTGCTGAACAAGGCCGGGCAGCGCGGGTATCTGTTTGTGCAGCTCAAGGCAGTGATGCCGAAAAGCAGCGACGAAGAGGTCAAGGCGCTGTGGCAGGAATTGGCGAAAAAGGCCAACTTTGATCCACGGGAAACCTGGAGCCGCTGACAGCTCCCACAGGGATCGGCGGCGCCTCTCAATCTGTGTGAGGAACGCAAGTTTACTGTGGGAGCTGTCGAGCACTGGCGAGGCTGCGATGGCGGCGGCATTGCCAGCGTGGATGTTGGCTGACCCACCGCTATCGCAGCCTCGCTAAAGCTCGACAGCTCCCACAGGGATTGGCGGCGCCTCTCAGTCTATGTCAGGAACACCAGTCCAATGTGGGAGCTGTCGAGCCCCGGCGAGGCTGCGATGGCGGCGGCATTGCCAGCGTGGATGTTGGCTGACCCACCGCTATCGCAGCCTCGCTAAAGCTCGACAGCTCCCACAGGGATTGGCGGCGCCTCTCAATCTGTGTCAGGAACGCAAGTTTACTGTGGGAGCTGTCGAGCCCCAGCGAGGCTGCGATGGCGGCGGCATTGCCAGTATTGATGTTGGCTGACCCACCGCTATCGCAGCCTCGCTATCGCTCGACACACAAAGGATTTGCGTGGCCTATCGGCGTGGCAGTACCACGGTAAACGTGGTGCCCCCCGCCTCGCTGGACGCCACTTCAATCGTGCCTCGGTGGGCCTGCACCACTTCCTTGACGATAAACAACCCCAGCCCAAGGCTGGTCGAGTTGCTGCCCAGTTCTTCAGTGGCGCTGCGCACCAGCGGGTCGAATACGGTACCTAGCGCCGCCTGGGGAATCGGCGGGCCAAAGTTGTGCATGCGCAGTTCCACGCTGTCGGCGGTGCCGTCGAGGCTCAGGGTCGGCGCCTGGCCGTTGAGCCCGTGCTGTAACGCATTGCCGATCAGATTCTGCAGCAGTTGATCAATGCGCCCGCGATCCCACTGCCCTTGGGTGTCCCCGTCGGTATGCAAGTGAACCTGGCAATCCGGGCGGCCTGCGCACGCTTCGGCGATGGCCTCCCTGGCTGCATCGGCCAGGTTCATCGGTTTGGGCTCGATCGGCAGGCTGCTGCCCAGCCGGCTGCGCACAAACTCCAAGAGATCGCTGACCATCGCTCCCATATGCCGGGCGCCATTCTGGATATTGCCCACCAGGCTCAGGCCTTTGCTGTCCAGCGGGGCTTTGCGCAACAACATCTCGGTGGACATCTTCACCGCCTGCAACGGTGCGCGCAGGTCGTGGCCGAGGATGGCGAGGAAGATATCCCGCGAGCGATTGACCTGCTCGGCGTAGGCCGCCGTGGATTCGGCCAGGGCTTCGTCGATGGCTTCGTTGAAGCGGATCATGTCCTGGAAATAGGTCAGCTCTGGCGATTCCAGGTGATTGACCCACAGGCGGATCACGCAAGCGCGCAGGTGGCGGAACTCGGAGGTCATCTGTACCAGGTCAAAGCCAACGGTATGGCGCAGCTCGCCATGGCTGGCGGCGGCTTCGTCCAGGCTCGGGGTTTTTTCCAGGCCTTCGCCCTTGGCCTTGGCCGCCTGTTCGCTGGCGCTCTGGCGGGTGTTCATGTCCCGCGCAGCGGCCAGCAGGATGGAGTGCGCGTGGTCGCGCAGTTGCGTGCGGTTCAGGGTTTCGGCGGCCGGGGTCAAGGTTTCGGCAAACTGTTCCCATTCATCGACGATCCGGTCGGCATGTAACACGATGAATTCGGATAGGCGCATAGCCAGGTTCCCAAGTGCAAGACAGTGAAGAAGCGTGGCGCATCGTAGCGCCTTACACCTCTTCGCTTCACTGGCACGGCGGGTATCTGCCGATGAACGGTCAGAACAGGAAGTAACGCTGGGCCATCGGCAGCACGTCCGCCGGCTCGCACCACAACAGTTCGCCATCGGCCTTGACCTGGTAGGTCTGCGGGTCTACGTCGATGTCTGGCAGGTAGTCGTTGTGGATCAGGCCGGTCTTCTGCACCTGGCGGCACCCCTTGACCACGGCGATCTGCTTCTTCAGGCCCAACGCCTGCGGCAGGCCCTCGGCCAGCGCCGCCTGGCTGATAAACGTCAGGCTGGTGGCGTGCAGCGAGCTGCCGAAGCTGGCGAACATCGGGCGGTAGTGCACCGGCTGCGGGGTGGGGATCGAGCCGTTGATATCGCCCATCAGGCTGGACGCAATTGCCCCGCCCTTGAGGATCAACGTGGGCTTGATGCCGAAGAACGCCGGGCGCCACAACACCAGGTCGGCCCATTTGCCGACTTCGATGGAGCCCACTTCATGGCTGATACCGTGGGTGATCGCCGGGTTGATGGTGTACTTGGCGATATAGCGCTTGGCGCGGAAGTTGTCATTGCCCTCGCCGTCGCCGGGCAGCGGCCCGCGCTGTTTCTTCATCTTGTCGGCGGTTTGCCAGGTGCGCATGATCACTTCGCCTACGCGGCCCATGGCTTGGCTGTCGGAGCTGATCATCGAAAAGGCGCCGAGGTCATGCAGGATGTCTTCGGCGGCGATGGTCTCGCGGCGGATGCGGCTTTCGGCGAAGGCCACGTCCTCGGCAATGCTTGGGTCGAGGTGATGGCAGACCATCAGCATGTCCAGGTGTTCGTCGATGGTATTGCGGGTGAACGGCCGGGTCGGGTTGGTGGAGCTGGGCAGCACCTTGGGGAAGCCGCAGGCCTTGATGATATCCGGCGCATGCCCGCCGCCGGCACCCTCGGTGTGATAGGTGTGGATGGTGCGGCCCTTGAGGGCGGCGAGGGTGGTTTCGACAAAACCCGACTCGTTGAGCGTGTCGCTGTGGATTGCCACCTGCACGTCGTACTCGTCGGCCACGCTCAGGCAGTTGTCGATGCTGGCCGGGGTGGTGCCCCAGTCTTCATGCAGCTTCAAGCCAATCGCCCCGGCCTTGACCTGCTCGATCAAAGGCTCGGGCAGGCTGGCGTTGCCCTTGCCGGTAAAGCCCAAGTTCATCGGAAACGCCTCGGCTGATTGCAGCATGCGCGCCAGGTGCCATGGGCCGGAGGTGCAGGTGGTGGCGTTGGTGCCGGTGGCCGGGCCCGTGCCGCCGCCGATCATGGTGGTGACGCCACTGGTCAGCGCCTCTTCGATCTGCTGCGGGCAAATGAAGTGCACATGGGTGTCGATGCCGCCGGCGGTGAGGATCATGCCTTCGCCGGCAATCACCTCCGTGCTGGCGCCGATGGCCAGGGTCACGCCGGGCTGGATATCCGGGTTTCCGGCCTTGCCGATCCCGGCGATGCGGCCATTTTTCAGGCCGACGTCGGCCTTGACGATGCCCCAGTGGTCGATGATCAGCGCGTTGGTGATGACCGTGTCGACCACCTCGGCGGCCAGCAGTTGGCTCTGGCCCTGGCCGTCCCGGATGACCTTGCCGCCGCCGAACTTCACTTCTTCGCCGTAGGTGGTGAAGTCCTGTTCGACTTCGATCCACAGCTCGGTATCGGCCAGGCGGACCTTGTCGCCGACGGTGGGGCCGAACATGTCGGCGTAGGCTTGGCGGCTGATTTTCATTGGGGTGTCCTGAAAAATTTGTGTTGATCGTTCCCACGCTCTGCGTGGGGATGCATCCGCTGACGCTCTGCGTCACGACGTTAAGAGCGGGACGCGGAGCGTCCCAGGCGGCGTTCCCACGCGGAGCGTGGGAACGATCAGTCAGTCGAGGTCGCCCATGATCCGTCCGGCAAAGCCAAACACCCGGCGCAACCCTGCCAGCTCCACCAACTCCACCTCGCGACTCTGCCCCGGTTCAAAGCGCACCGCCGTGCCCGCCGGGATGTTCAGGCGCATGCCACGGCTGAGGGCGCGGTCAAAGGTCAGCGCGTCGTTGGTCTCGAAAAAATGGTAATGGGAGCCGACCTGGATCGGCCGGTCGCCACTGTTGGCCACGCTCAGGCTCAATGTGCGCCGGCCCACATTCAATTCGATGTCGCCAGGCTGGATCTGGAATTGGCCAGGAATCATGCAGGTTGCCCCAGGGTCTTGTAGTAGATGGCGGTCGGGCTGTAGCGCCCGTCCGGGCTTTGGCAGTAGTCCGGCAGCTCGCCGATTTTGGTGTAGCGCAGGGCCTGGTAGAAGGCTTCGGCGGGGGAGCCAGCTTCGGTGTCCAGGTACAGCAGGCCGCGCTTGTGCTGGCGCGCGCACAGCTCCAGGGCGCTCATCAATTGCTGGCCGAGGCCGTGGCGCCGGGCGTCATTGCGCACCAATAGTTTCTGCACCTCGGCACGGTTGAGGCCATTGGCTTTCTGGCACAGCGCCAGTTGCACGCTGGCCAGGACTTGCTCATTACGCACCACCACCCACAGCAACACGCTGGCGTCCTCGACGCCGGCTTGTACGCCATCGAAGTAGCTGCGCGCCTGGGCCGCGTCGAGGTCGGCCATGAAGCCTACCGATGCGCCGTGCTGCACGGCGTCCAGCAACAACTCAATCAAGCCCTGGCGGTAATGGGCAAAACTTTCGGCATTCACTCGACGCAGTTGGGCAGCGTTCATCGCTATTACTCCTTGTGAACCGCCGGCGGCTGGGCGCCAGGGTTGAGCAGCAGTTGCATAAAGGTCAGGTCCAGCCAGCGGCCAAACTTGGTGCCTACCTGGGCCATCTGCCCGGTGACACTGAAGCCCAGGCGCTCATGCAGGCGGATCGAGGCCTGGTTGCCGCTTTCGATGGCGGCGACCATCACGTGTTTGTCACAGGCCCTGGCGCGTTCGATCAGTGCCTGCATCAGCAAGGGGCCAAGGCCTTTGCCGCGTTGGTCGTTGCGCACGTACACCGAATGTTCGACGGTGTGGCGAAAACCGTCGAAGGGCCGCCAATCGCCGAACGAGGCATAGCCGACCACCTCCTCGGCTTCCACCGCCACCAGAATCGGATAGCACTGCGCCTGGCGCGCACTGAACCAGGCCTGGCGATTGCCCAGGTCCACGGGTTGGTCGTTCCAGATGGCGGTGCTGTTGAGCACGGCATCGTTGTAGATATCGCAGATGGCCGGCAGGTCGCCGTGTACCGCGTCACGAATCAGCAAGGACATGGCCGGGCCTCAGGCGATGGGTTGGTGGACGGTCACCAGTTTGGTGCCGTCCGGGAAAGTGGCTTCAACCTGGATATCCGGGATCATCTCCGGGATGCCTTCCATCACTTGCTCGCGACTGAGCAGGGTGGTGCCAAAGTGCATCAGGTCGGCCACGGTGCGCCCGTCGCGCGCGCCTTCAAGCAGGGCGGCGGAGATATAGGCGATGGTTTCCGGGTAATTGAGCTTCACCCCGCGCGCCAGGCGGCGCTCGGCCACCAGGCCTGCGGTGAAGATCAGCAGTTTGTCTTTTTCCCTTGGGGTCAGGTCCATGGTCAGCAGTCCGTCATAAAAAGCATTCTAAAAAACACCGAAGATTCATTGTGGGAACCCGCTCCCACACAAGCCCGGTTCCACCTTCATGTGTTCCAAATTCTTGGGGGTACAGCCTCACGCCCCAGCAGTGCCGGGCGCAACAGTCGCCATAAATCAATCAACCACGCCCGCGCCAGCAGGGTCTCGCTGGCCAGGCAGCGCGCCACCAGCAAGCCCGGCAACTGGGTCAGGTCGCCGCGTACTGCATGGGGCAGGGCGCGACACTGTTCCAGCAGTTCACTGTCGATTTCACCGGTCACCAGCAAGGTGGCAAACACCGGCTGGCCATCCAGGCCGATCGGCGAGTCGAGTAGGCCGTCGTCGCCGACGATGCGCTGGCGCTCATGCCAGAGCAACTGGCCGTCGCGGCGGATGTCCAGGTGCGACTGGAAGTGCCCGCGCTCGAAACGCTCGCCACTGGCCGGGCGCCCCAGCGCCACCACATCCCAGTACAACAGCCGGGCGTCGCCGTGCAGGTCGATGCGGGTGCTGAGTTCGGCCTGGGCCGCACTGAACACGATGGTTTCCTGGGGCAGCCACTCCAGGGTGGCGCCGGCCTCGACCGTCAAGGCCACCTGCTGATAGGCCGGCCCGCTGGCGCGGTACCACTTGGCAGCGCCGGGGCTGGTCAATTGCGCCCACGCGCCCTCAGCCAGGTGGGCGGTGATCTCCAGGCGATCCCCTCCGGCAATCCCGCCCGGCGGGTGCACGATGATGTGCTGGCACACCTCGGGGCCTTCGGCGTACAGGTGCTTTTGCACCCGCAGCGGGCCCAGGTGGCGGCGCATCACCGGGCGTGTGCTGGCGCCGAAGCGTGCATAGCCCAACTCCAGCGCGGCGTGCCAGCTGGGGGTGAACAGGGCGGTGGGGGCAGGAACGGTCATGGTCAGGGCTTAATCAACGGGACGCTACAGATTAGATGGTAACCAGGCCGCGTACACCGTCGGCCTCCATATTTTCACCACGGCCCTGCTGGACGATCTCACCCCGGGACATCACCAGGTATTGATCGGCCAGTTCGGCGGCAAAATCGTAGAACTGTTCCACCAGCAAAATCGCCATGTCGCCGCGCTCGGCGAGCTTCTTGATCACCGCGCCGATCTCCTTGATCACCGACGGCTGGATACCTTCGGTGGGCTCATCGAGGATCAACAGGCGCGGACGGCTGGCCAGGGCGCGCCCGATGGCCAGTTGTTGCTGTTGCCCACCGGACAGGTCGCCACCGCGCCGGTGCTTCATTTGCAGCAGCACGGGGAACAGCTCGTAGATAAACGCCGGGACTTGCTTGGCTTCGCTGCCGGGAAAACGCGACAGGCCCATCAGCAGGTTTTCTTCCACCGTCAGCCGGCCGAAAATCTCGCGGCCCTGGGGCACGTAGGCGATGCCGGCGTGTACCCGCTGGTGCGGCTTGAAGCCGGTGATGGCCTTGCCTTCCCAGTTCACCGCACCTTCCTTGGCGGGCAGCAGGCCCATCAGGCATTTGAGCAGGGTGGTCTTGCCCACGCCGTTACGGCCGAGCAGGCAGGTGACCTCACCGACTTTCACGTCGAACGAAAGGCCGCGCAGGATGTGGCTGCCGCCGTAGTACTGGTGCAGCTTGTCGACTTGCAACATGTTCAAACTCTCCTCAAATCCCTGGTAGGAACCGGATCAACTGTGGGAGCTGGCTTGCCTGCGATGGCATCACCTCGGTCCATCAGACATACCGAGTTGTCTGGATCGCAGCGATGCGGCGATCCGACAAGGCAGCTCCCACATTTGATTTGGTTCCCACAGTAAGCGGTCTGTGTCTGGCTCAACGACCGAGGTATACCTCGATCACCCGCTCGTTTTCCTGCACCTGCTCCAGCGACCCTTCGGCCAGCACGCTGCCCTGGTGCAGCACCGTCACATGGTCGGCAATCGAGCCGACAAAGCCCATGTCGTGCTCCACCACCATCAGCGAATGCTTGCCCGCCAGGCGCTTGAACAGTTCGGCGGTGAACTCGGTCTCGGCGTCGGTCATGCCGGCCACCGGCTCGTCGAGCAGCAACAGTTGCGGGTCTTGCATCAGCAGCATGCCGATTTCCAGGAACTGCTTCTGGCCGTGGGACAGCAAGCCGGCCGGGCGCTGTACCGACGTGGTCAGGCGAATAGTGTCGAGCACCTCCTCAATGCGGTCTTTCTGTTCACCGCTCAGACGCGCGCGCAGGCTGGCCCACACCGATTTGTCGGTCTTCTGTGCCAGCTCCAGGTTCTCGAACACGCTCAGGGCTTCGAACACCGTGGGCTTCTGGAACTTGCGGCCAATACCGGCCTGGGCGATCTGCACTTCGCTCATGCGCGTCAGGTCCAGGGTCTCACCGAACCACGCCTTGCCGTGGCTGGGGCGGGTCTTACCGGTGATGACGTCCATCAGCGTGGTCTTGCCCGCGCCGTTGGGGCCGATGATGCAGCGCAATTCGCCGACGCCGATGTACAGGTTCAAGTCGTTGAGGGCCTTGAAACCATCGAAGCTGACGCTGATATCTTCCAGGGTCAGGATCGTGCCATGGCGGGTATTGAGGCCCTTGCCGGCGGCCTGGCCGAGGCCGATGGCGTCGCGGCTGGTGCCCTGGTCGCGGTTCGGTTCGATGATCGGTTCGAGCATGAACTGGTCGGTTGCCGTGACTCTCATTGTTCGCCCCTTTTCTTCAGCAGGCCGATGATGCCCTTGGGCAGGTACAGGGTGACGATAATGAACAGTGCCCCCAGGAAGAACAGCCAGTACTCCGGGAAGGCCACGGTGAACCAGCTCTTCATGCCGTTGACCACGCCGGCACCCAGCAGTGGGCCGATCAGTGTGCCGCGCCCGCCCAGGGCCACCCATACGGCGGCTTCGATGGAGTTGGTCGGCGACATTTCACTGGGGTTGATGATGCCCACTTGCGGCACGTACAGCGCCCCGGCGAGGCCGCACAGCACCGCGCTCAACACCCACACAAACAGCTTGAAGCCACGCGGGTCATAGCCGCAGAACATCAGACGGTTTTCCGCGTCGCGCAGGGCCGTCAGCACCCGCCCGAACTTGCTCCGGGCCAGGCGCCAGCCGATAAACAGGCTGCCCACCAACAGCAGCACCGTGGCCAGGAACAGCACCGCGCGGGTACCGGGCTCGGTGATACCGAAGCCCAGGATGCTGCGGAAGTTGGTAAAGCCGTTATTGCCGCCAAAGCCGGTCTCGTTGCGGAAAAACAACAGCATCCCGGCAAAGGTCAGGGCCTGGGTCATGATCGAGAAATACACGCCCTTGATCCGCGAGCGAAAGGCAAAAAAGCCGAACACCAGCGCCAGCAAACCCGGGGCCAACACCACCAGGCACAGGGCCCAGAGGAAGTGCTGGGTACCGAGCCAATACCACGGCAGTTCGGTCCACGACAGGAAGGTCATGAACGCCGGCAACTCGCTGCCGGCGGCCTGGCGCATCAGGTACATGCCCATGGCATAACCGCCGAGGGCGAAGAACAGGCCGTGCCCCAGGGACAACATACCGGCGTAGCCCCACACCAGGTCCAGGGCCAGGGCGACGATGGCGTAGCAGAGGATCTTGCCCACCAGCGTCAGGGTGTAGGCCGAGACATGCAATGCGTTATCGGCAGGCAGCAGCGACAGCAGCGGCAACGCCAGCAGCACGGCGAGGATCACCACACCCACCGCGATCGTTACCTTGGGGCCGGCCTTTTGCGCGGCTGTAAGCATCAATGGCTGGTTCATCAGTCGATCACCCGTCCTTTCAGTGCGAAGAGTCCTTGCGGGCGTTTCTGGATAAACAGAATGATCAGCGCGAGGATCAGGATCTTGCCGAGTACGGCACCGATCTGCGGTTCGAGAATCTTGTTGGCGATCCCCAGGCCAAAGGCGGCCATGACGCTGCCGGCCAACTGGCCGACCCCGCCGAGTACCACCACCAGGAACGAGTCGATGATGTAGCTCTGGCCCAGGTCCGGGCCGACGTTGCCGATCTGGCTCAGGGCCACGCCACCTAAGCCGGCGATACCCGAACCGAGGCCAAAGGCGAGCATGTCCACACGCCCGGTGGGCACGCCGCAGCAGGCGGCCATGTTGCGGTTCTGGGTCACGGCACGCACGTTGAGGCCCAGGCGGGTCTTGTTCAGCAGCAGCCAGGTCAGCACCACCACGCACAACGCAAAGCCGATGATCACGATGCGGTTGTACGGCAGCACCAGGTTGGGCAGCACCTGGATCCCGCCCGACAGCCAGGCCGGGTTGGCCACTTCGACGTTCTGTGCACCGAACAGCAGGCGCACCAGTTGGATCAGCATCAGGCTGATGCCCCAGGTGGCGAGCAAGGTTTCCAGGGGGCGGCCGTAGAGGTGACGGATCACCGTGCGTTCCAGGGCCATGCCGATGCCGGCGGTGACAAAAAACGCCACCGGCAGCGCGATCAGCGGGTAGAACTCGATTGCCTGGGGCATGTAGCGCTGCATCAGCAACTGCACCACGTAGGTGGAGTAGGCACCGAGCATCAACATCTCGCCGTGGGCCATGTTGATCACCCCGAGCAAGCCGAAGGTGATCGCCAGGCCCAGGGCCGCCAGCAGCAGGATCGAACCCAGGGACATGCCGCTGAAGGCTTGCCCGAGGATCTCGCCCACCAGCAACTTGCGCTTGACCTGGGCCAGGCTGGTTTCGGCGGCGGTGTGCACCCCGGCATCGGTTTCCACGCCGGGCGCCAGCAAGGCTTCCAGGCGCGTGCGGGCCAGCGGGTCGCCGGTGCTGCCAAGCAGGCGCACGGCAGCCAGGCGCACGGCCGGATCGGGGTCGACCAGTTGCAGGTTGGCGAGGGCCAGGCTCAGGGCACTGTGGACGTCGTCGTCGGCTTCGCTGGCGAGTTGCTGGTCGAGGAATTTCAGTTGCGCAGGCTGCGCGCTTTTTTGCAGGGTCCGCGCAGCGGCCAGGCGCACCGTGGGATCGGCGGCGAGCAGTTGTTGGCTGGCCTGCACATTATCGATCAGGCCGCGCAGGCGGTTGTTCAGGCGCACGGTCTTGGGTTCGCCGTTGACCGTGAGTTGGCCTTGTTGCAGGGCGTTGACCAACTCGATGCGCGCCGGGTCAGGCTGGGCGGCCCAGTCCTGCAACAGCTTGGCTTGTTGGCTCGGGTTGGCGGCGAGGAAGTCTTCGGCATCACCGGCGTGTGCGGCCAGGGGCAGCAGCAGCAGGCAGGCCAGGAGGAAGCGGTGGAGGGCAGTGGGCATAAACAAATGTCCTGGTCATGCGCGGACTAGGTTTATGTGGGAGCGGCGATTCGACCTGCTCCCACATTTGATCTGTGGTGCGGTTTAGTTGCTCTTCACCGCGTGATCCGGCTTCTTGTCATTGCCAGGGATGTACGGGCTCCACGGCTGGGCACGGATCGGCCCTTCGGTCTGCCACACCACCGAGAACTGGCCGTCGGACTGGATCTCGCCAATCATCACCGGCTTATGCAGGTGGTGGTTGGTCTTGTCCATGGTCAGGGTGTAGCCCGACGGTGCCGCAAAAGTCTGGCCGGCCAGGGCTTCGCGCACCTTGTCGACGTCGGTGGACTTGGCTTTCTCAGCGGCCTGCGCCCACATATGGATGCCGACGTAGGTGGCTTCCATCGGGTCGTTGGTCACCGCTTTATCGGCGCCCGGCAGGTTGTGTTTCTTGGCGTAGGCTTTCCAGTCGGCGACGAACTTGGCGTTGACCGGGTTTTCTACCGACTGGAAGTAGTTCCACGCCGCCAGGTTGCCCACCAGCGGCTTGGTGTCGATGCCGCGCAGTTCTTCTTCGCCCACCGAGAACGCCACCACCGGCACCTCGGTGGCCTTCAGGCCCTGGTTGGCCAGTTCCTTGTAGAACGGCACGTTGGAGTCGCCATTGACCGTGGAGACCACGGCGGTCTTGCCGCCCGCCGAGAACTTTTTGATGTTGGCCACGATGGTCTGGTAATCGCTATGGCCGAACGGGGTGTAGACCTCTTCGATGTCCTTGTCGGCCACGCCTTTGGAATGCAGGAACGCACGCAGGATCTTGTTGGTGGTGCGCGGGTACACGTAGTCGGTGCCCAGCAGGAAGAAACGCTTGGCGCTGCCGCCTTCTTCGCTCATCAGGTATTCCACCGCCGGGATCGCCTGCTGGTTCGGCGCGGCGCCGGTGTAGAACACGTTGGGCGACATCTCTTCGCCTTCGTATTGCACCGGGTAGAACAGCAGGCCGTTGAGTTCTTCGAACACCGGCAGCACCGATTTACGCGACACCGAGGTCCAGCAGCCGAACACCACCGCGACCTTGTCCTGGGTCAGCAACTGTCGGCCCTTCTCGGCGAACAGCGGCCAGTTGGAGGCCGGGTCGACCACCACCGCTTCGAGCATCTTGCCGTTCACTCCGCCCTTGGCGTTGATCTCGTCGATGGTCATCAGCGCCATGTCCTTGAGGGACGTTTCGGAAATGGCCATGGTCCCGGACAGCGAATGCAGGATGCCGACCTTGATGGTCTCGGCGGCCTGGACGGTCCAGGTCAGGCCCATGGCGGCAATGGATGCCGACAGAGTGAAAGCCTTGATCAAGCTGCGACGCTTCATGGTGCGATCTCCAGAACTGATTATTTTCATGAGGGCAGATAGGGGCATTGCTGGAGCGTTTGCAAAGGCTGTGCCTAGTGCCTGCACCGCGCGGTTGCAGGGGCTATCGACTGGGTGGGCAAGGCACGCTGCACCAAGTGAGGGCCTGTTTTGCATGCTGGTGCGTGACGCGCGCCCGAATAGGGCAGGGCGCGGCGGCAGATAACTATCTAGCGCCCCCTGCCTGGCCGCAGCGGTGATTATTTGGCTGGTTGTGTGGCCAGCGTCTGGCCACAGCGATTATCCAATTGGAGGGGATGTCATGGAGCGACCTAAACGCGGCTGGTTCGGGGGCGGTTTGCAGTCAGATGCGGTGCTGCCGCCAGTGGGGCCGGCCTTTGCCAGCATGGATGATGCGGCTCGTTATGCTCATCAGCAGATTGGTCGGCGGCGGGATGTGGAGTACGGCGGAGTGATTCTGGAGAGCCTGGCGGATGGTTACTTTCATTCCACCGAGCCCATCGCCGGGGAGCGCAATAGTTTCGATCACTGGAAGGTACTGAAAGTCGACAGCAATGGGCAGTACCTGGCCCCGGAAGGCTATCGGTGTGTGGCCGACTACCACTCTCACCCCGATCTGTTCGATGAGTTCGAAGCCAATAATCCGCAGTTTTCCGATCGTCAGGTCCGGGCGCTGAACGGCTTTTTTTCGGACATTGATCTGGCCATCAATATTCTGGAGCGCGGTTTTTTCTCTGCGTCCTATCTGTCCGCTCCCGACGGCGCGTTGCTCAAGCATGTCACCAGCGGCTCGGAAGAGGAGCGCCGTTTCGGGGTCTGGCTTGATCAAAAGCTGCACTTCAATCATGAGGACGGGATCCCCGACAACAAACCGGAAAGCCTTATCAAGAAGGTGCTCAGTGTCAGCCAACTGTCCTTTGTGGTGTCCAGTCCCTTGTGGGGCGGTTCGGTGGGCACCGTTCCCAAGCAGTGGCAGGCGTATTCACCCTTTGCCTCACACACCTACGACCTGCCTGCCTGCGGGCCTGTCCAGGCGGGACTGACGGCTGCGTTGGCGGTGCTGCAGGCGCGCAGCCCCCAGCGGACACGGCCGGTGTTTATCCTCAAGCACGTCGACAAAGAAGACTATGTGCTGAGCGAACCCCAGGCCGATGGCGCACCGGCGCTGTCGGTTCAACAGCTCTTCCCGCGCACCCCGGATGGCAAGCGCGTGGTGCACGACCATTTTCATTGGGTCGGGGTCTATCTGGGAAAAACCCCGACGCCAGTGCGGCTCGCCGCCCTGGAACCCTGGCTGTACCGTAACTTCTTTACTCCGCTTGAGCTGGCGACCCAGCTTTATCAGGGGCACCAGGCCACGGATTTACTGGGGCCGGGGCGCCAGCTGTGGTTCTATCGCAACCTCAACGATGGCGCGTTGTTGCGATACACCTGTGGGTTTTCGGCGGCTGAGACGGAGCTTTTTCGCGTCGAGCCCAGCGGGCGGGTGGTGGATAACCAGATTGATTCGGCGCTGCTTGCCGGCACGTTGCGGCCGCGGGATTTTGTGCTGCGCGTGGCAGCAGCCGGGCATTTGGCGGTGATCCGGGCAGGGAAGATCTGGGACAAGGTTGGCCCGGTCGATGGGCACTGGCGTGCTTGTTCGTTGATTCCCAAGCCCGTCTTGAGCCCGCCTTTTGCCACGGCCGACGATGCTGCCCGCTGGGCCCACAATCGGATCGGCGAGCGGCGTGACAAGGAGTATGGCGGCGCGGTACTGAAACAGGGCGGGCGTTATTTCGCCACTGAGCCGGTGGCCGGTGCGTCCATTCAGTTTGATTTCCGCACCATGATGGCCACCGACGAGCATGACTACTTCATTGCACCGTCGCCCTATGACTGCCACGCCTTCTACCATTCGCATCCGGCAGGCTCCGCTGGGGAACAACAGCTGCACGAACAGTTTTCCGCCGACCAGGTCAGGGTGTTTATCAGCTTTTTCTCGTCGGCCGACCAGGCGTTTATCATCGGTAACCGCGAGTTCGCCCCGGCCCACTATCTCTCGGGGCCGGAGGGCTCTTTGCTCAAGTACATGAGCAGCGGCTCGGCAGCGGAGCAGAAGCTGCTCAAGCAACTGACCGGCGAGCTGGAGATCGAGCCGTTCACTGACTTTGAAGGGGCCATCTGGGGCTTTGCGGATGTTGGAGACCTGCGGGTGGTATTGCCCAATCGTGTCTGGGGCGGTGCTCGCGGTCGGATATCCAGAGGCTGGCGTCTCGGCCACCCGGTCGCCCCCGCCGGCAGTGTGCAGGAACAGCCGTTCTTTACACCGGTCGCCGGCATGGGGCATGTGGCGGCGCTGATCGCCCTGAATAATCTCGACTCGCTGCCGCCTGCTGCATACCAGGGGTTTGTCCTCAAGCATCAGACCCGCTCGTCGTATGTCGCGACGTTACCGGTGGCGGCGGGCTCGACCCTGGCAAGCCTGTTCCCGACCCGCGCCGACGGTCAGCCGAAACTGCTCTCTAACTATCGGGTGGTCGGCGTCTACCGGAACGCACCGCGCTTCGAGCCCGGGCAATTGCCGGCCAGCGAAGCCTGGTTGTACAAGCGCTTTGCCAGCCCGGCGCTGTGGGTGGACGCCATGACTCAGGCCATCGCCACCTTCGGCCTGCAAATCGCCGGACTGGGGTTCAAGCTGTATCTGCAGACCGCCGACAACGCGCTGCTGCATTGGCAGGTGCCGAGTGCGCAGACCGCCAACGAACTGTTCAGCGTGGCGGGCCAGGCAGTCACCGACAACGGCAACCAGGCCGCCTTGCTCGATGGCTCGCTGGCCCCGCGCGAGTTCGTGCGCCGGGTCATCCGCGCTGGGGAGTTGGTGGTGCTTCAGCAGGGCGGGTTATGGAACGTCCTGGGGCCGATGCATGACCTTGAGCAACTGCCGTTGGGCTTGGGCGCCATGGTGCTCAGTGCCTCGTTCCTGACGGCCGATGACGCCGCACGCCATGCCCACGAGAAGATCGGCTTTCGCCGTGGGACCGCTCTGGGTGGCTACCTCCTCAAGAAGACCGACGGGCGGTTTGTGTTCACTGATCCGGTGAGCATCCACGGTGACGGCTTTGCCTCCGACCTGCTGCTGCCGACACAGGGCAGTGGCTTGCTGGTGCCCCCGGCGGGTTATGAAATTCATGCCCGCTACGCCTCCCATGCGGCTTTGTCCTTGAGTGACCTGGGGCGCCAGCGGCGTCTTGGCTGGACCCTTGCCGACCTGGAGGTGAATATCACGATGTTCTCGGACAGGGAGATCCGCTCGGTGATCGAATCCCGGCAGCCGGCCTATCTGAGCGGGTCGCCGAACAACCTGATCGGCTACACCCCCAGTGGCTCGGCCAATGAATTGCTGGTGCTCAACAACACCACCCGCGAGCCGGGCCAGCATGGGTATTTCGAACGGTTGGAAAGCGGCAAGCTCAAGCCGGTGGACATTGTCAGCCGCCTGGCGGAGGCGGGCAATCTGCAGGTGCTGATTCGCAGCCAGTTGTGGGGGCCGCGTGGCAAGGTCTACAACGACTGGACGCCCAACTTTGAGTACGCCGAAGTGGATCTGCAAGCCCCGGCGTTTGGTGCGATTTTCAACAGCCAGGACGCGGCGGCACTCAACGCCCACGTTCGCTGGTACGGCAGGAACCTGGATGCCCAGGGAGGGGCGGCCTACATCCTCAAACACCCACAACGCGATGAATTCGTGGTCAGTGAACTGTTGCCGGTCAAGACGGACGGGCGTTGGTTGAGTGATTCCACCCGAGGCGCCGGGTATCTGGCCGGTGGCGATTTCGCCAAGGGGTTTGTCCTGGTGGGCCTGCTGTATTCACAGCAATGGCTGCCCGTGGGGCTATCCACGACAGAGGCCTGGCTGACGAGTTTTTTTGTCACGCCCGAGGTGTTGTTGCGTGCTGAAGAGGATGCCCGGAATTTACCGCGGTCTTCCACCACTCCCGTGCTGCCGGTGTATTTTTCGACGTTGGACGGGGCCTTGTTGCGGTATCAGCCCCAGGCTTCGTCATTGCTCAAGCAGAGTAGTGGCGGGGACGGTGTGACGATCCAGGGCATGAGCCTGCGCAATGGCTCCCTGGATACCCGCCGCTATATTTCGCTGATTGCCAAGGCCGGAGACTTGCGGGTGTTGTACAGCAGCCAGTGCTGGGACCGACGGGGCCCGGTGAGCGAAAACGCTGTGTTATGGCGGCCCTACAGGAACTTTATCCGTCGTCGCCTGGGGCCGGCTTTCCAGGAGCAGGATGATGCGGTGCGGCATGTGCGCTCGCAGCTGAGCAATCACGATAACGGAGGGATGGGGGGGGTGATCCTCAAACGCCCTGACGGCCTGTTCGTGGCGACCGAACCGTTGAGGGTGCCTCGGGAAGATTTCGATCCCAAGTGGATCCTGCCGGATGAAGTGGTCGCCTCCGGGGGCTTTCCGGCGGGGCACACGATTGTCGCGCGCTACCGCACCAGCCCGGTGCGGGAGTTGCCGTTTGCTCTGGAGGTCACGCAGAAAAACGTCTATCGCAACATGCTCTCCACTCGGGTGATCAGTTCATCGTTGCAGTCCCCGGACACGCGTCTGACCCGCGAGTATCTATTGGGCAGTGACGGCTGTGTGCTCAGTTACACCCGAAGCCATACAGTCCTGGAGGATGAGCTGAAAAAGGCCTTGCTGCCGTTGAAGCTCGAACGGGCGGAACTGTTGGATAACCTTGTCGAGCGCCAGATGCGCGATGGCACGCTGACCCCGGTCGAGTTTGTGTCCCGGTTGGGCCAGGCCGGTGTATTGCGGGTCGTGGAGGGGAGCCAGGTGTGGGGCCTGCCTCGCAGGATCAGCACCCCGTTCATTGCCAACCTCGACCGACCTGAGCCGTTATTGATCAGGAACTCGCTGGCCGATCCGCCGTTCAGCCCGGTCTTCACTCAGGAACAGGATGCAGTGCGCTATGCCCATGAGCACTGCAGGCACGGCGAAAGCCTGCAGTTCGGCTACATCTTCAAATCGCACAGATCGGGGCATTACATGGTCAGTCTGCCGCTGGTGCGCCAGAGCTATCGCGACTACAACCAGGTTTTCCCCCAGGGCCTGTTTCCCCAGGGCTATACGCTCGAAGGTTTCTACCTCTGTGCTACCCGGGAGGTTCTGACCGCGGAGGATGACCCGTTGCATCAGGCGTTCTTTCTGCCCTCGGATATTGATACGGGGATACGCTTCTCCATTCACGGGCTCAAGGACAAAAAACTAACGTTTTACCTGTCGTGCCTGGACGGCGCGCTGCTCAGGTATCAGTACCTTGGCACTGATGAGCAACTGGACACCCTGGGCACGCTACAGACCCTGCGTTTGCAGCTACTGCAGGGGGGCGCCCGCATGCTCGACTACGTGCGCAGCCTGATTGCCCGAGGCAATCTGGATATATTGATCGAGGGCCGGGTCTGGTCCGGCACTGTGCGGGTCGCCGCCGATTGGCGACCCGGTACGGGGGAAGGCTTTTTTGCAACCTGGCAGGCCTGTGGCCCGCTCTTTTCCCTTGCCGACGATGCAGCGCGCTCCATCCATCGCAGGCTCGCGCCGTATCGGGGGCGGGAGTACCTGGCCGCCGTATTGGGTAACCCCACGCGCACCTCGTTTGTCGGCACGCAACCATTGGCGGCCGGGCTCGATACGGCGCAGCAACTGGCACTTTTCTACACGGGGCCCGACGGGCCGGTACAGCCTCTGGTACAGCCGGTGGGCCGCCCGGTGCCGTTACCCGTGTTCCCATCGCGCTATGAAGTGGTCGCTGCCCAGCTTGTCTATAAAAGCATGCCGTCTACTCAAAGCAGTGATCCCAAGGAACAGAGGCTGATCAACAACTTTGTCGGCCCGACCCTCCTCGGATTCTATCTGCGCGTGGTACGTGCCCATGCGCAACGGCCAGCCAGCGTTTATCTGTCGGTTCGCGAAGGGGCGCTCCTCAAATACATCCCAAGTTTTTCCAGGATGGAAGAGGAAGTCATGGTGTTGGGCACCGGTCTTCAGCCCAGTGTCTTCTTGAAACGCGTGACCAGTAGCGGCGAGCTTTTTGTACTGGAGCGGGATGCCTTATGGCGGTACGAGGGACGCCTGTCAGACGCTCAGGTCGATACCCGCGACGACACGCAAACCGAAGAAATCCAGATGGATGAAGCGTTGAGGATACGCGACCGCGATGAGTTGTAAGGGCGAGGGTCAACCTGCCGATACGCCGCCGGTCGATGAGTGTTGAGGAGGCCTAGCGCCTGCGCATCAGACCAATAAAAAACAGCCCGCCAATCGCCGCCGTGGCCACGCCTATCGGCAGGTCTTCGGGGGCGATCAGGGTGCGCGCGGCGACGTCCACCCAGACCAGGAACAGGCTGCCCACCAGCACGCACACCGGCAATAAGCGCCGGTGCTCGGCGCCCACCAGGCGCCGGGCGATATGCGGCACCATCAGCCCGACAAAGCCGATAGAGCCGCTGATCGACACCAGTACGCCGGTCATCAGCGAGGCAATCAAAAACACCCGCAGCCGTACCGTGCGGGCATTCAGGCCCAGGGTCACGGCGGTCTGCTCGCCGGCCATCAGCGCGTTCAGTGGGCGGGCCATGCCCAGCAGCAACAGCAGGCCCAACAGCACGGTGGCGCTGGGAATCGCCAGCAGTTCCCAGCGTGCCAGGCCGAGGCCGCCGAGCATCCAGAACATCACCGCCGACGCGGCGCGATGGTCGCCCATGAACAGCAGCAGATTGGCCGCCGCCATCATCACAAACGACACCGCCACGCCGCACAGCAACAGGCGATCACTTTCTAGCCGGCCGTTGCGACTGGCTACCGCCAGCACCACCAGCATGCTCAGCAAGGCGCCGATAAAGGCGGCGATGGGCAGGGTCAGCAGGCCGATGATCTGGCCGACATGCAGCACCACAATCACTGCGCCCAGAGTTGCGCCCGAGGTCACGCCCAACAGGTGCGGGTCGGCCAGCGGGTTGCGGGTGACTGCCTGCAAGACCGCGCCGATCAGCGCCAGCCCGGCGCCCACCAGTGCCCCAAGCACCATGCGCGGCACGCGGATCAGCCAGACGATATGCTCCTGGCCCACCGACCAATCCACTTCGCCGATCCCCAGGGCCTTGTACAACAGAATCCGCCACACCACGTCCACCGGCACCCGCGCCGAGCCGAAGCCCAGCGAGACCACACAGGACACCAGCAGCACCGCACCCAGGGCGGCGAGCAGCAGGGCATAGCGGCGCTCGATCATTGGCCGTGGAACCCCTTGGCCAGGGTTTCCACCGCCAGCACATTGTCGATGCCCGGCGTGGCCTGCACGTAGGGGATCACGATAAAGCGTCGCTGCTTGATCGCATCCACCGATTGCAGGGCCCGGTTATCCAACAGGAACTGGATTTTCTGCTCGGCAGTGATTTCGCTGTAGTCGACGATCACGATCACCTGGGGGTTACGCTCGACGACGGTCTCCCAGTTGACCCGGGTCCAGCTGGCATCCACATCGTCGAGGATATTGCGCCCGCCGGCGGCCGCGATCAGCGCCTGGGGCATGCCCAGGCGGCCGGAGGTCATGGCGCGGTCTTCGCCGCTGTCGTAGAGAAATACCCGTGGCTGTTCGGCGGGCAGGGTTTTCTGCACGGCGCCGACCTGGGCCTGCATCCGGGCGATCAGGGCATTGGCGCGGTCCTGCACGTCGAAGATCCGGCCCAGGTTGCGCAGGTCGTTATAGGTGTCGTCCAGGGTCGCGGCCGGGCGCTTCATCACGAATGCGCACGACTCGGTCAATTCCAGCACGTTGATGCCCAACGGTTGCAGGGTTTGCGGGGTGAGATCGCCACCGACGCGCATGCCGTAGTCCCAGCCGGCGAAGAAGAAATCCACGTTGGCATTGAGCAGGGTTTCCACCGACGGATACTTGGCCGCCAGCTCCGGCAGGCCGTCGAGAAGGGTGGCCATTTGCGGGGTCACCGCCTTCCAGCCGGTCACGCCGCTGTAGCCGACCATGCGCGATTTGAGGCCCAGGGCGAGCATCATCTGGGTCATGTTGATGTCGTGGCTGACCGCGTGTTCAGGGGCTTGATTGAAGGTTACCTCGCGGTTGCAGCTCTGGATCTTCAACGGGTAGCGGGTGGCTTCGGCAAAGGCCTGGGTCGCACCGCACAGCAGGGTAAGGCACAGCAGGGAACGCAGGATCATGGTTGGGTTATCCAGGTGATTCGTGGGTAGCCGGACAAAGGGTGGGTGTCGATCAAGGCATCAACCCCGAACACCTCACGCAGCAGCTCGACGGTCAGTACTTGGTGGGGCGTGCCGCTGGCGACGATACGGCCATGGTTGATCACGTACAGGCGATCACAGAAGGCCGCGGCCAGGTTCAGGTCGTGGATGCTGGCCAGGGTGCCGATCTGCAGGCGCTTGACCAGCTTGAGCAGCTCCAGTTGGTAGCGCGGGTCGAGGTGGTTGGTCGGCTCGTCGAGGATCAGCAGTTGCGGTTGCTGGGCCAGGGCGCGGGCGAGGATCACGCGCTGCTTTTCACCGCCGGACAGGGTGGCGAAGGCATGGTCTTCAAAGCCCAGCAGGCCGACGGACTCGAGGGCCTGTTGAATCAATTGGCGGTCGTGCAGGGTATCGCTGTCGAACAGCCCTTTGTGCGGAGTGCGGCCCATGGCGACCACTTCATCGACCCGCAGGCCGAAGGCATCGGGGAATTCCTGCAGCACCACGGCGATGCGCTGGGCGCACCAGCGCGAGGATTGCTTCCACACGTTCTGGTGATCGAGGTGCACTTCGCCCTGCTCGGGTTTGCTGAAGCGGTAGGCGCAGCGCAACAGGCTGGTCTTGCCGCTGCCATTGGGCCCGATCAACCCGACAAACTCCCCGGCACCCACCTGCAGGCTGGCATCACGCAGATGGAACTGGTGATGGCAGTGGCCATGCCCCAGGGGGGACCAGGCGAGGTGGTGAAGGTTGAGTGTGGGCATCAAATATCTCAAGTCAAACAGCGATCCGGGGTGGGGGTCAGAAGGTGTAGTCCGCCGTCACGAAGAACGAGCGCGGCTCCCCCAGAATCCATTGCTGGCCGTCATTGTATTGGCTTACGGCATAGGTGCGGTCGAACAGGTTATTCAATTGCAGGCCCAATGTCGTGTTGCGCAGGGCTTTCCACGAAACAGTGGCGTCGACCACGGTGTAGCTGGGCAGCTCATTGCGGTTGGCCATGTCGGCGTAACGCGCATCCACATAACGCACGCCGGCCCCGGCGCGGATGTCGTCGGTCACGGCCTTGCTGAGCCACAGGTTGGCGGTGCGGCGCGGCACGTCCACCGGGCGATTGCCGTCGCGCGAAACCTGCAGGCCGCCGACGTTCTGCTGGAAGTCGTCGTACTGCGCCCGCACGATGGCCGCATTGGCCTGCAGTTGCCAGGCGTGGGGCAGTTGCAGGTCGAGGCTGGCCTCCAGGCCGTCGGAGGATTGCTGGCCCACCTGCTGTTTGAACTGCGGGTTGCCCGGTACATCGGTCAGCAGTTTCTTTTTGACGATATGGTAGGCCGCCAGGGTCCACTCGCCGCGCTGGTCCCAGAAGGCTTGCTTGATGCCGATTTCCGTCTGTTTGGCGGTGGACAGGTCGAACGCCTGTTGGCTTGAGTCCAGGGAGATCAGGCCGCCGACACCATCGGTGCTGGTGGCGTACTGGCCGTAGACCGAGGTGTCCGGGGTGAGGGCAAACACCAGGCCGGCCTTCCAGTTGTTGCCGGTGAGGGTCTTGTCGTTGCGTTCACCGCTGCGCAGTTCATCGCGGTCCAGGTGCACGTAGTCGCGACGGATGCCGGTGATCAGCGAGAGCCGGTCAGTCAGTTGCAGGCGGTTTTCCGCAAAGCCCGCGAACTGCTTGGTGGTGGTGGCGAACAGCGGCAGGAACGGGGTGGCACTTTCAAACGGTGCCTGGGCCGGGTGTTTCAGGTCAATGGGCTGACCTCCGGTCACTACGTCGGTAAACGGTGAATTGCTGGCCAGGCGGAAGCGGATGCGGTTGTATTCCACGCCGGTCACGGTCTGGCTGTCGAGGCCAAACAGGGTGTGTTTGAAGGTAAAGGTCTGGCGGTCGCCGACCTGTTCCTGGTTGTGCTTGATGCCGTAGAAGCCGCTGCGGGTCAGTTGCCCGGCACTGAAATTGTAGTTCTCGGCGTTCTGCCAGCGGCGCTGGGCCTTGAGGTAGTACAGCTCGTTGCGCGCGCTGACACTGTCGTTGATCTGCCACTCGCTGCTCAGGCGGGTCCACTGGTCGTTGTAATGCTGGGTGTCGTTGCTGACGTTGTAGTTCTTGTCACGCAGGCCCTTGTGCAAGTGGCCGTTGAGCAGTGGTGTGCCGAAGTAGTTCTGCGGGCGCTGGTCGCCGTAGTCGTGGGCCAGGGTGAAGCTCAGGTTGTCGGCAGCCTGCCAGCGCAGGGCGCCGCTGGCAAAATCGCTGGCCGAGTCGCCACGGTCGATAAAGCCATGGCTGCGCAGGCGGTTGAGGTTCAGGCGATAGCTCAGGGTGTCGGTCAGCGAGCCGCCACTGTCCAGGGCCTGTTGCTGGCGATCATAGGAACCGTAGCCGAGACGGATGTGGTTTTCGATCTCGCCCTCAAAGGGCTTTTTCGCGACGGTATTGACCACCGCGCCGGTGGCACCTTCGCCATACAGCACCGATGCGGGGCCGCGCAGCACGTCCACGCGCTCGACGGCCCAGGTGTCGACCGGAAAGGTCGAGGTGCCCATGCCGTTGTACAGGCGGTTGCCGTCATACAGTTGCATCACTGAGCCCTGGCCGGCAAAACCCCGAGCCTGCAGCGAGGTACCGCCGTCGCCCGGGGTGCCGGTGCGGCTGATGCCGGTGGCGCGGGAGATGGCGTCCTGCACACTGGCGTCAGCGCGTTCACGGATCTGCTCGCCGGTCTGGCTTTCGACACTGCCGGGGGTTTGCAGGGCACTGAGGCCCAGGCGCGAACCGGCGGTGGTCGGGGTGTTGAGGTCGACCGGTGCGCTGTCCACCGCCGGGGCGGTCACGGGGCTGACGGGCAGGGTCAGGGCCTGGGCACTGTTGTGCAAGGCAAGCAGGCACAGGCCGCTGGCAAGGTACTTGTTCATCGGGCGGCAGATCGCTTCTTCGAGACGGTACTCGCCGCTGGGCGCGGCGAGTGGGGACAGTGCAATAAGTGTTATAAGTTAACACTTCTTACGTGAAGGATGAAAGCCCGCGTAAGACTACATAACGCCTCTATGTAGGGCATCTCGCCTACCTCATGCAGAAGATGAGGCCGATTCACGTTGCTTGAACAGGCGTGACAAGACCAGCCGATCCAATACCCAGACCACGATCAGCGAGGCGCCGACCAGCGGGAAAACAATCGCCAGGGCGAGCATGATCACCATCGCGGTTTTCCACTTCGGCAAGTCATGGCGCAACGGCGGAACCCCCAGGCCACCCTGTGGCCGGCGCTTCCACCAGATCACCAGGCCGCTGACCGAACTCAGCAGAATCATCAGGCACACCAGCAGCACAATGATCTGGTTGACCACGCCGAACATCTTGCCCTCGTGCAGCATCACCCCGGACTCGGTGACCCGCGCTACGGTGTTGTAGTGCTCCCAGCGCACATCGGCCAGGACCTTGCCGGTGTATTGGTCGACATGCAGGGTCGCATCATTGCGCGGGTCGTTGGCGAACACCGCGAGGGTGAACACGCCCGTGGCTGTGGTCGGGAACGTGATGCTGTAGCCCGGCTCGACCTGGCGTGCGGTGGCCAGGTCCACCAGCTGCTGCAGGCTGATTGTCGGGGCGGCAGGACCGTGGTGCATGCCGCCGTGCTGCATGTGCTCGGCATGCTCGCCGGACATCGGCATGGGGGTGTTTTCCATGGCCCAGGGCACGGTCTGTTGCGTGGCGGTATTGAGGCTGCGGGCTTGCTGGTCGGATTGCGGCACGTCGTTCCACATGGAGGCCGGGAAGCGGTTCCAAAGGTCGGCGTATTGCTTGCCCCAGAAGCCGGTCCAGGTCAGGCCGCTGAGGATCATCAGCAGCAGGAACGCCGCGCCCCAAAACCCGGTGACCGCGTGCAGGTCGCGCCAGAACAGGCGCCCGCGACTGCCCAGGCGTGGCCACAGGATCCCGGCGGCCGATCGGCCGCGCGGCCACCACAGGTACAGGCCGGACACCACCAGCATCACGCCCCAACCCGCCGCGAGTTCGATCAGGCGGTCGCCAGTGGTGCCGATCATCAACTCGCCATGCAGGGCACGCACGATGGCTTGCAGGTTGTAGGTCGCGTCCTGCTCCCCGAGCACGTTGCCGCGATAGGGGTCGACGAACACTGTCAGTTCGTGGCCGGCGTTGTGCAGGACAAATTGCGCGCTGCTGCTGGCGTCCACAGGTGGCAGGTATTTGCTGAGGGTGGCTTGGGGGTAGGCGGCCTTGGCGCGCTGCAATTGCTCGTCGGCGCTGAGGACATGCGCGGCGGGCTCGACCTTGAGCAGGTCGCCATACATCAACGGGTCCAGCTGGGGTTTGAACAGGTAGATGATGCCGGTCACTGCCAGCAACACCATGAAGGGCGCGACAAACAGCCCGGCGTAGAAATGCCAGCGCCAGGCCAGGTTGTAGAAGGAAATCTTTGGCGGGTTCATCAGGGTGCTCCGCAAGGTTTTTTATTTATAGGTAGGTCTGGAGGTACGGGCCTGTGTAGGAGCGAGCAAGCTCGCTCCTACACAAAGCCACCTGTTAGAAGCTCATATCCACCTTGGTCCAGAGCGTGCGCCCTGGTTCATTGATGGCTTGCGGGTCGTTGGCCGGGTAGCCGAAGCCAGCGTTGCCGGCCAGGTTCAAGTGTTCGGCGTAGGCCTTGCCAAACAGGTTGTCGACGCCGGTGCTGACCTTGAAGTTCTTGTTGATGCGGTACGCCGCATTGAGGGAGAACACGCCAAAGCCACCGCTCTTGGCGAAGTCCTTGCCGACCACGTTGCCCTTGTTCTGGTCGATGCGGTTTTGTGCCGCCACCACGCGCCACAAGGCGCCGGCGCTCCAGTCGTCTTCGCTGTAGGTCAGGCCGAAGCGCGCGTCCAATGGCGGCATTTGTGGCAGGGCCTTGCCATCACTGCTGTTTTTGCCCCAGGCGTAGGCCAGGGTCGCATCGGCTTTCCAGTTGGCCGTCAGCTTGTAGGCTGCGCCCAATTCACCGCCCATGATCCGCGCGTCGATGTTCTGCGCCTGGGAGGTCATGCCCATCATCCCCGGGGTGTAGTTGAACAGGATGTAGTCGCGCACCTGGCCGACATACCCGGAGGCCCAGGCTTCCAAGTCAGCGGTTTTGTATTGCAGGCCGAAGTCCAGTTGGGTGGTTTTCTCTGGTTTGACTGCATCAAAGGCATTCAGCGAACCCGCTGGGCCTTTGCCGGGGGAGAACAGCTCCCAGTAGTCCGGGAAGCGTTCGGCGTGGCCAAGGCCGGCGTAGAGGGTCGTCGGGCTGTCGGCCAAGTCATGTTCATAACGTACGAAACCGGACGGCAGAGTGTCGGCGCGGGTATCGCCGGCGGTCGGGTTGGCGCGGCTCATCATGCCGCTGCCGGTGCGCTGGCGGTAATCCTTGGCCGAGGCGCGATCCAGGCGGGCGCCAGTGATCAGCCGGTCATTGTCGGCGGCGTACCAGGTCAACTCGCCAAACACCCCGTAGTTATGGAAGTCGGCGTCCTTGTTGCGCGGCAGGTTCTTGTAGGTGTCGACCCCGGCGCTGCTGCGCTGGCGATGTTCGTTGGTCTGTGCGTCGATACCGCTGATCAGTTGCACATCGGCCCAGCGCCAGGTGGCCTTGATCCGCGCGCCGAGGGTACGGCGGTCGACGTTGGAAGCCATGGGCCCGGCCATCATCCCGGTGCCCGACGGCGTGCGCAGGCTGTAGTTGTCCATCACGTGGTCGGCGTAGTTGTAGTAGACCTGCGCTTCGACCTTGTCCAGCACCTCGCCGATGTTGGATTTCTCGAAACGCAGGCCGAGGCTTTCGCGCAGGAACTGCGAGCCGTCCATGCCGCGCCCGGCGTAACGCGCTTCGCCATCGCCACGGCCGGCGGTGAGCTCCAGCAGGGTGTCGGCGTCTGGGGTCCAGCCGAGGGCGACGTCGCCGTTCCATTTGTCGTAGCGCGAGGCGACGGTGTCGTTGTTGCCGTCCTTGTAATCGTCGGAGTGAGCCTGGTTGCCGATCACGCGAATGTAGCCCAGTGAACCGCCGGCGGCGGCATCCACGACTTTGTCGAAGCGACCGTTGGAGCCGGCGAGGATGCTCGCATTGACTCGGGTGCCCAACTCGCCGAACTGCTCCGGCTCACGGTCGAACAGCACCGTACCGGCCGAGGCGCCCGGGCCCCAGAGCACGGTTTGCGGGCCTTTGATCACGGTCAGCTTGTCGTAGGTTTCCGGCGAGATATAGGAGGTGGGTGCGTCCATGCGGCCAGGGCAGGCGCCGAGCATCATGCTGCCGTTGGTGAGGATATTCAGGCGCGAGCCGAACATGCCGCGCAGCACCGGGTCGCCATTGGTGCCGCCATTGCGCACCAGGGCAAAGCCGGGGATGGTCTTGAGGTAATCACCGCCATCACTGGCCGGCACAGGCTGGCGCGGGTCCTTGGGGTTGGTGACGATGGTCAGGGGGGAGCTGGGGGCGACGCCGGTAATCACTGTCGGGCTCAGCTCATTGTGGTGCTCGGCGTGTTCGTCGGCATACGCCTGTGGCGCCAACAGTGCGCCGCACAAAACGGCGAGCACAGGGGTACGTCCCATACGGGTGTCAGCAGGAAACCTGGACATAAAAATTCCATCAATCAGTCGTAAACAACACGGCCAGCAGCCTGCGGCTGTCTGTGTGAAGGCGGCCGTGCGAAGTTGTGTGTTATTGGCGGTCTACGACTGGCTGGGCGGGGCGCGGCTGCGGGCGCCGGGGAAAATGCTCTGCCGGGCATGGCCCAGGCGCGGTGCGGGGATCAGGCCAGTGGCCGGCGGCGGGCTGCCGAGGGCCACGAATGACACGCTGCCAGGCAGGGCCGGGCAACTGAACAACAGGCTGCAATAGCCGCATTTCTCCCACATCACGTGGTCGGCGGCGGGGGCCTTGGTGTGCTCGGCCGGGTGCTGGGGCGCGGCATGGCAGGTGTCGTCCATGGACATCTGCATCGACATGCCGGCGTGATGATCCATCGGCATCGCTTGGGAAATCAGCGGTCCGATAAAGATCATCAGCATGGCGAACAGGCTGATCCAACTGCCGCCCGCCAACCTCAAAGGCTGGCGGCGGCGCGTGGTCGACCTGTTGGCGCGAGCACCCATGGGGAGCGGCCTGAGCTGGTTAATGGGCGTGCTTGTGCCCGTGCTCGGCCATCGGCGGTACTTTTTGCACCGAGACTTGCACTTTTACCGGCCCGGCCTTTTCGAAGTTCAAGGTCAGCGGGAAGTGCTGGCCGTCGCGCAACTGGCTGCGATCTTTAAGATCCAGGAGCATCACGTGATAGGCCATCGGCGCAAAGGTCAGCTCGCCCTTGGACGGCACGGCCACGCTGGGCACCTGCTGCATCTTCATCAGGTCACCGTGCATCACATGCTCATGCAGCTCGGCCTTGGCCGCCACTGGCGTGTCGACACTGAGCAAGCGGTCCGGGGCTTCACCCTGGTTATGGATCACAAAGTAGGCGGCTACCGTCGGCGCATTGGGCGGCAATTCCTGTGACCAGGGGTCGCTCACCAGCAGGTCGCCGGCCTTGTAGTCATCGGCATTGGCAGCACTGAACGCAGGCAGCAGCAAGGCCGCCAGAAGCAGGGAAGATTTGAGCATGGCAGTTCTCCAGAACGATTCAAACGCAGTTCAATTGCGAAGTGATCAAACGGTAGGAGAGGCGCGGGGGCTGAGGCTCGGCCATTGCTGGCGCGGAGTCGGGGCTTGCAGGGCAGGCGATGGCAGGCCAGGCGCCGGGTCGATTCGTGTGAGATACAACTGCGGCACATGTCCCGGCAGCGCCACCAACGGCGCCGAGCCCGAACAGCACCAGCAATGCTGCATGCTGGAATGTTCATCCTGCTGCGGCGCCGGTATATCCAGCGTGCCCAGGGACATCGCCACCAGCTTGCTGCCATTGGACGAACAGAAACTGCCCCACAGCAATTGCTCGGCAGGGCTTTTACCCTGTTGCATTGCCCCGGCCAATGGCATGGCAAACGCATTGAACAGCACTGCAAGGCAGGCGATCCAGGCAAATGCAAAGCGTTGACGGGCCATAGCGGACAATCCGTAGGGTTAAGCGATCAGGTGGGTATTTAGCCTGATCGGGGGGCATAAGTAAAAGTTGCTGGTGTGGTTTGGTGTCGCAGTGATGTCAGTGGCTGTGCTTATCATGATAGACGCGAACGCAGGATTACCAATCGCGAAAACACCACAGTCCTAAATGTGGGAGCGGGCTTGCCCGCGATTGGGGTATGTCAGGATCAAATATGCTGACTGATACACCGCTATCGCGGGCAAGCCCGCTCCCACATTTGAGCTGTGTTGTTCTATAAAGCCTGCAGTATCGAGTCGACCGTCAAAAACTCCCGATCCACCCCCGCCAACACCGGCCGCTGCAAAACCACCACCGGTATGCCGCGCTCGCGGGCCACTTCCAGCTTGGGTTCGGTGGCGCTGCTGCCGCTGTTCTTGCTGATCAGCACATCAATCCTCCGTCGTTCGAACAACGCCCGTTCATCCTCGATCAAAAACGGCCCACGGGCGCCGATCACTTCGCAGCGTTCGTTGCCGGGGTAGACGTCCAGTGCGCGCAAGGTCCAGAACTGCCCGGCGGGGATTTCATCGAGGTGTTGCAGCGGTTCGCGACCGAGGGTGAACAGTGGGCGCTGGAAGGGTTTCAACGCCTCGATCAGCCCGGCCCAGTCACTGACTTCACGCCAGTCATCACCCGGTTGTGGCTGCCAGGCGGGACGGCGCAGGGCCCAGCAGGGGATCGTGCACAAGCGCGCGGCCTGGGCGGCGTTGGCGCTGATTTGTGCGGCGTAGGGATGGGTGGCGTCCAGCAGCAGGTCGATGCCCTGTTCGCGAATAAACTGCGCCAGCCCTGCGGCGCCGCCGTAACCACCGACGCGCACCTGGCACCTCAGGTCAGTGGGCACCCGGCCAATCCCGGCCAGGCTGTAGATATGCTGGGGCCCGAGGGTGCGGGCGATGGCCAGGGCTTCCGTCACGCCGCCCAGCAGCAGGATGCGCTTCATAGCGGCTTGAGCACTTCAAGCAAGGTGATGGGCAGCGCCTGGCGCCAGGTATCGAAGTCGCCCAGGGGCTGGGCCTGGGCCACGTGGATGCGGGTCAACTCGCCGCCGTGTTGCGCGCGCCAGGCCATCAGGGTCATTTCGCTTTGCAGGGTCACGGCATTGGCCACCAGCCGCCCACCGGGGCGCAGGTGTTGCCAGCAGGTGTCGAGCACGCCGTCGCAGGTCACGCCGCCACCGATGAAAATCGCATCAGGCGCTTCCAGCCCTGCCAGGGCCTGGGGCGCGCTGCCGCGAATCAATTGCAGGCCAGGCACGCCGAGGGCATCGCGGTTATGTTCGATCAGTTGCTGGCGGCCGGCGTCGGCTTCAATCGCCAGGGCGCGGCAGCTGGGATGGGCGCGCATCCACTCGATGCCGATGGAGCCGCTGCCGGCGCCGACGTCCCACAGCAATTCGCCAGGGGTGGGGGCGAGGCGCGCGAGGGTCATCGCCCGCACATCGCGCTTGGTCAGTTGGCCGTCATGCTTGAACGCTGAGTCCGGCAGGCCGGCCAGGCGCGACAGGCGTGGGGTGTTGGCGTCGGCGAGGCAGTCGATGGCGACCAGGTTCAGCGCGGCAATGGCTGGGTCTTGCCAGCTTTCGGCGTGGCCATCGATACGTCGTTCGGCCGTGCCGCCGAGGTGTTCAAACACACTCAGGCGGCTCGGGCCAAACCCGCTGGCGCGCAACAACGCGGCGATGGCTGCCGGGCTCTGCCCGTCGTTGCTCAACACCAGCAAGCGCACGCCGCTGGCCAGATGAGCATTGAGCGCGGCCACCGGGCGGGCGACCACCGACAGTGTCACCACGTCCTGTAACGGCCAGCCCAGGCGCGCCGCCGCCAGTGACACCGACGAAGGCGCCGGCAGGATCAACAGCTCATCCGCCGCCACCTGCCGCGCCAGGCTGGCGCCGACGCCGTAGAACATCGGGTCGCCACTGGCCAGTACGCACACCGGTTCAAAGCGCCGTGCCAGCAGCGGCTCCAGGGAAAACGGGCTGGGCCACAGCTCGCGTTCGCCGCGGATGCACACCGGCAGCAAATCCAGCTGGCGCTGGCCGCCGATGATACGAGAGGCGCGCAACAGAGCATGCCGGGCATTCCTGCCCAGGCCCTTGAAGCCATCTTCACCAATGCCTACTACTGTCAGCCAGGGCGACATATTGATTCCTTGAACGACATCCGACGGGCAGGCTTTTCATGCTGCCGGACAAAGCAGGCATAATACCGCGCCTTTACCCGTGAACCGGTAGCCCCCGTGAAGCCACTTCCTCTGTCCGCCAGCAAACGTCCCTCGGGTTGTCCGGGGTTGCTGCGTATTGTCCAGGCATTGGATGGCGGGATTTGCCGGATCAAACTGGCCGGTGGGGTCATCACCGCCGCGCAGGCGCTGGCCGTGGCACACGCCGCGCAGACCTACGCCGGCGGGGTGATCGAGGCGACCAACCGCGCCAACCTGCAGGTCCGCGGCATTGGCCTGGAGCACGAGGGTTTGATCGCGCACCTGCTAGCCGCAGGCCTGGGCCCGACCACCGCTGCGGGCGATGATGTGCGCAATGTAATGCTCAGCCCCGGCGCGGGCATCGACCGCGACATGCTGCTGGACACCCGGCCCCTGGCGGAGCAGATCCTCGCTACCCTGCAAACCCATCCACGGTTCCATGAGTTGTCGGCCAAGTTCGCCGTGCAACTGGATGGCGGCGAAGCCCTGGCGATGCTCGAACATCATCACGACCTGTGGTTATCGGCTTACCCCGCGCAGGGCCAGACCTTGTTGGCATTCGGCCTGGCCGGTTGCCCGGGGCGTGACAGGCCGCTGGGCGCCGTACCCCTGGAGCAAGGCCATGAGCTGGTCGTGGCGGTGTTGGAACTGTTTCTTGAGCTGGCCCGACCCGACCAGAACCGCATGCGCGACCTGCTGACACACACGTCTGTGGATAACTTCGTCGGGCGCTTGCGCCTGCCGGTACTGCCCGCCGATGGCTATCGTCGCCGCGCCAACCCGAGCAGTTTGCGCCTGGGCACTTATCCACAGCGCCAACCGCAGCAGGTCTATGTGGCGGCGGTCACGCCATTAGGACGCCTGGACTCGAGCATGCTGCGTGGCGCCGCGCAACTGGCCCTCGAACAGGGCGACGGCACATTGCGCTTCACCCCGTGGCAAGGCCTGCTGCTGCCCAACCTGGCCCCGGACGCCGCCGTGCGCGTGACGGCGGGCCTGGCGCAATTGGGCTTCCTCTGTTCCGCCGACCAGGCCCTGGCGCGGCTGATTGCCTGCACCGGTTCCAGCGGCTGCGCCAAGGCCCTGGCCGACACCAAGGCCGACGCCCTGCACCTGGCCACGCTGCTCCAGGGCCATGGCCTTGATGTGCACCTGTCTGGCTGCCCACGCACCTGCGCTGCGGCACACATTGCCCCGGTCACCCTGCTGGCAGTGGGCACCGGGCACTACGACCTCTATTTTCGCGATGCAGGCCAGCCGGGTTTCGGCCGCCTGCACGCGCACAACCTTTCTATTGAAGCGGCGGGCGCCGTGTTGCGTGCCCGTCCACGGAGCAACACCGATGATTGATTACATCCGCGACGGTCAGGAGATCTATCGCAACTCCTTTGCGATCATTCGCGCAGAGGCCAAGCTGGATCGCATCCCGGCCGACCTGGAAAAACTCGCCGTGCGGGTGATTCACGCCTGCGGCATGGTCGAGGCTATCGACGGTTTGCAGTTTTCTGAAGGCGCAGGCAAAGCCGGCCGTGAGGCCCTGGCCGCCGGTGCGCCGATCCTGTGCGATGCGCGGATGGTCTCCGAAGGCGTGACCCGTGCGCGCCTGCCTGCCAATAACCCAGTGATCTGCACCTTGCGTGACGATAGCGTGCCGGAGCTGGCGCGGGAGCTGGGCAACACCCGTTCCGCTGCCGCCCTGGAATTGTGGCGCCCGCACCTGGCAGGCAGTGTGGTGGTGATCGGCAACGCGCCGACTGCGTTGTTCTATCTGTTGGAAATGCTCGACGCTGGCGCCCCCAAGCCGGCGCTGATCCTCGGTTTTCCGGTGGGTTTTGTCGGCGCCGCCGAGTCCAAGGCGATGCTCGCCGCAGACAGCCGTGGCGTGCCGTTTGTGATCATGCAAGGCCGCCTGGGCGGCAGTGCGATGGCCGCCGCAGCGGTCAACGCCCTGGCTACGGAGGTCGAATGATGCAGGCGCGTGGACGTTTGATCGGCCTGGGCGTCGGCCCCGGCGACCCGGAACTGATTACCCTCAAGGCCCTGCGCCTGCTGCGCGAATCGCCGGTGGTGGCGTACTTCGTCGCCAAGGGCAAGAAGGGCAATGCGTTCGGCATTATCGAAGAACACCTGGTGCCCCAGCAGACGCTGATGCCGCTGGTGTACCCGGTGACCACCGAAGCCTTGCCGGCGCCGCTGTCCTATGAACAGGTGATCAGCGATTTCTACGACGCGGCCAGTGTTGATGTGGCCGCGCATCTGGATGCCGGGCGCGATGTGGCGGTGATCTGCGAAGGCGACCCGTTCTTCTACGGCTCCTACATGTACCTGCATGACCGCCTCGCCGAGCGCTATGACGCCCAAGTCATCCCCGGGGTGTGCTCGATGCTCGGCGGTGCCTCGGTGCTGGGGGCGCCTTTGGTGTATCGCAACCAGAGCCTGTCGGTATTGTCCGGGGTGCTGCCCCACGACGAACTCAAACGCCGCCTGGCGGATGCCGATGCGGCGGTGATCATGAAGCTGGGACGCAACTTCACCAAGGTGCGCCAGGTGCTGGAGGAGCTGGGGCTGGCCGGGCGTGCGCTGTATGTGGAACGCGCCACCATGGCCAACCAGAAAATCGTCGCGCTGGATCAGGTGGAACCCATGTCTTCGCCATATTTCTCGTTGATTATCGTGCCGGGCGAAAGGTGGCAAGGGTGATGACGCCGGCGATCGTCATTCTCGGCCAGGGCAGCCTCGCCACCGCGCGCAGCATCCAGCAGGTGTACCCCGGCGCCTTGATCCACGGCCTGGCAGGCCGGGTGGAAGGCGCCGACCAGGCCTACAGCGAATTTGGCGCGACCGTGCGCCAGTTGTATCAACAGGGCACGCCGATCATTGCCCTGTGCGCGGCCGGGATTGTGATCCGCACCTTGGCGGCGCTGTTGCTGGAGAAAGGCGAAGAGCCGGCGGTGCTGGCCGTCGCTGAAGACGGCAGTGCGGTGGTGCCGTTGCTCGGCGGCCTGGGCGGGGTGAATATCATGGCGCGGGAAATCGCGGCGGCCCTGGGGGTGGCGGCTGCGATTACCACCAGTGGTGAACTGCGCTTTGGCACCTGTCTGCTCAACCCGCCCCAGGGTTATCAGTTGGCGGACCTTGAGCTGGGCAAGCGTTTTGTCTCGGACTTGCTGGCTGGCGAACAGGTGCGCATTGAAGGCGCCGCGCCATGGCTGGAGCAGGCCAACCTGCCGCAGGACCAGCAGGCGCGCCTGAGTATTCATGTCGGCAGTGCCGAGCGCGTGCCGGCGGCCAATGAGCTGCTGATCTATCCGAAAAATACTTGGGTCACCTGCCGCCCCGGCGTCGGCTTGGCCGCGCGGGTGCGCCAGGCGTTGCAGCAGGACGGCATCGCCGTGCAGTCCCTGGCGTGCCTGCTGGCCGATGACGCCGACATGGCCAGTGGCGAACTGCATGAGGCGGCGCTGGAGCTGGGCGTGCCGCTGCGTTTTACGGCGCTGGCGGCAGGCCCCGATATCGTCATCCACTCGGCCGCCGGGCCCGTGGAGCTGGCGCAACTGGGCCGCCCCCGTGGCCGTCTCGCCGTGATCGGCCTGGGTCCCGGCGCAGCCGAGTTGATGGTGCCGGCAGTCAAGGCAGAACTGGCGCGCTGCACCGATGTGCTGGGTTACGAAACCTATGTGCGCATGGCCGGGCCGTTTCGCGCCGACCAGGTGCAGCACTGCACCGATAACCGCGAAGAGATGCAACGGGCACGGCATGCTTTCGAGCTGGCGGCCCAGGGGCGTTCGGTGGTGGTGGTGTCTTCCGGCGACCCAGGGGTGTTCGCCATGGCTGCGGCGGTATTGGAGGCGCTGCACGAATCCAGCGACCCGGCCTGGCAGCGGGTCGAGCTGGAGATTTTGCCGGGGGTCTCGGCGTCCCTCGCCACCGCGGCCCAGGCGGGTGCGCCGCTGGGGCATGACTTCTGCGTGATGTCGCTGTCGGACAACCTCAAGCCCTGGTCCATCATCGAGAAACGCCTGGACCTGGCCTGCCAGGCCGACCTGGCTTTGGCGTTCTACAACCCCATCTCCCGTTCGCGCCCATGGCAATTGGGGCGTGCCCTGGAAATCGTCGCCCAGCACCGCCTCGCCGCCACGCCGGTCGTGCTGGGGCGCGATATCGGTCGCCCCGGGCAAACGCTGCGCACCACCACCCTGGGCCAACTGACCCCGGACCAGGTGGACATGCGCACCATGGTGCTGATCGGTTCGTCCACCACCTGCGCGTTCCCTCGGGTGGGCGGTGGTGAGTGGGTGTACACGCCACGCTGGTATGGCGAGAAACCGGCCTCCTGAAACGGCAGCGGCCCCGCAATGGGGCCGCTAATCTGTCAGAAAAGGCTAATCATTGATGACAGAAACCTCTGTGTTCTGCCGCGTCATTTCGCAATGCCATTAACGGTTCCTCTCTTTCAGTTGCAGAAAGTAAGCCTGCGATTATCAGGCGTCACCCCATCCCCAGTATTTACGCGGGGTGCAACAAACTCTGATTTTTCCTACGGTGAAATGACGCTCTCCGTACCCCCTGAAAAAAGTTCAATCACGCGACTAGTGTTTCTTGTAAGCCCATGTGGGTTTTTGTGGAGAAACAGTTATGGAGCGCAAACATAAACGAATCAATCTGGCTAAAAAGAACAAGCTGATCGCAGCGTACCGACTGCCGCTGAGCAGCCGGCCGGCGGGTTCGCCGGCGCCTGTGCAGGCTGACGGCGACCTGAATGGCGCGGTGATCAATAACAGTGTGTTTTCGTTTGTCGCGGGCATGAGCCGCCTCAACAAGGAATACACCCGCAAGAGTTACCTGTTGGCCAGTAGCTACGTGAGTGATGTGCTGAAAGTGGGGCGCGGCACGCAGGCCTGGTACGACGAGTTCATCAAGGTCATGGGCAACCTGGGGTGGCTACCGATACGCAGCAGTTTCGAACGCGTCACCACCTCCGTGAAGGGCCTGAGCGTGCAGGTGGCGGCGCTGAATATCATTACCTCCACGGTGGCCTCGACGTTTCTGTCAGGCTCCCTGGCGATGGTGCTGCCCAAGTTGGCGGCGGATGCTTTCGACGCCTTGAAACAGCTGTCGGCACCCTTTGATCTGTTCAAGCGCAACATCGTCAACCATGAGGGCGGCGACTTTGGCCTGGCGTCCTGTTCCGAGGTCGACGGTGAGGTGTTGATGGTGCTGGTGACCTACAGCGCCCAGGGCGTCAGCAAGAAAGTGGGGGTGCCGTTTTTTGAATGGGACAGCTCCACGGTCGAAGCCTACAGCGGCCAGACCTGCCTGATGCTCAACCCTGCCGTGGTCAACGACGCAACCCTCCAGCAGTTGCGTGAGAGTGCGGGCGACAAGGTCTTGTTGGCCATCGCCCAATACCGGATCTGACCGGGGCCTCAGGGCACCAGGTAACCGCGTACGCCGGTAAAGATGATTTGCGCCGCCAGCGCACAGACGAACAAGCCCATCAGGCGGCTGACAATCTGCAGCCCTTGGTCGCCGAGGATGCGTTCGATGCGGTTGGACAGATACAGCACCACGCCCACCGTCAGGCTGGCCAGGGCGATGCTGAGAATGGCCATGAGCTTGTCATCCCAATGGGGCTGGCTGACACCCATTACCAGCAGTGCGCCGATGGTGCCGGGGCCGACGGTCAAGGGGATGGTCAGGGGGACGATAGTCACGTCCTGCTGCACATTGTCGGTCTGCACTGCCGACTTGCCCTGGGCCATGCCCAGGGCGGAGATAAACAGCACACTGCCGGCGCCGATGCGGAAGGCGTCCACGGTGATGCCAAATACACTGAAAATCACCCGGCCAAACAGGTAGAGCAACACGCTCGACACCAGCGTCGCCAGGGCGACCTTCCAGGCCAGGCGTCGCCGCTCCTTGCTGGAATAGCCCCGGGTCAGGCTGATAAAGCAGGACAGGACGAAGAAGGGGCTATACAGCACCAGCATCTTCAAATAAACGCTGAACAACACGTGGAGCATGGTGGGAGCTCACAGCGAAGGAAGGGCGAGGGGGAGTTTATCAGGCTTGTGGGCCAGAAGGCGCGACTGCGAACCAATGTGGGAGTGGGCTTGGCTTGTGTGGGAGCTGGCTTGCCTGCGATAGCATCACCTCGGTGCAACTGGAAAACCAGGGTGCCTGCATCGCAGGCAAGCCAGCTCCCACACAAGCCAGTTCCCCCAAACCAGCTCTGGCCCCCACAGGGATGTGTGGTGATTCAGGACGTGTGCACCTGCTCCTGCGGCTGCTCGCGCTGTGTCACCCAGTACTCCACCAGCTCGCGCAGTTGCGACAGTTCTACCGGCTTGGCCATATGCCCATCCATCCCGGCCTGGCGTGCGCGTTCCTTGTGTTCCGAGAGGATGTGCGCGGTCAGCGCCACCACCGGCGTGCGGGTGCGCTGGTTGCTGACTTCCCAGACCCGCAACTGCTGGGTCGCGGAGAAGCCATCGAGCACCGGCATTTCGCAGTCCATCAACACCAGGTCATAGCGCTGGGCCTTCATCGCCTGCAAGGCTTCCTCGCCATTGCTGGCCGTGTCGGGTTGCAGGTTGAGCTTGCCGAGCATGCCGCGAATCACTTTGGTGGAGATGCTGTTGTCTTCGGCCACCAGGATGCGGAAATCGCTGGGCACGGTGATGGTCACGGGGACGTTCGGCGCGGCATGGCGCGGCTGGACCACACCCTTGCTGCGCTGGGTCAACTCGTCGGCCAGGGTGGTCTTGAGGGTGTAGCCCGCCACTGGTTTGGCCAGGATGCGCTTGATCCCGCAGTTGCGCGCGATGATCTTGCTCGGCGCATTGCTGATGCCGGTGAGCATGATCAGCAGGATGTCGTGGTTCAGGCTCGGGTCTTCCTTGATCTTCGCCGCCAGTTGCATGCCGGTCATGCCGGGCATGTTCTGGTCCAGCAGCACCACATCGAAATAGTCGCGCAGGTGTGCCTTGGTTCGCAGCAGGGCCAGGGCCTCCTTGCCCGATGGCACGGCGCTGACATTCAGGCCCCAGGCGGTGCACTGCTGCACCAGCACCTTGCGGCAGGTGTCGTTGTCGTCCACCACCAACACCCGCGCGCCTTGCAGCGGGCCGTCGAGGTCCGAGGTCGGGTGTTCCAGGCGCTCCGGGTCCAGGGGCAAGGTCAGCCATAGGGTGCTGCCTTGCTGGCTGCCCGCCTTGATGCCGAACTCGCCATTCATCAACAGGATCAGCTGGCGGGCGATCACCAGGCCGAGGTGGCCGCTCAGGCGCGTGGCCGAGAGGAAGTTCTTGCTGTGCAGTTCGCTGTGCAGCAGGGCATCGCGCTCGGCGGCCTCCATCGGCACGCCGCTGTCTTGCACGGCGATGCGCAGGCGCGGTTTGCTGCTGCGCTCATCCAGGGCGACCACGATCAGCACTTCGCCTTCGTCGGTCTTTTGCAGGGCGTTTTCCAGCAGGCTCAACAGGGCCTGGCGCAGGCGCGTCGGGTCGCCACTGATGACCCGTGGCACCTGGGGCTGGATAAAGCTGATCAGTTCGACGTTCTGCTGCTCGGCCTTGGCGCGGAAAATACTCAGGCAGTCTTCGATCAGGGCATTGAGGTCGAACTGCACATCGTCCAGTTCGATCTGCCCGGACTCGAGCTTGGAGATGTCGAGAATCTCGTTGATCAGGGTCAGCAGTTCATTGCCGGCGCTGTGGATGGTCTGCACGTAGTCGCGCTGCTTGACCGACAGCGGCGTGCCCAGCAGCAACTCGGTCATGCCCAGCACGCCGTTCATGGGGGTGCGGATTTCGTGGCTGATCTTCGCCAGGAACTCGGCCTTGGCCGCAATTTCGGCATTGCTGGCAGCCAGGTCGCGGCTGAGGCTGAAGCGATCCTCGACGATGCTGCGCTGGCGCTCGCCCAGGGCCTGGCTCATCAACAGGCCGCTGACGCAGATCACCGCCAGCAAGGTGATGATCAGGCCTTGCGGCGCCACCAGGGTCAGGCCCAGCAGGGCCGGGAGGATAATCAGCGTGCCGGTGTTGAACACCACCATGGCGAGCAGGAACAGACGTGCCGGCCGGTAGCCTTTTTGCCAGTGGTAGGCCGAGACAAACAGCATGCTCAGGCCGGCCAGCGCCACCAGGGCGTAGGTGATGATATTCAGCGGCAGGGTGTTGACGAACAGCAGCAACAGGCCGCACAGCACGATCAACAGGATGTCCGCCATCAGCAGCTTGTTCAGAGGGTGCGGGCCCAATGGCGCGAAGAAACGGTAGGCGAACATCAGGCCGCATGGCGCGGTCAGCAGCAACGCCATGTAGGCGCCCGGGGTTTGCACCGCCTGCCAGTTCGGCAGCCACGGGCCCAGCAGGTTGAGCAACAGCAACAGACTGAGCATCAGCAGCACTTCGCAGGCCGCCAGCCACAGGCTGCTGCGCGAGCGATGGTAGGCGTAGCGGGTGAGGTTGTGCAGGATCAGCATCAGCAGGCAGCCGAACAACAGGCCGTAGACCAGGGTCTGGGTCTGGTTGGCGGCGGCCTGCACGGCCGGTTCCAGGGTCAGGTAGGGCCGCAGCTCATGCTCCGAGACCAGGCGCACATACACATCCAGGGGCTTCTGGCTCTGGGGCATGGGCAGCATGAATTCGCTGCTGGGCAGTGGGCGTTCGGCCTGGGGTTGGCGGGTGCCGGTGTTGATCTGCTCGATCAGCGTGTCGCCGTCCAGCACATACAGATTGAGATGCGCCAGGTCCGGCGCGAAGACCCGCAGCACTTGCTCGTGCTTGCCGGGTTGCAGCTTGAAACGTACCCATAGCGCGCCGCTGGGTTCGGCGGCGGTGATCCGTTCCAGTTCAATAGGGCTGAATTGGTTGATGTAGCGTGGCGAGCGAATATCGCTCAATTGCAGGTCGGCCTGTTCATCAAGCAATACGGCCCAGCCACTGCCTTGCGCAACGGCCTGGGCCGGCAACAGACAGAGCAGGGTCAGCAGACTGACCGTGAAGATTATGGCGATCCTGAGCCAGCGCACGGCGAAATCCCTTCGTAGGTTAATGCACGGGGTTAACTATGCGCGGGACCGTAATGGGACGGCAAGGGCCAAAGGCCCCTGCCTAGCCGAACGGATAGCTGTTTACTGACTCTCGCCCCGCTCACGGGCAATGGCGCGATAGCCGATGTCCTTGCGGTAGAAACAGCCCTGCCAGTCGATTTTTGCAGCCAGCTTGTAGGCTTGCTGCTGGGCGGCATCGACACTGGCGCCCATGGCGGTGGCGCACAGCACGCGGCCACCGGCGGTAACCACCTGGCCATCCTTGAGCGCGGTCCCGGCATGGAACACCTTGCCTTCCAGCGTAGCCGCGGCGTCCAGGCCCTGGATCAGGTCACCCTTGGCGTAGTCGGCAGGGTAGCCGCCGGCGGCCAGCACGATGCCGACGCTTGGGCGTGGATCCCACTGGGCTTCAACCTTGTCCAGCGCTTGCGCCAGGGCGGCTTCCACCAGCAGTACCAGGCTCGACTGCAGACGCAGCATCACCGGTTGGGTTTCCGGGTCGCCGAAGCGGCAGTTGAACTCGATGACTTTCGGGTTGCCGGCCTTGTCGATCATCAACCCGGCGTACAGGAAGCCGGTGTAGACATTGCCTTCATCGGCCATGCCGCGCACGGTCGGCCAGATCACCAGGTCCATGACGCGCTGGTGCACGTCGGCGGTGACCACCGGGGCAGGGGAGTAGGCACCCATGCCGCCGGTGTTCGGGCCAGTGTCGCCGTCGCCGACGCGCTTGTGGTCCTGGCTGGTGGCCATCGGCAAGACGTTCTTGCCGTCGACCATCACGATGAAGCTGGCTTCTTCGCCATCGAGGAATTCTTCGATCACCACCCGCGAACCGGCGTCACCGAAGGCATTGCCGGCGAGCATGTCGCGCACCGCGTCTTCGGCTTCCTGCAGGGTCATCGCCACGATCACGCCTTTACCGGCGGCCAGGCCATCGGCCTTGATCACGATGGGGGCGCCTTTCTCACGCAGGTAAGCCAGGGCGGGCTCGATCTCGGTGAAGTTCTGGTAGTCGGCAGTCGGGATCTTGTGGCGAGCCAGGAAATCCTTGGTGAAGGCTTTCGAACCTTCCAACTGGGCGGCGCCAGCGGTAGGGCCGAAGCAGTCCAGGCCACGGCTGCGGAACAGGTCCACGACGCCGGCCACCAGCGGTACTTCAGGGCCGACGATGGTCAGGGACACGTTCTTTTCGGCGAAGTCGGCCAGTTGCTCCAGGGCCAAGACGTCGATGGCGACGTTTTCGCACTTGGCTTCAATGGCGGTACCGGCGTTGCCGGGCGCGACGAAGACTTTCTGGACGCGAGGGTCCTGGGCGACTTTCCAGGCCAGGGCGTGTTCACGGCCACCGCTGCCAATGATCAAAACATTCATTTCAAAAACCTCAAATTCTGTTAGTTGATCGTTCCCACGCTCTGCGTGGGAATGCCTCTACGGACGCCCTGCGTCCGAGGGACGCGGAGCGTCCCGGGCTGCGCACCCACGCGGAGCGTGGGCGCGATCAATCAGTGACGGAAGTGGCGCATGCCAGTAAAGACCATGGCAATGCCGGCTTCATCCGCTGCGGCGATAACCTCAGCATCACGCATCGAGCCACCCGGTTGGATCACCGCAGTCACGCCCGCTTTTGCAGCGTTGTCCAGGCCATCACGGAACGGGAAGAACGCGTCCGAGGCCATCACCGAACCGACCACCTGCAAGCCGGCGTGTTCGGCCTTGATCGCCGCAATACGCGCCGAGTTCACGCGGCTCATCTGGCCGGCGCCGACACCGATGGTCTGACGGTTCTTGGCGTAGACGATGGCGTTGGACTTAACGTACTTGGCTACTTTCCAGGCGAAGATCAGGTCGTTGATCTCTTGCTCGGTCGGTGCGCGCTTGGTCACCACTTTCAGATCTTGGCTGCCGATCATGCCGATGTCGCGGCTCTGCACCAGCAAGCCGCCATTGACGCGCTTGTAGTCCCAGGCAGCGGCACGCTCAGCCGACCACTCGCCACAGGCCAGCAGGCGCACATTGGCCTTGGCGGCGACGATGGCGCGGGCCTCTTCGCTGACGGATGGGGCAATGATCACTTCGACGAACTGACGCTCGACGATGGCCTTGGCGGTCTCGGCGTCCAGTTCGCGGTTGAAGGCGATGATGCCGCCGAATGCCGATTCGGTGTCGGTGGCGTAGGCCAGTTCGTAGGCCTGGCGGATCCCGCCTTCAGCGTCCGGGCTCACGGCCACGCCGCACGGGTTGGCGTGCTTGACGATCACGCAGGCCGGCTTGACGAAGCTCTTCACACATTCCAGCGCGGCGTCGGTATCAGCCACGTTGTTGTAGGACAGCTCTTTGCCCTGCAGTTGGGTCGCGGTGGCGATCCCGACTTCGGCAGGCTTGGCTTCCACGTAGAACGCCGCGCTCTGGTGCGGGTTCTCGCCGTAGCGCATTTCCTGGGCCTTGATGAACTGGCTGTTGAAGGTGCGCGGGAACTGGCTGCGGCCTTCAGTGCTGAGGGTCTCGGCGGCCTGGTTCACGGTGCCCATGTAGTTGGCGATCATGCCGTCATAGGCAGCCGTGTGTTCGAAGGCCTTGAGCATCAGGTCGAAACGCTGGGCGTAGGTCAGGCCGCCAGCTTTCAGGCTTTCCAATACTTGGGCATAGTCGCTGGCGTTGACCACAATGGCCACGTCTTTGTGGTTCTTGGCTGCCGAGCGCACCATGGTCGGGCCGCCGATATCAATGTTCTCGATAGCGGTCGGCAGGTCGCAGCCTGGCTTGTTGATGGTGGCTTCAAACGGGTAGAGGTTGACGGCCACCAGGTCGATCGGCTTGATGCCGTGCTCGTTCATGATGGCGTCGTCGATACCGCGACGGCCGAGGATGCCGCCGTGGATTTTCGGGTGCAGGGTCTTGACCCGACCGTCCATCATTTCTGCGAAACCGGTGTAGTCCGCGACTTCTACTGCGGCCACGCCGTTGTCCTGCAGCAGTTTGAAGGTCCCGCCCGTGGAGAGGATTTCCACACCCAGGGCTTCCAGCTCCCGGGCAAATTCGAGGATCCCGGTCTTGTCGGAAACACTGATCAAGGCGCGGCGGATCGGCAGGCGGGTAGTCTGGTCGGTCATCTCAATTTCCATCAAAAGCAAAGGAGTCAGCAAAAAAGGCGACCGGTTTTACGCGGGCGCCTTTCTGGTTTGATTGAATGCTTACAGCAAATCGTACTGTTTGAGCTTCTTGCGCAGGGTCCCACGGTTCAGGCCCAGCAGCTCACTGGCTTTGGTCTGGTTGCCCTTGACGTAGTTCATCACGCTTTCGAGCAAGGGCGCCTCGACTTCGGAGAGCACCAGGTTGTACACATCCGTGACGGCCGCGCCCTCAAGGTGGGCGAAATAATTGTGCAGCGCTTTCTCGACGCTCCCGCGAAGGGTCTGGCCTTCTTCGCTCGGCGTGTTGAGGTGCTGTTTCAAATTGACGTTGTCGCTCACGGGTGTTGTTCCACTCACTAAAGTCTCGGTCATCATCGTCATGCGGCCACCCCTTCTCCGTCCCCTGCTCTCAGGCTCTTGTCTCGTTCGGCAAAGAACTCACGAACGGCGGTGACCTGTGCTTGCGTTTCATCCAAACGATTGAACCCGGTGCGAAACTCTTTGGCGCCGGGCAGGGTTGCGAGGTACCAACCCACATGCTTGCGAGCAATGCGCGCGCCCATCACGTCCCCATAGAAGATGTGCAGGGCGGCCAGATGCTCTAGCAGAATACGTTCCACCTCGATCAGCCCCGGTGCCGGCATGATTTCGCCGGTACGCAGGAAATGCTCGATCTCACGAAAAATCCATGGCCGCCCCTGGGCGGCCCGGCCGATCAACAGGCCATCGGCACCGGTTGCGTGCAATACGCGCCGGGCTTTCTCGGCCGAGTCGATGTCGCCGTTGGCAAAGACCGGAATCGACACTGCCTGCTTGATCGCGGCAATGGTGTCGTATTCGGCCTCGCCGGTATAAAGGTCAGCGCGGGTGCGGCCATGCACCGCCAATGCTGCAATGCCTGCCTGTTCGGCGATCTTCGCCACCGTCAGGCCGTTCTTGTTGTCCCGGTCCCAGCCGGTGCGAATCTTCAGGGTGACCGGCACATCCACTGCACCCACCACGGCGTGCAGGATCTCGGCCACCAACTGCTCATCCTTCAACAGGGCGGAACCGGCGGCCTTGTTGCAGACCTTTTTTGCCGGGCAACCCATGTTGATATCAATAATCTGTGCACCCAGCTCTACGTTGGCTCGGGCTGCATCCGCCAGCATTTGCGCATCACCGCCGGCGATCTGCACCGAGCGGGGCTCGGGATCACCTTCGTGGATCATGCGCATCCGCGATTTGCGGGTGTTCCACAAGCTCATGTCGCTGGTGACCATTTCCGAGACTACAAGCCCTGCCCCCAAACGTTTGCACAGCTGACGAAAGGGCTGGTCAGTGACGCCCGCCATCGGGGCGAGAATCAAAGCGTTTGGCAATGTATATGGGCCGATGCGTACCGCCGACATAGGACTTCCCTGTTGTGGGGCCGGATCATTAGAGTTCGAAAAAGGGTTGGCATGATACCCGCTCTCGATGACTGGTTAAAGGCTGAATTGGATAAAATCTGAGCAGTTATTTTCTTATCGCCAGCGGTTTGGTCGTGGACGAGCAAGTCAATAACCTGCCGTCCGAACCTTGACGCGCGCAACCAATCACTCGGGGGAGTGGAAACTCAAACTGTAGTTCACGGCCTTGTTGCCTGGGTCGAGAATGTCCAGGGCGATATGGATCGGGGTCTGGGACGGCATCTCGGTCTGGCCGGCCAACTCGCCGCTGAGGTATTCGGCGGGTTTGAAGCGCCGGCTGGCGATCATCCGGCCATTAAGGTCTGCAAAGCGCAGCTCCAGCAGCGGGAACGGCTGGGAGAACGTCGCACGGTTATAGATGATGGCATCCACCACCAGCGCGCCGGCAAACTCCGGATGGCTGCGCACCACCAGGTTGCTGCTCTTGATATGGGCAATATCCACCCGCGACGGCACGGTACAGCCCAGTTTCGGGCACAGTTCCTGGAACCATGGGCGGTACTTGTCCTGGCGGGCCAGGTCGTCGAACTGGTAGGCAATGTACTGGCCGGCGAGGGCGGCGGCGGCCAGCAGCACCAGGGTCAGCCAGAGCAGGCGGCGGCCCCAGCCGGCGGGGCGCTTGCCGGCGTAGAGGTGCAGCGGGTCGTCTTCCAGGTCCTGCAGCATCTCGTCATGGACGTTGCCCGTGGCGCGTGTGCGCTTGCGGCGTGGTTCAGGCTCGGGTTCGTCCGGCTCGCTGCTGAGCGTTGGTTCGGGCGACTCGAGAGCGTCGTCGGCACGCAGCACAGGCTCATCGTCCACCTCGTGAATGTCGAAGGACATCGAGGGCTCGGTACGCTGGGGCTTGCCCGTGGGGGCCGGGGCTGGTTCGACGGTTTCCTCGGTGTGGGCGATTGTCGCAGCCCGTTCGTCCGGCGGGTCGCTGAACAGACTGGCGGCCCACTGTTCTTCTTCAGCCTTGACCGTATCGCGGCTGGCGATCATCGACTCGTCTTTTTGCCGACGGTCCGCGCCGGCCTGGCGGCGGTCGCTGCCCTGGGGCTGGGTGTGTTGGATCTCCCGGCGCTCAAGCTTGGCCAATTCTTCGTCGAGGTTCAGGTGGTCCAGGTCCAGCTCTTCGGCGGTCCATTGCTTCTGGCTGATGGCGCGTGGCGGGGCTTCGGCAGCCGGCGCTTCAGGCGCGTGGGCGCGTTGCTCCAGCAGTTGCCGGGCGGCATTGAACACTTGCAGGCACGAGCCGCAACGAACCACACCACGGGCCACGCTCAATTGAGCATGGCTGGCGCGGAAGCGGGTTTGGCAATGCGGGCACTGGGTGACGAAACTGTCGGTCATGCGGCCATCCGATTCATGCAGGCGCTCATTCTAGCGCCGACGACCGCTGATGCGTACCCAGCCATCGCGGTTGGCGATGGGGTCCAGGTCGAAGTCCTGGGCGTAGGCGGCGGCGACTTCTTCGCCCTGCTCGGCGAGGATCCCCGACAGCGCCAGGCGCCCACCGGGCCTGACCAGGCTCGACAGTTGTGGAGCCAGCGAAACCAGCGGCCCGGCGAGGATATTGGCGACCAATACATCGGCCTGCACCTGGGGCAATTGCTCCGGCAGGTACAGTGGGAATTTGCCTTCAGGAATGTTGTTGCGCCCGGCGTTATCGCGGGAGGCCTCCAGGGCCTGCACGTCAATATCGGTACCGACGGCTTCCTTGGCGCCCAGCAACAGCGCGGCGATGGCCAGGATGCCCGAGCCGCAACCGAAGTCCAGCACGTTGCAGCCTTGCAGGTCCTGGCCGTCGAGCCATTCCAGGCACAGGGCGGTGGTCGGATGGGTGCCGGTGCCGAACGCCAGGCCCGGGTCCAGCAGCAGGTTGACCGCCTCAGGCTCCGGGGCCGCGTGCCAGCTTGGTACGATCCACAGGCGCTGGCCGAAACGCATGGGCTGGAAGTTATCCATCCAACTGCGCTCCCAGTCCTGGTCTTCGATCACTTCGCTATGGTGCTCGGGCAGCGGGCCGCCGGTCAGCAGTTCCATATGGGCAAACACGCTGCTGGCGTCGGTGCCGTCTTCGAACAGGGCCAGCAAGTGGGTGTGGGACCACAGCGGCGTGGTGTTCAGCTCAGGCTCGAAAATCGGCTGGTCTTCGGCGTCCATGAAGGTCACCGACACGGCGCCGACTTCGAGGAACGCGTCTTCATAGGTTTCGGCTTGTTCTGGGCTGATGGCGAGACGGACTTGCAGCCAAGGCATGGCGGGCACCTTTGAAAAAATGAGTGTGCAGCGGGGTGGGGCTGCGAAAGGGCGCAAGTTTACGCGAGAGCAGGCCAGAAGACGACACCACTGACAGCACGGGAGCCAAATGTGGGAGCTGGCTTGCCTGCGATGGCGGGGTGTCAGCTTGCTCATCAGTACCTGGCCTGCCGCTATCGCAGGCAAGCCAGCTCCTACAGGGTTTTGTGGTGTTCTTGTGTGCGCATAAACGACAAAACCGCCCGAAGGCGGTTTTGTGGGTGGAGCACAAACTTACTGGTTGGCCAGCTTGTGTTCCAGGTAGTGAATGTTCACACCACCTTCGCAGAAGCCTTCATCACGAACCAGATCCCGATGCAGAGGGATGTTGGTCTTGATGCCGTCGACCACGATTTCGTCCAGGGCATTGCGCATACGGGCCATGGCCTCGTCGCGAGTGGCGCCCCAGGTGATCAGCTTGCCGATCAGCGAGTCGTAGTTGGACGGAACCTTGTAGCCGCTGTACAGATGCGAATCGACGCGAACGCCGTTGCCGCCTGGTGCATGGAAATGCTTGACCAGGCCTGGACTCGGGATAAAGGTTTTCGGGTCTTCGGCGTTGATCCGGCACTCCAGGGAGTGACCGTGCATCTTCACGTCGTCCTGGGTAAAGGACAGCACGTTGCCAGCGGCGATGCTCAGCATCTCCTTGACGATGTCGATACCGGTGACCATCTCCGAAACCGGGTGCTCTACCTGCACACGAGTGTTCATCTCGATGAAGTAGAAGCGGCCGTTCTCGTAGAGGAACTCGAAAGTCCCGGCGCCACGGTAGTTGATATCGATGCAAGCCTTGACGCAGCGTGCCAGGACTTCCTGACGTGCTTTTTCATCCAGGCCCGGTGCCGGAGCTTCTTCCAGGACTTTCTGGTGACGGCGTTGCAGCGAGCAATCGCGGTCGCCCAGGTGGATGGCGTGGCCCTGGCCGTCGGACAGTACCTGGACTTCCACGTGACGTGGGTTGGTCAGGTACTTTTCCAGGTAGACCATCGGGTTGCCGAACCAGGCACCCGCTTCGGAGCGAGTCTGCTTGGCCGCTTCGATCAGGTCTTCTTCCTTGTGCACCACGCGCATGCCGCGACCACCACCGCCGCCGGCGGCCTTGATGATCACCGGGTAACCGACTTCGCGACCAATGCGCAGGGCGGTTTCCTCGTCTTCCGGCAGTGGGCCGTCGGAGCCTGGAACGGTTGGCACGCCGGCTGCGATCATCGCGTCCTTGGCCGACACCTTGTCGCCCATCAGGCGAATGGTCTCGGCTTTCGGGCCGATGAAGGCGAAGCCGGATTTTTCCACCTGTTCGGCGAAATCGGCGTTTTCCGCGAGGAAGCCGTAGCCAGGGTGGATGCCGTCAGCGCCGGTCACTTCAGCCGCGGCGATGATGTTCGAGACCTTCAGGTACGAGTTCGTGGCCAGTGGCGGGCCAATGCAGATGCTTTCGTCCGCCAGTTTCACGTGCATCAATTCGGTATCGGCCGTCGAGTAAACAGCGACGGTCTTGATGCCCTCTTCCTTACAGGCGCGCAGGATCCGCAGCGCGATCTCGCCGCGGTTGGCGATCAGGACTTTTTGCAGTTTCTTCGCAGGTTTCAACATCGAAGGCGCTCCGCGGTTCAAACGATGGTGAACAGCGGCTGGTCGTACTCAACCGGCTGACCGTTTTCTACCAGGATGGATTCGATGACGCCGGCTTTTTCGGCCGTGATGTGGTTCATCATCTTCATCGCTTCCACGATGCAGATGGTGTCGCCCACTTTCACGGTCTTGCCCACTTCAACGAAGGCTGGCGAGGTCGGTGCCGGGGTGCGGTAGAAAGTACCGACCATTGGCGACTTGACCACGAAACCGTTCAGCGCAGGGGCAGCAGGTGCGGCAGGTGCAGCGCTAGCAGCAGGTGCGGCGGCTGGAGCAGCAGCGGCAGGCGCCGGCGCTTGCATCTGGGGTGCGTAGAACTGTTGGGCCGGGGTCTTGCTGTGACGGCTGATCCGTACGGATTCTTCGCCTTCCTTGATTTCCAGCTCGTCGATACCGGATTCTTCCAGCAGTTCGATCAGTTTCTTAACTTTACGGATATCCATGAATCATCAACTCCCAAGGGTCGGTCAGGGGCGTTTAGCCTGTTCTTCAATGTGTTCCAGGGCGGCCTCCAGGGCCAGTCGGTAACCGCTGGCGCCAAGGCCGCAGATCACTCCTACCGCTACGTCGGAGAAGTAAGAGTGATGGCGGAAAGCTTCGCGTTTATGCACGTTCGATAAATGCACTTCGATGAATGGGATGCTCACCGCCAGCAGCGCGTCACGTAAAGCAACACTTGTGTGCGTAAAAGCGGCGGGATTGATCAGGATAAAGTCCACGCCTTCGCTGCGCGCGGCGTGAATGCGATCAATCAATTCATACTCGGCATTGCTTTGCAGGTAAAGCAGATGGTGGCCGGCTTCACGGGCCCGTCGCTCCAGATCGAGGTTGATCTGTTCGAGGGTGACTGCACCGTACACACCCGGTTCGCGGGTGCCGAGCAGGTTCAGGTTGGGTCCGTGCAGAACCAGTAAGGTCGCCATCGGCTGTTCCTTGTTATTGATGTGGGTACGTCAGAACCCGGCGACTATGCCGCAAAGCCTTTGTGACTGTCCAGTTCTCTGCAATAGCCAGCACGATTAGCGAGGATTGCGCAAAATTTGTGACTAGGGCCTTGGATCCGGTCATTGGTAACACGGTTGCGAGTACACAGGAGATCAAATGTGGGGGCGGGCTTGCTCGCGAATGCGGTGTATCAGTCAACCTATCCATCACTGACCCACCGCATTCGCGAGCAAGCCCGCTCCCACATTTTTGATTCCCGTCTGATTTGGGAGATAGAGTCAGACGCGAAATGCCTGCACTGCCGTGTTGAGTTGCCCGCCGAGCACCAACAGATGCTCGCCCTGGCGGCGGCCCTGGCCAATGCGCAACAGGTTGTCCTCACCCAACTGGTGGATGCGCTCGCTATTATCGCGGATCTCACTGACCGCGCCGCTCTGCTGGGCCGTTACATCGGCAATCCGGATGGCTGTGTCGGAAATGGTCTGGATCGCGCCGACGATTTCGTCCAGTGCGCCGTCGGCCGCTTCGGCTTGCTGGGCGGTGGCTTCGGCGTGTTCGACCTGGGCGCGCATGCCTTCCACCGATTGCCGTGCTGCGGTTTGCAGGCCGGCGATCAAGGTCTGGATCTCGGCGGTGGCGCCCGCCGTGCGCTGGGCCAGGGAGCGTACTTCGTCGGCGACCACGGCAAACCCACGCCCGGCCTCGCCGGCGCGGGCGGCTTCGATGGCGGCGTTGAGCGCCAGCAGATTGGTCTGCTCGGCAATCGAGCGGATCACCGTGAGCACGTTGCCAATGGTCGCGGACTCTTCGGCGAGTTTCTCGATCATTTGCGCATTGCCCTGCACTTCGCCCACCAGCGCGTGCAGGCCGGTCAGGCTCAAGCCGATCACCCGTTGCCCATGCTCCACGGCCTCGCCGGCGCTGCGGCTGGCCCCGGCTGCCTGGCTGGCGTCACCCGCGACCTGCTGGATAGTGGCCTCCAACTCGCCCAATGAATCACGGATTTGCGCAGTGTCCCCGGCCTGGCGTTCGGCGCCGTCATGCAGGCCGCCGCTCAGTTCGGCCAGGGCGCGGCTGCTGCCGGCCACTTGCTCGGCATTTGCGCGAATAGTGCCCACCAGGTTCACCAGGTAAGTCCGCAGGCGATTGAGCGAGGCTTCAATATCATGCAGTTCACGGTTGGTTGCACCCAGGGCGATCTCCTGGCTGAAGTCGCCCTCGGCCCAGGTCGACAGGGCCGGCGCCAGGCTGGTCAGCACCCGCGCCAGGCGCCGTTGCAGGGTGTCGATGAGCAGGGCGATCAGCAGGATCAGGCCAATCATTACGCCTTGGATCACCCGCACTTCGCCCTGGATTCGAGCGTGCTGGGCGCGCACTTCGGGCTCCAGCGCAGCAATGGCGTGCTGCACGGTGTTGATTTTCAGGTGGGTGGCGGCGGCCAATTCGGTACGTTTCTGGATTTGCTCGCGGGTCCGCGCCAGTTCGGAAGGGTAGCGCGTGAGCAGGCTGTTGAGCTCGCGCTTGAGGCCTACGCCGGTGTCTTCGGCGACCTTGGTTTCGCTGCTTTCCAGGCCCATCAACGCCGAAAAATCATCGCTGTTGGAGGCACTGCTGGCGGTCACGCCCAACAGTGGTAGCTGCTCAATCAAGTCCGCCTGGCTGCGGATGTTGGCCAGTTCACGCTCCACATCGGCCGCCAGCTCGCTGCGCCCACTGCTCACCAGTTTGTCCCGCGCCAGGGATAGCCGCCCCAGATGCTGCGCGGCGGCGAGCAACGGTGGTAGATAACGCGCCGCGTCCGGTGAGCTGACGCCGATGGCGTACTGGCTCAGTTGCTCCAGATTGGCCCCCAGCTCCCGCTCGGCTTGCAGCAGCAAGGCTTGTGGGTCGCCGGCCAGCTTGCCGGCGGCCAGCAGGTCGGTCTTGCTGAAACCCTCAAGGTCCAGCAAGCCGGGGCGCAATTTTTCGCTCAGCTCAGGCGGCAGTTCGTCCAGGTTCAGCGCCAGGCTTTCCAGGCTCTGGCCGGCAGCGCTCAGGCGCAAGGCATCGCCGCTGGCCAAATAGTCGTCGATATTGCGCGCGGTCTGGTTCTGGAAGGCTTGGGACAGGCCCAGGTAGCGCTCCATCAGCACATAAGGGCGTTCAAGCGCCCGTTGCGACCACCAGAGCGTAGCGCTCAGGGCCAGGCAAACGGCGACCAGCAGAAGGGTATTGAGATTTGTCAGCAGCTTCAGGCGCATGCGTGGTTTCAACCAACGGCGGAAGAATAAGTGCCTGAAGTTATTGCGTTTTCGTTACAGCGTTATGACGGACTGAGTGGAATCCGATGAAAAGGTGGCACTTTGCCTTGATGTGCCTGCGGCGTGCACGCGATTGCGCCCGGCGTCCTTGGCCCGGTAGAGCGCTTCGTCGGCCTGGGCGGCCATCATCAGGCTGTCGGAGCCGTCGCACAGCTCGACCACTCCGGCGCTGAAGGTGCACCACAAGTCCTGGGGCTGGGCCGGGTAGTGGATTTCGGCAAAGCGCCCACGGATTTCATCGAGCACTTTGCAAGCGGCGTCCAGGTCGGTGTCGGGCATCACGATGGCGAATTCTTCGCCGCCGTAACGGCCGATGTAGTCGGTCTTGCGCAGGCGCTGCTTGAGAAACAGCGCCAGGCTCTTGATCACGCGATCGCCCATGGGGTGGCCGTGGCTGTCGTTGACCCGCTTGAAGTGGTCAATGTCGAGCATGGCAAAGCTCAACGGCTTGTTCTCGCGGCGCGAGCGGAAGCTGCAGTCTTCCAGCAGTTGCAGGATATGGGTGTGGTTGTACAGGCCGGTCAGGCTGTCGCGCACCATCCGCGCCTTGAGGTGGCGGGCGCGGGCGGCGCGGTTGCGCACGGTGGTGATCAGGTGGCGCGGCTTGATCGGCTTGGTGAGGAAGTCGTCGCCGCCTTCGCTCATGGCATCCAGCTGTTTATCCAGGTCATCTTCGGCCGACAGATAAATGATCGGCACGCTGACATAGCGGTCATTGTGGCGGATCACCTTGGCCAACTCGGTGCCGGTACAGGCTGGCATATACATGTCGAGGATGATCAGGTCGGGCTGGAAGTCCGCCAGCTCGGCCATGGCCTGGATCGGCTCGATCAGGGTGCGGGTGACGATCCCGGCGCTGTTGAGCAGGCGTTCGGTGTGCATCGCCTGGGCGCGGGAGTCGTCGATGATCAACACTTTATAGGGTTCGTACTGGGCGACGCAGGTCAGCACCTCGATTTTTTCCAGCAGGCTCGACGCCTCCAGGGTCCCGGTAAGGAACTCCTGGCCACCGGCGCGCACGGCGGCCAGGCGGGTGGGGGTGTCGGTTTCGTGCAGGCTGAAGAACAGCAGCGGCAGTTTCTGCTCCAGGCCTTCCTGGGCTTCGGCGGCCAACTTCAGGCCCAGGCCGGCGCCACAGAAGTCCACGTCCATCACAATCGCCGCCGGCAGGCGTTCGGCCATGGACGAACGGAAGGCGGCCACGCTGTCCAGGGACTGCGCACTCAAACCAAAGAATTCCAGCTGCTTGGCCAGGCGCTCGGCGCGGTCGTGATCGGCGAGCATCACGTAGATCGGCTTGCGCATCGGCGGCAGGAAGGTCTGGTCCAACTGGTCGCCCTGACGCAGGCCGGTCCGCGACAGGCGCTGCATCAAACGGTTGAGGTCGGTGATCAGGTGGCTGCTCAGGCGGCCGCGGTTTTCGTCCACGGCTTTAAGCGACTCGATGATGTGCCGGGCCAGTTGGCCATGCTCGGGTTGTTCGAAGCGTTCGGCAAAACGCAGCAGGCGCAGATTGGCCTCGCTGAGTTCATTCAATTCGGCGTTCGACCATTCGCTGCGCTGTAAACGCTGCCAGATCTCAAGAATTTGACGCGCCTGATGAATTACCCGCTGGGCAAAGTGGTGCTTGAGACGCTCACGACTGGGGTCTTCTGGCTCGGTCATATCCTGACTACTAGGTAAGGGTGCATGCTGAGGTCGACTGGTGGCTCTATGCTAGCACCTCTTTTCATTCGCACGAGTGTCATACGTCAATTAACTGCAGCGTCCTGTGGATTCATTTGCTGACCCTTGGGTCGCGTAGGCGCATCGGCGCCCATCCTTTATAGTTGAGTGCCAGCTTTACGCCACCTTGATTAAAAGCCCCGCACCGACGGGCACGATGGGGTAGGGTTGTGGTCGTAGCTATTGAACTCAAGTGACTGAAAGGATATCCGCCATGCTGGACTGGAAAAACCGTGCAGGCAGCGCCCCAGGCCCAAGCCCTGCGCCCAAGTCGGCCTCCCGCAGCTATTTTCGTAATCTGTTGATGAGCCGTGCCCTGATGACCCTGGTGGTGATTTACCTGTTGGTCACCGGTGGCCTGGGCTGGTATTGGAGCCAGGAGCCGGCGTTGTTCCCGGTCCAGCAAAACGCGCAAATTGCCGCTGAAAAAGACGGCAAGCAAATGGTCATCGGCTTTACCACTGTCGAAACCGTCAAGACCGTGGTGGGTACCCTGCTGAACAAGCCTGGTGGTTATATTTCCAATGACCGCTTCCCGCCTGGGTTGTGGATGGACAATATGCCCAGCTGGGAATATGGCGTGCTGGTGCAGGTGCGTGACCTGACCCGTGCCCTGCGCAAGGACTTCGCCCGCTCGCAATCGCAATCGGCCGAAGACGCCGACCTGGCCAAGGCCGAGCCGCGCTTTAACTTCGACAACAAGAGCTGGGTGCTGCCCTCCAGCGAATCGGAGTACCAGGAAGGCATCAACTCCCTGAACCGCTATCAGGCGCGCCTGTCCGACCCCAACCAGAAAGGCGCGTTGTTCTACGCGCGTGCCGACAACCTGAACAACTGGCTGGGCGATGTTGCTACCCGCCTCGGTTCGTTGTCGCAGCGCCTGTCGGCCAGTGTCGGCCGGGTCAAGCTCAATACCGCGCTGAAAACCGAAACGCTGGCGCCGGGCGAAGTGCCGCAGCTCGATGAAGAAGTGGTGGAAACTCCATGGATGCAGATCGACAACGTGTTCTACGAGGCCCGCGGCCAGGCCTGGGCCCTGTCCCACCTGTTGCGCGCCATCGAAGTCGACTTTGCCGACGTGCTGGCCAAGAAAAACGCCACCGTCAGCGTGCGCCAGATCATTCGTGAGCTGGAGGCGTCCCAGGAAACCCTGTGGAGCCCGATGATCCTCAATGGCAGCGGCTATGGCGTATTGGCCAACCACTCGCTGGTGATGGCCAACTACATCTCCCGCGCCAACGCGGCGGTGATCGACTTGCGTCAACTGCTGAACCAGGGTTGAGTCATGGTCGATAGCGCCAAGGAGGTCGCGCACCGCGCGGCCTCGGATGCCGAACACATCGCCTGGGTCGACGAGCAGGACAACCTGCTCGGCGCCCTGGTGCGTGCTGACCTGCGTGAGCGCGGGCTGATCGGGCGCGGCACCTACATCATGCTGTTTAACTCAAAGGGTGAACTGTGCGTGCACCGGCGCACCCTGAGCAAAGCCATCTATCCCGGTTATTGGGACCTGGCGGCGGGCGGCATGGTCGGGGCTGGCGAGACCTACGAGCAGTCGGCCGCCCGTGAGCTGGCAGAAGAATTGGGCGTCAGCGGTGTAGAGCTTACCGCCCACGACCACTTCTTTTTCGAGGACACGGGTAATCGGCTCTGGTGCTCGGCGTTTTCGGCGGTCTGGGATGGGCCGCTGCAGTTGCAGCCCGAAGAGGTGCTGGAAGCGCGTTTTATGTCCATTGAGGCAGTCCTGGCCGATATCGAGCAAAAGTCCTATTGCCCCGACTCCCTGGCCGCCTTAAAACGCTATCTGGCGGCGCGTCGCTAAAGTTGCATAAATTGGCGCCATTTGGCTCTTAGCAAGTAGGCTTTTTGCCGTTACACTGCGCGACTTTTCAAGCCGAACTGCCTTGGCGGTTCGGTAGCGCTGCCCCTGCCTGAGTGGGGCTTCGCGGTTGGTGGCCGGTTGACGGGCACTGATCAGTCTTCATCCTCCCAAGAGGATTGCCGGTGGCCAAAAAAGCCGCATCCTTCGCCGCCCTTGGTGGCCTGGTGTTTTCCACCGACGCAGGTCGGCATTGCCCGGACTGTCGCCAGCCCGTGGATGCCTGTACCTGCAAACAGACCCTGATTCCCGAAGGTGACGGTATTGCCCGCGTACGCCGCGAGAGCAAGGGCCGTGGCGGCAAGACGGTGACCACCATCACCGGCGTGCCCCTGGCCGCCGAGCCACTCAAGGAGCTGGCCACCGTGCTGAAAAAGCGCTGTGGCACCGGTGGCGCCCTGAAAGACGGAATCATCGAAATCCAGGGCGATCACGTCGAGTTGCTGTTGGCCGAGTTGATCAAGCTCGGTTACAAGGCGAAGAAATCCGGCGGCTAGCAGCCTCTGTGAAACCCGCACCGACGAGCGCGCTCGTCGTCTCCATGGTTTCACAGAGCCTGTTCCTGACCGGTGTCTAAACTCTGTCCTGCGAGCGGGGTCTACCTCTCTCACAGGCAAATCGTCATTTTCACTCTTTAGACTGCGCCAGCCTCTGACTTGGGTGGCGCTCTTCGACTTTATATAGGGGACTTCGATGTCCGTACGACGCACACGCAAAGACGATGGCAGCCAATGGACAGTTGCGGACAGCCGCAGTGTTTACGGGATTCGCCATTGGGGGGCCGGATATTTCGCGATCAATGATGCCGGTCGCGTTGAAGTCCGTCCGAACGGCCCGAACAGCTCGCCCATCGACTTGTACGAGCAAGTGGACGAGCTGCGCAAAAGCGGCCTGTCCCTGCCGTTGCTGGTGCGCTTCCCGGATATCCTGCAAGACCGCGTGCGCCAGCTGACCGGCGCCTTCGACGCGAACATCGAGCGCCTGGAATACCAGAGCAAATACACCGCGCTGTACCCGATCAAGGTCAACCAGCAGGAAGCGGTGATCGAGAACATCATCGCCACCCAGGACGTGTCCATCGGCCTGGAAGCCGGCTCCAAGCCTGAGCTTCTGGCGGTGCTGGCCCTGGCACCGAAAGGCGGCACCATCGTCTGCAACGGTTACAAGGATCGTGAGTTCATCCGCCTCGCGCTGATGGGGCAGAAGCTGGGTCACAACGTGTTTATCGTGATCGAGAAAGAGTCCGAAGTGGGCCTGGTGATCGAAGAAGCCGCCAACCTCAAGGTCAAGCCACAGGTCGGCCTGCGGGTGCGCCTGTCGTCCCTGGCGTCGAGCAAGTGGGCAGACACCGGTGGCGAGAAGTCCAAGTTCGGCCTGTCGGCGGCGCAGTTGCTGTCGGTGGTCGAGCGCTTCCGCGCCGCCGGCCTGGACCAGGGCATCCGCCTGTTGCACTTCCATATGGGCTCGCAGATCGCCAACCTGGCGGACTACCAGCACGGGTTCAAGGAAGCCATCCGTTACTACGGTGAACTGCGCAACCTTGGCCTGCCGGTGGACCACATCGACGTCGGCGGCGGCCTGGGCGTGGACTACGACGGTACCCACTCGCGCAACGCCAGCTCGATCAACTACGACATGGACGACTACGCCGGCGTGGTGGTGGGCATGCTCAAGGAGTTCTGCGACGCGCAGAACCTGCCGCACCCCAACATCTTCTCCGAAAGCGGCCGCTCCCTGACCGCTCACCACGCCATGCTGGTGGTGCAAGTCACCGACGTCGAGAAACACAACGACGACGTGCCGGTGATCGAGAACAAGGAAAGCCTGCCGGAAACCGTGCAATGGCTGGTTGACCTGCTGGGCCCGACCGACATTGAAATGGTCACCGAAACCTACTGGCGCGCCACCCACTACATGAGCGACGTGGCCGCCCAGTACGCCGACGGCAAACTGACCCTCGCGGAAAAAGCCCTGGCCGAACAGTGCTACTTCGCCGTGTGCCGCCGCCTGCACAACTCGCTCAAGGCCCGCCAGCGCTCGCACCGCCAGGTGCTGGACGAACTCAATGACAAGCTGGCCGACAAGTACATCTGCAACTTCTCGGTATTCCAGAGCCTGCCGGACACCTGGGCCATCGGCCAGGTACTGCCGATTCTGCCGCTGCATCGCCTCGACGAAGAGCCGCTGCGCCGTGCAGTACTGCAAGACCTGACCTGTGACTCCGACGGCAAGATCAAGCAATACGTCGACGAGCAGAGCATCGAGACCAGCTTGCCGGTGCACGGTTTGAACGAAGGCGAAGATTACCTGCTGGGCATCTTCCTGGTGGGCGCCTACCAGGAGATCCTCGGGGACATGCACAACCTGTTCGGTGACACCGACTCGGTGAACATCTACCAGCGCGACGACGGCACGGTCTACAGCGCTGGGATCGAGACCCACGACACCATCGAAGACATGCTGCGCTACGTGCACTTGTCGCCGGAGGAGTTGATGACCCACTACCGTGACAAGTGCGCCAGCGCGAAGATCACGGCGGCGGAGCGTACGCAGTTCCTGGATGCTTTGCGCCTGGGCCTGACCCGCTCCTCGTACCTGTCTTCCTGACTTATCAGATGCGCGGCGCCTCATCCACGTCATAACGGTCGCGCAGCGGAACGCCCATTTCCTCACGGAGGGCGTTTTCCGTGAAGGGATAAGGGTTGACGTTGGTCGCTGGAGTGTTGGGGTTATTGTCAAAGTCGAAAGGCGTGGCATCCGTGGGAATTCCAACCACTTGGTACTCCTCGTTGTTTACGGTTCTCGGCACTCCGCCTCTGAGGAGGGGGGCTCCATTAGCGTCCTTCAGGATTTGTTTGCCAGGTATGCCCGTCCCTGTGGCTCCATTGAACGCGTGAGCGAGTTCATGATGGAGCGTAATCTCCGGGGAGATGGAAAAGGTCTGGTCAAAGTCAGCGGGTTCGAAAACGATTTCGGGCTGGGTCGAAACTGAACCCGGTCTGTTGTCTTTTATATAACCAAACTCAGGGCGGAAAGGGTCTTTCCTGAGTTCAGCGTTTGAGGTGTACTCATTCCTGAATCCGTAGGCGCTAAAGCCTGGGGTGTGCGATTCGGTAAGGACGATAGGCCTATGCCCGTCTTCAACAAATTGATCCATGGCTTCGAGTGCTTTTTGACCCGCTGGTGAGGCTCTTAGTCGGTCTATAACATCTTCCGTCTGTTCTATGAATTGTTCTGTACCTTTTATTACCAAGCCTTTTCTACCGCTCTCGGAATATGTAACAGGGATGATTTTAGAGTTGCCTTGGTTGTTAATTGTGTCGGTAGACTTGGCATAGATCTTATCGTTTTTATCATAAGAGTTAATGGTGTCGGCGCCCTCGCCGCTATAAAAAGTAGTCCGGTAATAACCACTCAGTGTGTCATTGCCCCTTCCCCCGTTTAGTACAACCTTGCCAGGCCCAGCATAAAGATGGTCATCTCCCCTGTCGCCGTTGAGGAATAACACTCTGTTGGAAGGACCAAAGCCTGCGTACAGGTGATCGTTTCCTTTTCCTCCCGATATCGCAGCGTTGCCCGTGCCGGCAGTAATTGTGTCGTCGCCATCACCGCCAGTTACCGCCATATCGCCGGTGCCCAGGCGTATGTGATCGTTTCCTTTTCCACCGATCACGGTCCCCACTCGCCCATTTGAAACAATATCGTCATCACCCTCGCCGCTGTTTATGTGCATTTCGATGTTGACGTACTTGTCGACGGTAATACGGTCATTGCCTCCAGCAGTGTTGATCCTCAGTGAGTGCGCGTTGTTGTTTGCTGTCAGTGGGAGTTTGTAGTCTTTGCCATTGATACGCGCGTTGAGCTGGTGGTTTGCGCCTACGGTAATACTGACGTTGTCAGCCCGGTCGGAGGTGGTAATCAGCACTCTGCTGACACCGGGCACACGCTTGCCTTGAGGGTCTGTTTTATAGGTTGAAATCTGCTGGATCTTGGTGTTTCCATCATCCGCTAAAACGCTGATATGTGGGGTGCCGACCGGTTCCGCCGGTGGAGTGACGCGTGGTGAAAGGGGGGCTGCGGTTGCTGGTGTCGGGAGTATATTCATTCACAGACCTACCTTGGATGAGAGGTGATGTTTGACCTCGAAGGTGTAAATGCTCTGTGGTCTGCTCCCCGAAAACAGCCAAGCTGTTTTGTAACAATCAACAGATAGCCCGCGTTCTCAGGGTTGGCCGAGCCAGCGGTCCTGTTTGTTCAGTCGCCACGCAATCGCCCACAACGTCAGACTGCGCACCGCCATAAACAGCAGGAACGTTATCCACAGCCCGTGGTTACCCAAACCCTGCAGCGCCCAGGCAAGCGGCAGCATAATCAGCACCGTCAGCAGCATGCCATTGCGCATCTCCCGCGCACGGGTCGCGCCGATAAACAAACCGTCCAACAAGTAACTCCACACCGCAATCAACGGCAGTACCGCAAGGTACGGCAGGTAGAGATCGGCGGTTGCGCGCACGCTGGGGATATCGGTCTGCATGGCGATAAACAGGTGCCCGCCGAAGGTAAACAGCAGGGCGAAGCCGAGACTGGCGATCAGCGACCAACCGCAAGCGACCACCAGTGAGCGGCGCAGGGCCTGACGGTCACGGGCGCCGATGGCGTGGCCGCATAGCGCTTCTACCGCGTGGGCCAAACCATCCAGGGCATGGGCGGTCAGCAACAGCCCGTTGAGCAGCAGGGCATTGGCCGCGACGGTGGCATCGCCCAACCGCGCACCTTGCACCGTGATCATGAAAAACACCGACTGCAGCGCCAGGCTGCGGATAAAGATGTCGCGGTTGACCGCCAGCAGCGCGCGCCAGCTTTGCCAGACCTTGAGCGCCGCCCAGGCGATATGCCCAGGGTAGGCGCGCAGGGCTTTTTGCGTGAGGGCCAGGCCGAGCAGGGCGCCGGTCCATTCGGCAATCACCGAGGCCCGCGCCGAGCCGACCACGCCCCAGTCCAGGCCCAGCACAAACCACAGGTTCAGGGCGATATTCACCAGGTTAGTGGTCAACAGAATCGCCAGCGGCGCCCGGGCGTTTTGCGTGCCCAGGAACCAGCCCACCAAGGCATAGGTAGCCAGGGCGGCGGGCAGGCCGAACAGGCGGGTGTGGAAGAACTCGCGGGTCAGTTGATTCAACTCGGCGGAGGGCTGCATCCACTCCAGCGCCAGGTGGCTCAGGGGAATGCCCACCGTGCCGAGCACCATTGCCAACCCCAGTGCCAGCAGCAGACCTTGCAGCAGGATTTGCCGCAGCGCCGCGCCATCATTGCGCCCGGCGGCCTGGGCGGCAAACCCGGTGGTGCCCATGCGCAGAAAGCCCATGGCCCAGGCGAGGAAGGTATACAGGCTGGCCCCTACGGCCACGGCGCCCAATTGGTGGGCGTGGGGCAGGTGGCCGATGACCATGCTGTCCACCAGCGCCACCAGCGGTACCGAAATATTCGACAGAATCATCGGCGCGGCCAGGACCCAGACACGGCGGTGAGTGGGGCGATGACGCCAGTCGGTGAGTAAGGTGGACATGCGGGCTCCTTGGGGGAGCGGCATTGTAACGCTGCCTGGGCAGCATCGCAGACCCAATGTGGGAGCAGGCAAGCCAGCTCCCACAGCAGGTCCCAGCGTTGTGGGTGGCAATGTCGGCATGATGAAGGCTCATGGCTGCGCTGATGAGCTTTCGCTTCTGGCCAGCACGCGAGGCTGAGTTAAATACCCGCCTTCTCCTCAGAACAGCCAAACTCCATGGATAACTCCGATATCGCGATCACCCTGGTCCTGATCTCCGCCTTCATGCACGCCACCTGGAACGCTGTTGTCCGAGCCGGCAGCAGCCGCTTCATGACCCTGGCCCTGGTCGATGGCACAGCATTGCTGATCTGCCTGGCGGCGCTGCCGCTGGTCAATGTGCCGAGCCTGCAAGTCTGGGGTTATGTACTGCTCTCGGTGATATTGAATACGGTCTATCGCCTGTTTCTGATCAAGGCCTATGAGACGGGCGACTTCGGTCAGGTCTACCCGGTGATGCGCGGTGTGCCGCCAGTGCTGGTGGCGTTGTTTTCCTACTTTCTGCTGCATGAGCAACTGTCGTTCCAGGCGATGGCCGGGGTGTTGTTGATTTGCCTGGGGATCATCAGCCTGACATTTGTGCGCAGGATGACCGCGCACATGCTCAAACCAATCCTGATGGCGGTGGGCGCTGGAGTGTTTATTGCGTCCTACACAGTGGTGGACGCCAAGGGTGTGAGAGCCAGTGAAACGGTGCTGCAATACATTATTTACCTGACGGTGTTCCAGAGCATTCCTATCCCGCTGCTGGCGTTTTGCAAGGAGCGTGCGGCACTTGTCCAAACCATTGGCAGTCATTGGCGAGTGGGTGTCTTGGGGGGTGTTTTTTACCTGGCATCCTACGGCCTGGTGTTGTTCGCGCTGTCGCTGGACGCGGTGGCCAAGGTCTCAGCGCTGCGGGAAACCAGTGTTATTATCGGCGCCATTATTGCCGCGCTGTTCTTTCATGAACGGTTCGGCTGGCGACGGATGCTCTCGGCGTGCGTCATTGTTTGCGGGATCATCCTGATCAAAGTGAGCACTTGATGGCTCAGCGTTCTCCACCCACTGCGATGCTTCAGGCTTTTGTCAGCGCCGCGCAAACGGGCAGTTTCGCGCGTGCGGCATCTGAGCTTAACCTCACCGCCAGTGCCATCAGCCATCAAATTGCGGGCCTGGAAGAGTGGTGGGGCGTGCAGTTGTTTGAGCGGCACTCACGTGGCGTCAAGCTGACGTCGGCAGGGCAGGCCTTGTTGCCGGTCACTGATGGGTTTTTCAAAGGGCTGGAGGCGGCGTTGCAGGTTCTCAATCCGCGCGAAGCCCAACCGTTGTACCTCTCGTGCACCTCTTCACTCTGTTCGACCTGGCTGATTCCCAGAGTGCATGGCTCGCATACTGACGCCTCGTTCAATCTCGACCTGGTGCTGACCAGCGCAGATATGAGCCCTGCCAGCCTGGGTGCTCATCAATTTGATGTCGCAGTGGTCATAGGGGGCGGGGACTATCCGGAGCATCATGTCGAGTTGCTGATGCGCGATGCGGTGTTTCCCGTATGTTCGCCGGCGTTTTATCGCGAGCATGGCGATATTGCGCCGAAGGATATCGCCCGGTACCCATTGATTCACCGGGCGGATGATCAGATCTGTCCGGGGTGGGAGAGTTGGTTTGCGTTCCAGGGGGTGGCGGCGCCCCCGTATCACCCTGGGCCTCGGTTTCCGGATTCGAGCCTGGCTATAAGCCTTGCGGTCAAGGGGGGTGGGATCGCACTGGGCAGGACGGCTTTGGTATATGACCAGTTGGAAGAGGGGGGATTGGTTGCCTTGAGCAGCCCGGTGATGATGTCGCCGGCGGCGTACTACATTATTTGCCGCAAGGGTCGACAGTCCGAGCCGGCCATCGCTCGGTTGATTGATTGGCTCAAGCTCAGCGCGGGTGAGTTTTTGCGGGAGGTTGGGGCGAGGCATCCGCAAATAGCGGGCGCTGGAGCATTTCAGAGGTAGGGTTTGACCTGACTTGGTCTGTACACAGAACCAAATCGCCCTCCGTCGGTCAATGTGATCGCCACCATCACCCGCTTCACTGGCGCTGATATATAGTTCACCCCTCAGACACCCTCACAACGAGTGCCCTATGCTTAACAAAGGATTGTTCCTGGCCTGCACGCTGGCCCTGCTGAGCGCCTGCGATTCTTCCGACAAACCAGCAGCCCCAGCAGCCCCTGCGGCAGCGGTGACGGCGCCGGCCAAGGCCGCGGTAGACGTGGCGACGCTCAAGCAGCGTTATGCCGGCCGTGAGTTAAGCGTGGTGGACGTGTCTGAGGTGCAACTGGATGGCGCCAGCACCTTGTCGGTGAGTTTCTCGATCCCGCTGGACCCGGACCAGAAGTTCGCCGACAAGCTGCACCTGGTGGACAGCAAATCCGGCAAGGTCGACGGTGCCTGGGAGCTTTCCGACAACCTGATGGAGCTGCGCCTGCGTCACCTGGAGCCCCAGCGCAAACTGGTGCTGACCGTGGACGCCGGCCTGCGTGGGGTGAATGACGCCAAGCTCGCCGCCGAGTACGTCAGCCGCCTGGAAACCCGCGACCTGCAAGCCACCGTCGGCTTCGCCAGCCGTGGCACCCTGTTGCCCACCCGTCTGGCCGAAGGTTTGCCGGTGATCGCGCTGAATGTCGACAAGATCGACGTCGAATTCTTCCGCATCAAGCCCGAATCGCTACCGGCGTTTCTCGCCCAGTGGGGCCGCAATACCAGCCTGCAAAGCTATGAGTCCCGTGAACTGCTGCCCATGGCCGACCTGGTGTACGGCGGCCGTTTCGACCTGAATCCTGCGCGCAACACCCGTGAAACCCTGCTGCTGCCCATCGCCGGCCTCAAGCAACTGCAACAGCCGGGCGTGTACCTGGCGGTGATGCGCGCCTCGGGCACTTACAACTATTCGCAACCGGCCACGCTGTTCACCCTCAGTGATATCGGCCTGTCGGTGCACCGTTACGCCAACCGCCTGGATGTGTTTACCCAGGCGCTGGAAGGCGGCAAGGCACTCGATGGCGTCGAGCTGGAAATCCTCGATGCCGAAGGCCGCGTGTTGGGCCAGGGCAAGACCGAGAAGGGCGGCCACGCCGAACTGCCATTGCCGAAAAAGGCCCAGGTACTGCTGGCCAAGCAGGGCGAGCAAACCAGCCTGTTGCGCCTCGACAGCGCAGCGCTGGACCTGGCCGAGTTCGATATCGGCGGCCAGCCCGCGCACCCGCTGCAATTCTTTGTGTTCGGCCCGCGTGATCTGTACCGCCCTGGCGAAACCGTGCTGCTCAACGCCCTGCTGCGCGACAAGGACGGCAATGCCGTCAAGCCGCAGCCCGTGAGTGTCGAAGTGCGCCGCCCGGATGAGCAGGTCAGCCGCAAATTCGTATGGGACGCCGATGCCTCTGGCCTCTATCAATACCAGTTGCAGTTGGCCGGCGAAGCGCCGACCGGGCGCTGGCAGCTGGTGTTCGACCTGGGTGACGGTAAGCCGCAGCTGTATGAGTTCCTCGTCGAGGACTTCCTGCCTGAGCGCCTGGCCCTGGAACTCAAGGGCAGCGACACGCCGTTGAGCCCGGCGGACAACGCCGTTATCCAGGTCAACGGCCGCTACCTCTATGGCGCCCCGGCGGCGGGCAATCGCCTGAGCGGGCAAGTGTATGTGCGCCCGCTGCGCGAGGCGGTCAAAGCCCTGCCGGGCTACGAGTTTGGCTCGGTAACGGAAGAAGAGCTGAGCCAGGATTTTGAACTGGACGAAAGCGTGCTCGATGCCCAGGGCCAGGAAAAGCTGACCCTGGAAAGCAAATGGAGCGAGGCCAGGTCGCCGCTGCAACTGATCGTGCAGGCCAGCCTGCAAGAATCCGGCGGGCGCCCGATCACCCGCCGCCTGGTACAGCCGGTATGGCCGGCCGAGCAACTGCCCGGCCTGCGCGGCTTGTTCGATGGCAAGGAGACCGATGGCGATGGCCCGGCGGAATTCGAAGTACTGCTGGCCAACCAGCAAGGTGACAAGCTGGCGGCGGACAACCTCAAGGTCCGCCTGATCCGCGAGCGCCGCGACTACTACTGGAACTACTCGGACAACGACGGCTGGAGCTATCACTACAACGAGAAATTCCTCAACCTCGATGAGCAGACCGTCAACATCAAGGCCGGCGATACGGCCAAGGTCAGCTTCCAGGTGGAGTGGGGCCCTTACCGCGTCGAAGTCGAAGACCCACAGACCGGGTTGATCAGCAGCAAGCGCTTCTGGGCTGGCTACCAGGCTCAGGACAACACCGAAGGCGGCGCCGTGCGCCCGGACCAGGTCAAGCTGGCGCTGGACAAACCGGCATATGGCGATGGCGATACGGCCAACGTCACCGTCACCCCGCCGGCAGCCGGCAAGGGCTACCTGCTGGTCGAATCCAGTGAAGGCCCGTTGTGGTGGCAGGAAATCGAGGTGCCGGCCGAAGGCAAGAGCTTTGCAGTGAAGCTCGATCCGAAATGGTCGCGTCATGATCTGTATGTCAGCGCGTTGGTGATCCGTCCCGGCGAGCGCAAAGCCAACATCACCCCCAAACGCGCCGTGGGCTTGCTGCACCTGCCGTTGGATCGTACCCAGCGCAAACTGGGCCTGACCCTGACTGCACCGGAAAAAATGCGCCCCAAGCAGCCACTGACGGTCAAGGTCGCGGCAAAAAATGCCGATGGCAGCGTGCCGAAACAGGTGCATGTGCTGGTGGCGGCGGTGGACGTGGGCATCCTCAATATCACCGAGTACCCGACCCCGGATCCTTACTCCAGCCTGTTCGGCCGCAAGGCGTATGGCGTGGATCAGTTCGATATCTATGGGCAGTTGATCGAAGCCGGCCAGGGCCGCCTGGCCAGCCTGGCCTTTGGTGGTGACGCGGCGCTGGCCAAGGGCGGTAAGCGCCCGGACACCAGCGTCACCATCGTCGCCCTGCAAAGCGCGCCGGTGACCCTGAACGAGAAAGGCGAGGGCGAAGTCAGCGTCAATATCCCCGACTTCAACGGCGAGCTGCGCCTGATGGCCCAGGCCTGGAGCGATGACCGCTACGGCATGGCCGAAGCCAAGACCGTGATCGCCGCGCCCTTGATTGCCGAGCTGTCGGCCCCACGCTTCCTCGCTGGCGGCGACCAGACGCGCCTGGCGTTGGACCTGTCCAACCTGTCGGGCAAGGCGCAGAAGCTCGATGTGCAACTGACCGCCGAAGGTCAACTGACCCTGCTGGGCGAGCCATCGCAAAGCGTGCAACTGACCCAGGGCCAGCGCACCACCTTGCAGATTCCAGTGCGTGCGCTGGGCGGTTTTGGCCAGGGCAAGATCAAGGTTACGGTCAACGGCCTGGACCTGCCGGGCGAGAACCTGCCGGCGTTTACCCGCGAATGGACATTGGGTGTGCGCCCGGCTTATCCGGCGCTGCTCAAGCAATACCGCGCAGTGCTCAAGGACGAAGCCTGGAGCCTGCCGGACAGCGAACTGGCCCTGTTTGAACCGGCCGGGCGTGAGGCGCTGTTGAGCCTGTCGAGCCGCCCGCCGTTGAACCTGGGCGAGCAGATTCGTGCGCTCAAGGCCTACCCGTATGGCTGCCTGGAGCAAACCGCCAGCGGCCTGTACCCGTCGCTGTACGCCGACGCCGCCGTGCTGACGCGCCTGGGGTTGACCGGCGAGCCGGATGCCGAGCGCAAACGCAAGATCGAACTGGGCATCGAGCGCCTGCTGGGCATGCAGCGCTACAACGGCAGCTTTGGTTTGTGGGGCGCCGATGGCGAGGAAGAATACTGGCTGACGGCGTACGTCACCGACTTCCTGCTGCGCGCCCGCGACCAGGGTTTTGCCGTACCGCCTGAAGCGCTGAAAAAGGCCAGCGAACGCCTGCTGCGCTATGTGCAGGAACGCAATCTGATTGAAGTCGACTACAGCGACAACGCCGACCACACGCGCTTTGCCGTGCAGGCCTACGCCGGGCTGGTGCTGGCGCGCAGTCAACAGGCGCCGCTGGGCGCATTGCGCAGCTTGTTCGAACGCCGCAGCGATGCGCGTTCCGGCCTGCCCCTGGTGCAGTTGGCGATTGCCTTGCAGAAAATGGGCGACCAGCCGCGCGCCGACCAGGCATTGCTTGCCGGTTTGGCGGTCAAGCGCAAAGCCAATGAATGGCTGGCCGACTACGGCAGCCCACTGCGTGATCAGGCGATGATCCTGGCCTTGCTGGAAGAAAACGACCTGGCCAAGGGCAAGCGTGAAGAGCGCCTGTTCGAGCTGTCGGACCAGATGGCGGCCAGCCCATGGCTGTCGACCCAGGAGCGCAACTCGCTGTTCCTCGCCGGCCGTGGCCTGCTGGGCAAACCGGAAACCAATTGGACGGCGCAGTTGAGCAGCGGCGGCGAAACCCGCGAGCTGAACAACGGCCAGTCCGGCCTGAAGTTGGAAGGCCCGTTGCTGGCTTCACCGCTGACCCTGCGCAACCCGGGCAGCGAGCCGATTTACCAGCAACTGAGCATCTCCGGTTATCCACAGCACGCGCCGGTAGCGGGTAGCGAAAACCTGAGTATTCGTCGTGAGTACCTGGGGATGAACGGCCAGCCGCTGAACCTGCAAAACCTGCGCAGCGGCGACCTGGTGCTGGTGCACATTGCGGTCAGCGCCAACAAGCAACGGGTGCCGGATGCACTGGTGGTCGACCTGCTACCAGCTGGCCTGGAGCTGGAGAACCAGAACCTGGGCCAAAGCGCCGCCAGCCTGGAAAACGCCAGCAGTCAGGTCAAGGAATGGCGCGAGTCGATGCAGAATGCGTCGATCAAGCATCAGGAATACCGCGATGATCGCTATGTGGCCGCGCTGAACCTGGACGGCTACGGCACCACGCACCTGCTGTACCTGGCCCGCGCTGTCACGCCTGGGACTTATCGCGTACCGCCGCCGCAAGTGGAGTCGATGTACCGGCCGAACTGGCAGGCAGTGGGGGATACCCCAGTGGATATGGTGATCAAGGGGCGTTAAGCGCCTCCTGTAGGAACTGGTGCTGCCTTTAATGTGGGAGCTTGCCCGCGATAGCGGTTTTTCAGCCGATGTATTCGGCGACTGACACACCGCTATCGCGAGCAAGCTCGCTCCCACAGGGTCTGTATTTAATGCACAACCCAACTGAGCAGCCACAACCCCAGCATCAACCAGATAATCCCCATGATGATCGAGGCCCGCATAAACGCCCGGACTGCCGAGTACAGCAGCATCAGGCCAATGATCAGGGTGATGATGCTGATGATCGAGGTGTCCATGCCCAGGGTGCGCGACAGGCCGTCGATAAAGTTGCCGCCGGCATTGGTCAGGGCGCCGAACAAGCCGCTGAGCCCATCGACGATAAAGCGGATGACCGAACCGAGCGCCTGGCCCAGCCATTCGAAAAAGCTTTCTACCTGCATATGAGTTTCCTGATGAAAGGGTGGGCGTATCTGCCGGACCTGAGCCTTTGGTCGCCAATCCCTTGGGCGAGTTCCCTAGAAGCATAGAGGTTTGCCCGTTTGAATTTGCGAATAGTTGCACGCGCTACCCTGGGTAGCCTGCTGGTGGTGATAGCCCTGCTGTGGCTGGCCGACCGCCTCTGGCCCCTGCCGTTGCCCAAGGACGATCTGGCCCGTGTGGTACTGGCGGAGGACGGCACGCCGTTGTGGCGCTTTGCCGATGCCAACGGCGTATGGCGTTACCCGGTGGCGACCGATGAAGTCTCGCCGTATTACCTCGATGCGCTGCTGACCTACGAAGACCGTTGGTTCTACCAGCACCCCGGCGTCAACCCGCTGGCCCTGGTGCGGGCGACCTGGCAGAACCTGACCGGCGCGCGGGTAGTGTCTGGCGGCAGCACCTTGTCGATGCAGGTGGCGCGCCTGCTCGATCCCCATTCGCGCACCCTGCCGGGCAAGTTGCGCCAGCTGTGGCGCACCGCGCAACTGGAGTGGCACCTGTCCAAAGACCAGATACTCAACCTGTACCTCAATCGCGCGCCCTTTGGCGGCACCTTGCAGGGCGTGGCGGCAGCCAGTTGGGCGTATCTGGGCAAGTCGCCGCAACAGCTGACCCACGCCGAAGCAGCGTTGCTCGCGGTACTGCCCCAGGCACCGAGCCGTCTGCGCCCGGACCGTCACCCGCAGCGCGCCCAGGAGGCCCGGGACAAAGTGCTGCGGCGCCTGGCCGAGTTCCAGGTGTGGCCGCAATCGGCGGTCGACGAAGCCCTGGAAGAACCCCTGTTGCTGGCGCCGCGCCTGGAACCCAGCCTGGCGCCGCTGCTGGCGCGCCGCCTGAACCGTCCCGACAGCCCGCCGCTGATTCGCACCACTCTCGACGCGACCCTGCAACGCCGTCTCGAAGACCTGCTGCTGGGTTGGCGCGCGCGGCTGCCGGAGCACACCTCGGCCGCGATCCTGGTGGTCGAAGAAGAAAGCATGGCCGTGCGCGCCTACCTGGGCTCGGTGGATATCAACGATGCGCGGCGCTTTGGCCATGTGGATATGATCAGCGCCCTGCGCTCGCCGGGCTCGACCCTCAAACCCTTCCTGTATGGCATGGCTTTGGACGCGGGGCTGATTCACTCCGAATCGCTGTTGCAGGATGTGCCTCGGCGCTATGGCGATTACCGACCGGGCAATTTTTCCATGGGCTTTACCGGCGCGGTGCCGGCCAGTACGGCGCTGTCCAGCTCGCTGAACCTGCCGGCGGTGCAACTATTGGAAGCCTATGGGCCCAAGCGCTTTGCTGGCGAAATGCGCATCGGCGGCATGCCCCTGGCGCTGCCGGCGCTGGCCGAGCCGAACCTGGCGTTGATCCTGGGCGGCGCCGGCAGCCGCCTGGAAGACCTGGTCGGTGGCTACAGCGTGTTGGCCCGCGACGGCAAGAGCGCGGCCATCCGTTTGCAGCCCGATGATGTGCTCAAGGAGCGGCCGTTGTTATCGCCGGGTTCGGCGTGGATTGTGCGGCGCATCCTCAGTGGCCAGGCACGGCCGGACCGTGATCCCCGGGCCGAGCTGGTGCAGCGCCCGGTGTTGGCCTGGAAGACGGGCACCAGCTACGGCTTTCGCGATGCCTGGGCCATTGGCGTCGGGCCGCGCTATTTGATTGGTGTGTGGATCGGCCGCCCGGACGGCACCCCGGTGCCCGGCCAGTTTGGCCTGGCCTCGGCGGCGCCGTTGATGCTGCAAGTGCACGATGTGTTGACCAACCGCGACAGCCAGCGCGGCATTACCGCGCCGGTTAAACCCGTGCCGATGAATGTCGGCGTGGCGGCGATCTGTTGGCCCCTGGGCCAGCCCATGAGCCGCAGCGACGCCAATTGCCGGCGCCAGCGGTTTGCCTGGACGCTGGACAACACCACGCCGCCGACCTTGCAGGCCCTGGACCAACCTTTGGGTGTCGGCTTGATGGAAACCGTATGGGTCAATGCCAAGGGCCTGCGCGTGGCGGCCAGTTGCCCAGGCGCGGTATCGCGGGACATTGCCCTGTGGCCGGCACCGCTGGAACCGTGGTTGCCGAGGATCGAGCGGCGTGACGCACGCATCCCTGCGCCAGACCCGGATTGCCCGCCACCGGCGCTGGCGGCGTCGTCGCCGTTGTCGGTGGTGGGTGTACGTGAGGGCGATCAACTGCGCTTGCCGGCGGGCAGCCAGCAGCAACTGCGCCTGAAGCTCTCGGCCCTGGGCGGCAGTGGGCGGCGCTGGTGGTTCCTCAATGGTGCGCCGCTGGGCGACAGTGCCAACCAGGACAGCATCAATGCCAGCCTGGAGCAGTTGGGGCGCTATCAACTGAGTGTGCTCGATGAGGCGGGGCAGACGGCCAGGGTTGAGTTCAGCGTGGTTGATTAAAATCGCCATCGCGGGCAAGCCGGCTCCCACAGTTTGATTTGTTAACACCGTCCAATGTGGGCGCTGGCTTGCCTGCGATAGCGCCCTGACAAGCACCGCAAATTTATTTGCCATCCCCGCCTTTGAGCCTGAAGCTATACCCCTTCAGGAGCGCCCCATGAATCTCGAACACCTTACCGAACGCATGCATCGCATCCGCGATAACAACGACTGGAAACAATTCCACAGCCCGAAAAACCTGGCCATGGCCGCCAGCGTAGAGATGGCCGAGCTGGTGGAGATTTTCCAGTGGCTGAGCGAAGACCAGTCGCGCCAGTTGCCCGCCGACAAACTCGCCCATGCCGGCCAGGAAGTGGGGGACATCGTGCTCTATCTGCTGCTGCTCTGCGGTGAGCTGGGCCTGGATATGGATCAAGTGGTCAGCGCCAAGCTGGCCGACAACGAGCGGCGGTTTACCCATGAGTGATCGCCATTTCGACCAGTTGGCCACGCGTTTTGCCGAGAAGATCTACGGCGGTGCCAAGGGCGCGATTCGCCTGGCGGTGTTGCAGGCCGACTTGACCGAGGCCCTGCCGGAGCGGCCGTTGCGCGTGCTGGATATCGGCGCCGGCCTGGGCCATATGTCGTTGTGGCTGGCCGAGCGCGGGCATCATGTGACCTTGGCCGAGCCCGCCGAGCCGATGCTCGAAGGCGCCCGCCAGCGGTTCGCCGCAGCGGGGCAGAGTGCAACGTTCATCCAGGCGCCCTGGCAGGACCTGTTGGGTCAGCTCACCGAGCCCTACGACCTGGTGCTGTGCCACGCCGTGCTGGAATGGCTGGCCGAACCCCATGCGATCCTGCCGGTGCTGCACCAGTTGACGGCGCCGGGTGGCTGGTTGTCCCTGGCGTTCTATAACCGTGATGCGCTGATTTACCGCAACTTGCTCAAGGGCCACTTTCGCAAGATGCGCAAAAATGACATGGCCGGCGAAAAGCAGAGCCTGACCCCGCAACAGCCCCTGGACCCACGGGAACTGGCGGCGCAACTTGAAGGCTTGTGGCAGGTCGAAAGCCAGAGCGGGGTGCGGGTCTTCCACGACTATATGCCGGTGGAATTCCAGGCCCGCGCCGATTTGCAGGACTTGTTGGAGATGGAACTCGCTCACCGTCGTCACCCAAGCTTTGCCGGACTTGGGCGTTATTTGCACTGGATCTGCCGTCCGGTTTAAGCGGCCCAGTCTGCGGAGATCGAAATGAAGCGCTGTGCATTGATCCTGCTGTGCCTGGGGCTGGGGGCCTGCTCCAGCAACAACCCGTATGTGGCGGCCTCCAAGCCCATGCCGCCGGCGCCTGCCCAGGCGGCCAACACCTTTGATGCCAGCGCCTACCCGGCGCCGGTGCGTGACTACGGTGCCTATCGCAATTGGGCCTGGCGCAACGGCCAGTTGCCGGCCGGCTCGGCCTGGGCAGATCCTGCGCAGATCGCCGAAGCCGTCAGCGGTGCCCTTGACCAGCGTGGCCTGCGACCGGTGCATGACCAGCGCGCGCCGGACTTGCTGGTCAGCGCCGATGTGCATCTGGAAAAACGCCTGCGCCAGGTGCAGGACGATTATGGCTACGGCTACGGTGGCTACAACCGCTATGGCAACGGCTACGGCATGTACAACTCGGTGCCGATCGTGCGCACCTATGAAGTGCAAGTCGTGGTGGTGCGCGTCAACCTGTTCGACGCCCGCACGGGCCAGGCGGTATGGAGCGCCAGCGCCGAAACGGGCAGCCAGGGCAGCCTGAGTGAACGCGGCGATGCCTTGCGCCAGGCTGTGCAGAAGGCCATGACGGCGTATCCTCCCAGTTAACAGCTATTCTCATTTCAGGCTCGGTTTGCCCTTTGGAGAACTACCATGTTGCGTCGTATCGCGTTGCTCGCTTTTGCCGTGCTGCTGGGCGGTTGCCAGACCCATCAGGTCAATCACGATTTTGACGCCAGCCGCGACTTTGCCGCCTACCGCAGCTGGGCCTGGAAAGACCCGGCGTTGCAGTACCGCCCTGACGATCCGCGGATCAAGAGCGACCTGACCGAGCAGCGCATCCGCCAGGCGGTGGCCGATCAGCTCGACCAGCGCGGCTTGCGCCCGGCAGCCCCCGGGGCCAAGGCAGACCTGAACGTGCAGGCCTACCTGATCGTCGAAGACCGCCAGCAGCAAGTCACCACCAACTACGGCGGCGCCTGGGGCGGCCCGTGGAATGGCTACTGGGGCGCACCGATGTACAACGAAACCCGCAACGTCACCTACAAGGTCGCGACCCTCCAGATCGACTTGCTCGACGGCAAGGACGGCAAGCTGGTATGGCGCGGCAGCGACGAACAGATGATGAGCAACTCGCCCAGCCCCCAGGACCGCAGTGCAGCGATCCGGGCGACAGTGACCAAGGTGTTGTCCAACTACCCGCCACGCTAAGTTGTACTCGGTCCGTGTAGGGCCGCTGCATCACTGCGATGCGGGCGCTGCGGTTTAACAGGTACACCGAGGCGATCCCTTCGCAGCCTCGCCGGGGCTCGACAGCTCCCACATTCGATCTGTGTTTCCAAGACAGATTTGCAGGTGCCGCGGCTCCCCTGTGGAAGCTGTCGAGCCCCGGCGAGGCTGCGATGGGATCGCCTCCTTACACCCGATCCACTGAGGTGCCCGCATCGCACGGCGGCCCGACAAGCCAGCATCAGGCGCTGTTTATTTCCGTCAGTCGCCAAAGTGGCGACTTGCCAGCGCACCTGCCAAGCCTTGTCTACACTGCTGTTGACTACAGGAGAGTAAGCGCTCGGCAGTTCGCCGGCAAAGGAGTGCTCGATGTCTCCCCGACTTCGTTCTGGCCAGCGTGGCGCAATCGGTCTGGTGTTCGCCGGCACCCTGGCCTTGGCCCTGGTGTTTCTGTTGCTGGTGGTCGATAGCGGCCGCCTGTACCTGGAAAAACGCAAGCTGCAGGCCGTCGCCGACACCGCTGCCCTGGAAGCCGCCAATCGTGGCGGGCAGTGTTCAGGCAGCACCACCGCCGTCGATTACGCCAAGCAGAATGCCACCCGGAACGGCTTCACCGTTGTCGCCAACGACAGCAGCCGCGCATTGGCGGTGACGTGTGGGACGTTGCTGACCAATGCGGCCAATATCCGTGTCTTTACTGCAGATGCCACCAAGAATGAAGCCATCCGCGTCGTTGCTACCCGCACGGTGACCACCGGTATCGCCAACGGGGTCTGGAGGTTGTTCAGCGGTACGTATAACGCCAATACGACATTGACCGCGACGGCCGTTGCGGCGCTGGCGACTCCGGTGGCGGCACTCACAATCCGCAGCACGGCAGTCGTTGTCGATACAGCCAACAAGGCTTCCACTCTCAATGCTCTGTTCGGAGGGTTGTTGGGCGGTGGCCTGAACCTGTCGGTGGCCGGGTGGAATGGTTTAGTTAATACCAACATCTCTCTACTGAGTTACCTGGACCGGCTAAAGCTCGACCTGGGCCTGACAGCGGTCGGCTATACAGAAGTTCTTGGCAATACCGTCGGTGTTGGTCAGCTCATTCAAAGTGCAATCAATGTATTGGACCCCACCAATACATTGGCCGCAGATGTGACGATTGTCGGCTTGAACGCGCTCAAGACGGCGGCGGGTGCCACTCAAGTGGTGTTGGGCGATATTCTGCAGATTGCGAGTGGCACGGATGTGGCGTCTCTGGCAGTGAACATGCGGGTGTTTGATCTGATCGAAGGTTTTGTGCAACTGGCCAACAAGAAAAATGGCCTGCTGGCGAGTGTTCCGATCAACGTGCCTGGAGTGGCGCAAATCACTGCGACCGTTCAGGTTTTACAGCCGCCTCAATTATCTGCGGTCGGTAATCCAGCCAAAGCTGTAGCATCGGGGCATAATCCTGAAACCGGTCCGAATCGCATCTATGTGCGCACGTCTCAATTGCGGGTTCTGCTCTCGGTCAACTTGCCCGTAATGAACACAGTCCTGGATCTGGTGAACGGGGTGACTGGATTGGCAGGACCACTGGCAAATACGGTGGGTGCACTGCTACAGCTGAATGTTGTGGGCGCGATCAATGCGCTGACGTGTAGCTTGGGAGCACTGTGTACTTCGCCCAACCTGCAGATTCTGCCTCCGCCTGTCCGTGTGGATATTGCGGTGGAAGCCGCCAGTGCCAGTAGTTGGGTGACAGCCTACAGTTGCGCAAGTCCTACCAATAAAAGCCTGACAACCAGCACCAATACCTCGCTGGTCAATTTGAAACTGGGTCAGGTTGATGGCTTGTCCAGCATTTTCGGCAGCAGTCAAACTCCGCCCCAGATGGTTGTGAAACCATTGAAGGTCGTGGATATCGGTACCGAGTCATGCCGCCGCTTTTTGATATTCAACGACTGCAACGCCCGTGTTCCCTCCGTGGGGGGGGGTATTGGGTTATCTGCCAACATTGATGTGGGTGGGAGTAAAAACCTTGCCCATACATACCTGTCCCCCAATTTGCCGGAAATTTCGCAGCCACCGTTTTATTACGCTTACACCACTAGCAATATCGTCAGCGGGCTCACGGACCCGGCCAAGGGGACGGCAGCAGGTCTTGTTCTAAATATGTACGGCCCACAGCCCGGAAATGAAAACTTACTAGGTAATATCATTGGTGGTCTTGGAACCGTGTTTAACAGCGTAACTTCCCTGTTGATCAATACCATCAAAACCACACTGACACCGTTGCTGGACTCGCTGATCAACACCCTATTACTAGCCTTGGGCGTCGACCTGAACAAAGTGGATGTAGGTGCCAACCTGAGTTGTCAATCAGGCCGCGCCTACCTAGTCATCTAACCCCCCACCCACTACCGGCAACTCCACGCAAAACCGCGCCCCATGTTCACTGTTGGCGACGCTCAGGCGTCCGCCCATGTTTTCCACAATGCCGTAGCTCACCGATAACCCCAGCCCGGTGCCGACGCCAATCGGTTTGGTGGTGAAAAAGGGCTCGAAAATCCGCTCCAGCAGCCGTGCATCAATGCCGCCGCCATTGTCTTCGACCCAGATGCGTACATGGCGGCTGTCGTGTTCGCTATACAGGGCGATCCATGGGCGAAAATCGTGGTTTTTTTCGTGTCGCGCCATCAGCGCATCGCGGGCGTTGACCATCAGGTTGATCAGTACTTGCTCCAGTTGGTCGACATGGCCGTTGACCTGCACCTTGAAGTCCATGGGCGTGATGCGCAGGTCCACACCTTTACCGCGCAGGCCTTCGCCCAGCAGTGATTGCGTACCTTCCACCGCTTGGGCCGGGTCGAAGGGCTGTTGCTCGACCTCCGAGCGGCGGCCGAACACGCGCATGTGGTCCACCACCCTGGCCGCACGCTGGACCTGTGCATCGATGCGCTGGAGTTTTTCCGTCAGGTAGTCGAGTTGTACGTCGCCGTTGCCCAGGCGCTTGAGCACGTTGGCGATGGCCATACGCATGACGTTCAGCGGCTGGTTGATCTCATGGGCCAGGCCGGTGGCCATCTCGCCGAGGGTGGCCATTTTCGCGCTTTGGGTCAGTTGTTGCTGGGAGCGGCGCACTTCGGTGTTGTCGCGGCCCACGGCCTGGATTTCCTGCAACTGGCCGTGCTCGTCGAACACACCACGGTCAGACCAGACCCACCACGCATGTTCGCGTCCCGGCAGTTGCAGGCTGATTTCCGCGGTGCTGACCGGGAATTCCGGGCTCAGTTGGCCGATGCGTTTTACAAAGGCGTTGCGCTGTTCGTCCGATAACCAGTGGCCCAGGTTGATCCCCGGCAATTGGGCTGGCGTGCATTCCAGGTAGTTGGCCAGGGGCGTGTTGCCGAAGGTCAGGGTCAGGTCCGGGCGGTAGCGGCAGATCATCGCCGGCGAGTCTTCGACGAGGAGGCGGTAGCGCTCTTCGCTGTCCTTGATCTGTTGCGCCGCCAGGGTGGCTTCGGTGACGTCCAGCCACAGGCCGACGGCTTCCACCGGCAAGCCCAGGTCGTCGCGCAGCAGCTTGGCTTCGTCCAGCAGCCAGTGGTAGTTGCCCTGGCGATCGCGTACGCGGTAGCGGCTGCGCACGTTGCCTTCGCGTAGCAATTGCCGGGTGCGTTCGAAGTACAGGTCGCGGTCTTCGGGGTGCACCCATTCCACGGAGGTGTCGTGGGTGCATTCGGCTAGGGTCCAGCCCAGCAGCGGTAGCAGGCTGTCGCTGAAAAATGCCGGGTGCAGCGCGCCGTTGACGTAGCGCTGCACGTAGATCACCGCCGGTGAGCTGGCGATCAGGTTGTCCAGGCGGGCATGGGCGGCGGCGGCCTGCAGTTGCTGGTTCTTGATGTCGCTGATATCGAGCATGAAGCCGATCCAGCGCCGCTGCTCGCCGGCGCCCAGCACCTGGCCCTGGACGCGGTACCAGATGGGGTTCTGTTTGGCGTCGCTGCGCAGCAGGCGCACGCTGGCGAGCAAAGGTTTGCCCAGGCTTTGCAGGTCTTGCAGGCGGCTGTTGAGTTCCTGGCGGTCGGCGGGGTGGATCAGTTCCAGCCAGTTGGCCAGCACCTGTTTGGTCGGTGCATCTTCCGGGCTCAGGCTGCGCATCAGTTGGGGGGCCAGCAGGATCTCTTCACCGTTGGCCAGCAGTTCCCACCAGCCGGTGCCGAGCAGGCCTTGCAGGGCTTCCACCCGCTCCAGTTGTTGGTGATGGCGCTGCTCGCGCAGGCGGCTGAGCAAGGGCGCGGCGAGGGCGGCGGTGAGGTTCAGCCAGTCACGCTCGCTGACGTCGGCGTGGCCGCTGTAGAACCCGCACAGCAACCACGCGGCGACCCCCTGGCTATCGCGGTACGGCACCAGCAGGCCCTCGGCATTGCCAAACACGCTGTGCAGGCGCGGGTGCTCGCTGCGGCCCTGAAGGGTTTTCAGGCTTAGCGGGGTGTTGCCGTTGAGGCTGTCCAGGCAGGTGCCCAGGCGCTGCCCAGGCGCCCACAGTTGCGGCGCGTCATGGGCGCTGTAGCTGCTGTAGACCAGCCAGTCCTGATCCTGCTGGTCGAGCAGCACCATCGCCGCGCAAGGGATACGCCAGCGCTGGGTCAGGCTGCGCAGGTGCTCGCTGAACACTTGCGGCAGGCGCGACAGGCTGCACACGCGCAGTTGTTCGCTCATCTGGCTGGCGAGCAGATGGTTCTGCTCGCGCTGCAGGGCCAATTGCCGGCCCCTCAGCAGGTCGCTGATATCCAGCAGGCGCAGGATCCAGCCGTCGCCATCCGGTTCGATCCAGCCACGGGTATGCAGGATGGTCTCGGCGGCGCCCTGGAAATCCAGGTCCAGGCTGTGCCGCTGCCAGTCGGCAGGGGTGCCTTCGATGCTCAGGGCGCCAGGCAGGCACAGCAGGTCGCGCAACAGCGGGTGAGCCTGGGCACTAAGGTGGCGGGCTAACTGTGGGTGCAACGCGCGGCTGATATCCAGCACATGACCATGCTGATCCAGGCGCAGGTGCAAGCCTTGTGCGGGTGGGCTGGCGGGCGTCTCCAGGGCCTGGGCGCTGTTGCGGCCGAGCAGCCTGCCGAAGATTTTGTCACCGGAGTTCAAAATTGCAGGCTCGACTGGGCGTGCAACGTGGTCGGCAGCCGAGGCACCGTGCCAATGCCCGGCAGCACAATAAACGGCAGGACGTTCTTCAGGTTGGCCGAGGGGTAGTTGATCTCGACGGTCAGCACGCCTGCGGTGTAGGTCGGATTGATATGGGCCGTCTGGAACTGGAAGGTCGCTGGAATCCACTGCAATTGGCTTTGCACGGTCTGGGTCGCCCGCAGGATGAGCGCTGCATTGTAGTTGGGGGTGCTGGGGTCCAGTGCCACGCTGCGGCGCACGGCCTCGGCGGTGGCCTGGTTGAACGACTGCAGCAGCAACAGTGGCAGGCTGTAGCTGACCATGGCATAGAACACGGCAAAAAAAATCACGAACACCGCGGCAAATTCGATAGCGACGGCGCCTTTTTGCTTTCTAGGGAGGCTGGTTTTCATCACTGCGACTACCCTGACTGCTACTACCTGCTATCAGCATAGAATCAATCAGCAAAAAGGGACGGTTTTTACGTGATCCAAGGCCTCGTGGTGTTTGTCTGGTTGGTGGTGTGTGCGCAGCAGGATATTCGCCAGCGGCAGATTGCCAATCGCCTGACCCTGGGCGCGCTGCTGCTGGCACTGTTCTATCTGCTGTGGAGCGGCAGCACGTGGCTGGGTACTTCCAGGGCGCAAGGGCTGTGGGCGTTCTGCCTGGCCCTGCTGTTGACCCTGCCCGGCTACGCCCTCGGGCGCCTGGGCGCGGGCGATGTGAAGATGCTGGCGGCGTTGGCGCTGGCGTCGAATTCGACCTACCTGTTGTGGTCTCTGATCGGTGCTGGCGTAGCCAATGTCGCCTGGCTGGTCTATGGGCCGCGGCTGCTGCCCCTTGCCAGTCAAGGTGTTAGAGCGCGCCTGGGTTACCTGGTGGTGGACCCGTCAAAAAAGCTGCCTTTCGCGCCGTTTCTTTTAGTGGGTTTTAGCCTGGCCTGGGCGTGGCTCCATTAGTCGTGGGCGCTCTGTATCGCTATGTACATAGTCGGAAAGTACGTCTACGTTTATTTATACAAGCAAGTAGGAAGGTTCTTCGCAACCGATAGGTCAATCTTTGGCTTGCCAGGCATGGAGTAGCGTGTGGACAAAGTTACATCTGCAGTAAAAGTGCTCGTGGTCGACGATCAGCCGCTGATTGTGGAGGAGCTTTGCGAATTTCTTGAAAGCAGCGGTTATCGCTGTGTCCCTTGTGAGTCCAGCCAGCAGGCCGTGCAACGCTTCAGCGACGATCCGCAGATCGGCCTGGTGCTGTGTGATCTGCATATGCCGGACATGGACGGTATCGAACTGGTGCAGGCCCTGCAGAAAATCGCCGGCAAGCAGCGTGCCTTCGAAGCCATTATGTTGACCGGTCGGGCCGACAAGCAGGACGTGATCAAGGCCTTGCGCGTGGGCATCTCCGATTACTACCAGAAGCCCATCAACCTCAATGAGTTGCTGGAGGGGTTGCAGCGCCAGGAAGCCGCGCTGGAAGAACGCCACAAGAATCTGCATTTGGGGAAGCTGAACCAGAAGCTGCAGTATCTTTCCGAGTCCATCGACGATTTGTACCAGGACCTGGACAAGGTCCGTCGCGGCCCGGCGCCGCAATCCGAGGGTGAGGCGGTAAGCGAGGAGGTCCTGGAAGTGCCGGCGATCTTCAATCAGCTGTCACCCCGGCAACTGGATGTTGCCCGGCTGGTGGGCAAGGGCCAGACCAACTACCAGATTGCCTGCGAGCTGGGTATTACCGAGAACACGGTCAAGCTGTACGTGTCCCAGGTGTTGCGCTTGACCCATATGCACAACCGCACCCAACTGGCGTTGGCACTGTCGCCGAGCAACTCGGCATTGCGCCAGCGGGTGACGGCGCACTGACGCTTTGCGTACAGCCATGTGGGAGCGGGCTTGCCCGCGATAGCGTCGGATCAGCCAGGGCATGTATCGGCTGACACCCGCCATCGCGGGCAAGCCCGCTCCCACATTTCTCCAATGGCTGTGGTTTATTTGCTGCCACCCGAGCTCCCGCCTTCGCTGCCTTCGCCGAACTTTTCGGGGATCGCGTATCTTTTGCTTTCCAGCAAACGCTGCATCGCCAGCTCGCGTTCGGCGGGCGTTGCTCTCTGCACCGTGGGCGAGGCGGCTTGCCCGTTGACTTGCAGCCCCAGCCAGTTTTCCGTTTCCTCCTGGGCCTTGGACGAGGGCCCCGGTTCGATGGCCATTGCCGTCAGGGGCAGGGCCAGCAGCGTCAGGCTGGCGAGGTAATGGAATTTCATCATCGGCTCCTTCAAGCGCTTACTTGATTAGTACGGGCGGTGCATCGCTGGCCGCCGCGACCTGGTCCTTGGCCGCAGGTGTGCCGGCGGCCTTGAGTTTCTCGGCGCGGGCCTGGGCCTCGCTGACCTGCTCGGGGCTCAAGCCCACCTGGCTGGCCAGTTGCGCGGCCTGCCCCCAGTGGTCCTGGTAGATCAACAGCGTCACCAGGTTGACCGCCGCCAATTGGTCGCTTTGCTTGAGCTCCATGGCCGTCATGAACTCAAAACGCGCCTCTTCCAGGCGCCGTTGATTGAGGTAGACCACGCCCAGGTCATTGCGGATTTTCTCGTTGGTGGGCGCCAGTTGCGCCGCCCGCTGCATATGGGCCAGGGCTTGGGCGTTGTCGCCCTGGGTCGCCGCCAATTGCCCCAGGCCGTGTTCCCCTTCGGCGGCCATGCAGGTGCCCAGCAGGCTGCGGTAAAGCGGTTGCGCTTCGCTGCGCCCGAGCAGGCGATAAACCTTGGCCTTGCGCTGGCGCACTTGCGGCAACGAGTCCGGCAGGCTTTGCAGGTTGGCCAGGCTGGCGTGCATCTTCCCTTCGTTGGCCATGTCGTCAGCCAGGTTCAGCGACAGCTCCTGTTCGGCGCTGGGCTTGGCGCAACTGCCCGGGGTCATCAATGCCGACCACGGCGTCTGGCCGTTACTGGCACAACCGCCGAGCATCAGCAGGCTCAGGCCTGCAATCAGTGCTTTCATCGAGTGCTCCTCAAAAGCTGCTCAGGGCCCGGGAGATCGCAATAAACGCCGGCCCCCCCAGCACAATCAATAAAGCGGGAAACAGGAAGACCATCATCACCACCGACATCTTGGCCGACATCTTCGAGATGAATTCCTGCAAACGGGTCAAGCGGCGGTCATCGAGCAGTTGCTTGAGGGCCAGCAGCGACTTCATGGCACCGCCACCCTGCTGGATCAGTTGCTGAAGAATGATGCAGGTGTCGGTGAACTCATCCACGGCCAAGAGCCTGGCGGTCTTGCCCAGTTCCTCGCCCAGTTCCAGGCCCGAGTCGACCCGTGCCAGGATCAAGCGCAATTCCTGGGTCAGGGCGGGCAGCAGGCGCTGCGCTTCAACGCTCAACACACGCAGCGACTGCTCAACCGCCATGCCCGACTCGAACAGAATGCGCAGCAGCGGGATAAAGGTCGACACCTCGCGGGAGATTTGCTGCTGCCGGGCCTTGGCGGCACTGGCGAGGATGCGCTTGGGGATCAGGTAGCCCACGCCCAGGCCGAGCAGGGGGGCGATCCACGGGGAGTCGGCATTGGGAAAGATCAGGCTTTGTCCCACCAGCATCACCCCGGCCAGCAACAGCGGCACGCCAATCTGGCAGGCAGCGAAGATCGAGCGCTGATTGGCTTTGCGCCAGCCCACGCGGTTGAGCAGGAGCTGGGTTTCGTTATCCATGCTCACTGAGCGTTGGGCCAACTGGCTGCTGCCAAACTGGCTGAGCAGGGTGCCGAGACGGTCACCGCGCACCAGTTGGCCTTGCAGGCGTTGGTTGACCAGGCGTTCGCGGCGGCGCTGGTTCAGCAGCTGGCCGGCGATCAGCACGAGCGCAGCCAGAAATAATAAGGCACTGATCAGCAGGACCATCTCAAATACTCCGCAACATGCGCCACATCGTCAGGCAGCCCAGCACCTGCATGCTCAGCGCGGCCAGCAGCATGTAGCGGCCGCTGTCGTCATTCCACATGGTCATCAGGTAGCCGGGGTTGATCAGCATGAAATAGCCCACCATCGCAATCGGCATGCCGGCCAGCACGAACGCGGTGACGCGTGTTTCGCCGGTCATGGCGCGCAATTGCCGGGCGCCTTGTTCTCGCTCGCGAATGACCTTGATCAGGTTCTCCAGCAAGTCGCTGGCGTTGCCGCCATAGCGATGGTTGACCTTGAGTCCCAGGGCGAGCATGCGGAACTCGTCCTGTTCGTAGAATTCGGCGAAATCACTGGCGGCCTCGGGCAGGCTGACCCCCAGTTGCACGTTGCGCTGAATGCGCCCCATGGCGGGCTTCAAGGGCTCCTCGGTACTGTCGATGGCCCCTAGCAAGGCATCGGCCAGGGTGCGCCCGGACTTCAGGCTGCGCACGGTATGGTCGAGCACCTGGGGCAGTTGTTCGATCATCCGCTTCACCCGCCGCCGATAGCGCCAGGCGATGTACAGCCGCAGTATCAGCGGCGGCAACAGAAGCATGGCGAGCAGGCCGACCCAGCTCCATACCAGAAACCCGAGGACTGCGCCCAACACCCAACAGGTCAGCCACAGGCCCAGGCTGTCGGTGGGTTTGCCCAGGCCCGCGCGCAGGAACATGCGCTCCAGGCCGACCCAGCGCCCGCGTTCTTCGGCCAGCAGTGGCTGGCCTGCGGCGAGCCGTTCCAGCACGCGGTCGGTTTCCGCCTGGTGCAGGCCACTGAGGAACAGGTGCAGCGACACGCCAATCAGAATCACGCAACTGAACATCAGGATGGCGCCGGTCATGGTGACGCTCCTATAGCGGCAGGGCGGATTCGCGGCGCAGCTTGTCACCCGCCGGGTTGAGGGCCTCGCGCAGGAAGCCAAAGCCGGTGCGCCGGTCATGACGGAACAGGGTGTTGGTGACATACACGTCATCGCGCACACCCACCACTTCCACCACTTCGCTGACGCAACGCCGGCCATCGGGCAGGCGGGTCAGTTGGATCACCACATCCAGGGCCGCGCAGATCATCTGGCGCAGGGTTTTTTCGGCAACCACGCGACCGGTCAGGCCCACCAGGGTTTCCAGGCGCAACAGGGCGTCCTGGGCATTGTTGGCGTGCACGGTGCTCATGGAGCCGTCGTGGCCGGTGTTCATTGCGGTCATCACATCCAGCACTTCCACGCCACGGATCTCGCCGAGGATGATGCGGTCCGGGCGCATCCGCAGGGCGTTGCGGATCAGGTCGCTGGCCTTCACCTCGCCGTGCCCTTCGGCATTCGGCGGGCGGGTTTCCAGGCGCACCACGTGAGGGTGGCCCAGTTGCAGTTCGGCGACGTCTTCGATGGTCACCAGGCGTTCGTGGGGGTTGATCAACTGGCTGAGAATATTGAGCAAGGTGGTCTTGCCGGTGCCGGTACCGCCGCTGATCAGGATATTGCAGCGCTTGCCCACCGCCTCCTGGAAGAACTCGAAGATCGACTGGTCGATGGTCTGCATCGCCACCAGGTCGCTGCTTTTGAGCATGTCTTTGCGAAACTTTCGAATCGACAGGCACGGCCCGTCCAGGGCAATCGGCGGGATGATCGCATTGACCCGGCTGCCGTCGGGCAGCCGGGCATCGACCATCGGCGATGACTCATCCAGGCGCCGGCCCAGGGGGGCGAGGATGCGTTGCATGACCCGCTCCACATGGTGGGCGTCGATAAAACGCAGGTCGCTCTGGTGCAACAGGCCGTCCCGCTCGACAAACACCCTGTGCGGGCCATTGACCAGAATCTCGGTCACCGACGGGTCACGCAACAGCACTTCCAGCGGGCCGAAGCCGGTCAGTTCATCGACGATTTCTTCGGCCAGGCGCTCCATCTCATAACGGGAAATCGCCAGGTGCATGCGGGTGATGTATTCGGACACCTTGTCGATGACAAATTGCGCCAGGGATTGGCGCGAACCTTCCAGCAGGTTTTTCCCCGACTCTTCGATGGCGTCGATGATGTAGCGGTGCAGCACCAGTTTCAGACCGTCGTGATCCACCGCGCTGTTAAGCCCGCGAGCGGGGGCGCCAAAGAGTTTTTCGCTGTTCATTTGGTCGTCCCCAACAGCCGTTCAAACCAACGGGTGGAGGGTTTTTGCAGGCCTTCGGAACGCTTGGCCAGGCGTTCACCGAGGGTCTTGAGGTTTTGCGTCAGGGGCTCCCTGGGCGCCAGGCTGAATAAGGTTTGCCCCTGGTTCTTGGCGTTCAGGCGCACCTCGGGGCTGAACGGCAAAACCGCGATGGCTTCCAGGGCGAAGCTCTTTTCCAATGTATCAGTATCCGGCGCGGCACCTTTGAGGTAGCGGTCCACCAGCAGCTTGGCATGATCAAGCTTCATGCCTTTTTCCCGCCAATGGTTCAGCACGGCCAGGTTGCGCCGGCAGTCGAGGACGTTCTGGTCGGTACACCACAAAAGCTTGTCGCAGTGGCTGACAAAGGTGCGCAGGGCTTCGCTGTCGCGCTGGCCGGTGAGGTTCACCACGATGTGCTGGAAGTGTTGGCGCAAGGCACTGAGCAGCATGTACAGCTCAGCGGCGCTGGTCATTTCCAGCGGTTCGTCGTTTTCGGTGTAGGCGAGGATGCGCAGGCCGCCTTCGGTGGCGGTGAAGGCGCTGTTGATCAAGGTGGTGTCCAGGCGGCGCAAATGGCGCAGGGCATCGCCAAAGTTGAACGAACTTTCCAGGCCCAGCAGCGCCAGGCTGTCGCCACGGGGCAGGCCCAGGTCCAGCAGCAGGGTCTCTTGCCCGCTCTTCTGCACCACCATCGCCAGGTGGCTGGCCAGCAGCGCGCCGTCGGCATTGCCCTGGGTGCCATACAGCACCGTCAGGCCACCCAGGTGCGCATTGTGGGCGACTGGCGGCAAGCGTTTATTCAAGCGCCGCACCAGGCCGGCGACCTCACTGGAGCGTGAACCGTAGGCGGCAAAATCCCGCGCCCCGGCGCGCATCGCGTTGAGCACCAGTTGATTGTCCATGCCGTCGCCGAGGGCGACGATGGCCAGCATCGGCTTGGCTTCCAGCGCGCCCTCAATCAAGGCGCTCTGGGCGACCACATGCTCGCGGTCCAGGCCGACGAACACCAGGTTGGCGAAGGTTACGTCCACCAGGGCCAACAGTTCGTCGAGGCTGCCGCCACCGGCACTGACCACTTGGCCCAGGGGCGCCAGGGCCCCCTGCAGCCATTCCAGGTCGGTGGTGTTGCGGGTAATTGCCAGGAACGTCTGGCTCAGGCTATCGCTCATTGGGAAAGTCCTGTGTGTCGGTCGAAGTTGCCGTTTTCCAGGAAGTACAAGCGATACCAGTTGGGGTCGTAGTTGCGTAGTTTTTCACCGGGCAGGGACGGCAAACGGGCGTTGGCGGCCAGGGGTTGGACCAGGTGCGGGGTGACGATCATCAGCAGCTCTTTTTCCTCGCGGCTGACGTTGCTGTCACGGAAAAACGCGCCAAGGATCGGGATATCGCCCAGGCCAGGAAACTTGCTGATGGTGGAGCGGTTGTTATTGCTGATCAGGCCACTGATCACAAAACTTTCGCCATCGGCCAGGGAGACCGTGGTGTCGGTGCGGCGCACGGTCAGGGCCGGTACCTGGATGCCTTCTAACTCCAAGGCGTTGGCGTAATCCAGCTCGCTGACTTCCGGTGCGACCTTGAGGGAAATCCGCGTGCGGTCGATCACGGTGGGGGTCAGGGTCAGGCGGATACCGAACTCTTTGTACTCGATGGAGATCGTGTCGCTGCCGGCACTCGGCACCGGGATCGGCACTTCGCCGCCGGCAAGAAAGGTCGCGCTGTGCCCGCTCATGGCAACCAGGCTCGGACGTGCCAGGGTATAGGCAAAACCGCTGCGCTCCAGGGCGTTGATCATCGCCGAAAAGCGCCCGCCGCCGATGCCGATGTTAAAGCTTTCGTTGTCCAGCGGCAGGGCCCCCCCGGCTGTGCGCGGGCTGCCGAACAGGAAGTTGCGGGTGCCGCCAAAGATCGACGTACTGGCCTCCTTGAGCTTGGTGCGGCTGACTTCGACAAAGCGGATATCGGTCTGCACCTGGCTCGGCAGGGACGGGTCGTCGGAGGGCGACAGGGCCAGGCTGGTCAGGGTCGAGGTGGCCTTGCCCTTGACGAACACCATGCTCTGGCGCGGCGCGCTGGAGCAGTGGGTCCAGACCATCAGGCTGGTGGCGCCAGAGGCAACGCCGGTGAGCAGGAACGCACGATTCCCGTTGAGGTGCACGTCGGCGATTTTCGGGTCGCCGATGGCCAGGCGGGTAATAGGCACTGGCGATTGCAGGGTTTGTTGCAGGCCTTCACCGACCTCGACCACGGCCGGCAAGGCGCCCAGGTTGCTGCAGCTGTCGGTGGCGGCGAACGCCAGGCCCACAGGCAGGCTGGACAGCATCAGTGCCCAGGCCATTTGAGTGAACGCAGGTGCAAAACGTTGGCGCATTCAAGGCGTCCTTGTTCAATCAGGGATTTTGTTGGGTCGCTTGGTTACCGCGTATGACCTCGATGCCGGAGCGCCGGGGTTCGCTGGCGCCTGCGGCCTGGGCGACTCTTTTCGGCGTACCGAGCATGGCCAGTTGGGTGAACTGGTACAGCTCGCGATTGGCGCTTTGCAGTTTGGCGAAGGCCTCGTTGTCCCCGGCCCAGTACTGGCTCAGCAATTGTTCATCGGCACTGCGCACTGCCAGGCGCAAGGCGCCGACGCTGGTGGCCAGCATCAAGCGGCTCATCAACTGTTGCGGCACCGCCAGCACTACCGTCCGCGGCGGGCCTGCCTGACGTTGTGCCTGGCGGGCTTTTTCTTCATCGGTAGTGGGCGGCGCAACGGCGGGCTTGCCATCGTTGGTGGGGCCCAAGTTATCGCCCACACTGAGCAGGCGCAGGGCTGGCACGATGATCTGCGAGGTGGGCTCCGGATTAGTGCCTTCCGGGCGCAGGAACAGCAGCACATCCACATAATCCCCAGGGCTCAACTGGCCTGCGGCACCGATGACTTCATCGACGGCCACTGCCAGGGCGCGTTCGTCAGTGCGGATCATGCGGGCCAGTGGGCCACCGGCATTGAAGCTCGAATCGTCCAGCCAAGTGCCAGCGCTCAGGGCTCTCAAGGGCGTGCGGCCGATGGCCTGGTCGAGGCTGGTCAAGCTGCCAGCGGGTGCGGTGCGCAGCTTTTCCAGGGTCAGGTCGGTGGCGGTGAGGGCAACATACGGTGGCACATCATGGGCCAGTACCACCACCGATTGGCGGGTCTGGTCTTCGACGGCGGCGACGGTTTTTTCTACAGAAACACCAGAGGGCGCAGGCTCTGCAGCCGGCTCAGGCGGACGACTTAGCACCAGCCCCCAATAGCCTGCAAACAGCGCACCGATTAATAACAACCCGGCCAGGATCATGCTGACACGACTGTTCATGAAGGCTCTCCCTATCCTGTTGCTTGCACTACGGGCCCGTTTTTCCTAACGAGTTGATTTCGCAACCAGGCAGCTATGAACATCTAACGATTTCGCTATTTGACGGTAGCCGAGCTAAGACAAAATGCCATTAGCCACCACGATTTATTTTGGAACCCTCGCGCATTGCCTTAGACGCACAGGTTTATGGCGCCAAAATGGCGGCTAATACTTTGTGATTAATCCGTTCTTACAGTTGTTGAGGTGGGTTTTGTTGACAATGCTCTAGTGGCACGCGGCAATCACCGTGCAGCACTGCGATATCAGCGCAAGCAAGCGCAAAGGAGAAGTCATATGTTCCTTACCTTCATGATGAAACTCTACGTTCAACTCCAACTGTTCTTTCATCGCAAAGAGGGGGCGACGGCGATTGAGTACGTGATTCTTGTCGCGGTTATTGCGCTGGTCGTGCTGGCGGCCGGGCAACTGCTTGGGCCTCAGATCGCGGACATGTTCGAAAGAATCGGGGATGCCTTGAGCTGATTGGCAATAGAGCCTTGAGCAAGCCCATCAGTGATTGTCTTGGAAGGTATTGCTCATGAACGCTGTTGTTGCGAGCCGCCAGCAGATCCTGTTGGTGGATGACGAAGAAGAGGCCCTCGTTGAACTGGCGGAATCGCTGGGAGACGAGGGCTTCGTTTGTTTCTGCGCCAACTCCGTTACGGACGCATTGCAGGAACTGACACTGCATCCTGATATTGCGCTGGTCATTACCGACCTGCGCATGCCTGAAGAAAGCGGCATTTCCCTGATCAAGCGCTTGCGTGAGCACACCTCACGCCAGCACTTGCCCGTGATTGTCATGTCCGGTCATGCCGAAATGGATGATGTCAGTGACATGTTGCGGTTGCAGGTCCTGGACCTGTTTCGCAAACCGATCTATCTGGTTCGGTTGATCGACACTCTGAACAATCTGTTTCCCCGGGCGTAGGGAACAGTTGGCCTGTCCGTAGCGCCCTGCTGAGGAGATGCCCTATGTTGCCTGCCCTGCTGCTGAGGATGTATGCGTGGTCGATGCTGTTCTGGCGCCGGCGGGACGGTGCGACGGCTATCGAGTATGTGATTTTGATTGTGGTGATTGCGTTGGTGGTGTTGGCGGCTGGGAGGTTGTTGGGGCCGCAGATTGAGGCGTTTTTTGGCAAGGTGGGGGATGCGTTGACCTGAGTGCGATGGCCATAGGTATCTACACTGGGTTTGTGTACATATCCGTTGCTGCGGTCACGGCGGCTATTGGTTCCGCCCTTACGGCGGGTCACTTTCTAAGAGCGCGAAAGTAACCAAAGCGCTTTTGCCCCACCACTCGGTGCCTCGCCTAGGCTCGGCATGCCCGCAGTCAGGCATTGCTCCGTGGGCCCGCCGCGATCGGCCATCCATGGCCGTGTCGCGGCTACCCCGGCATCCATGCCGGGGTGCCCACTGCGCAATACCTGCCTGCGGCCAGCGTGGTTTAACGGGGCGCCTGAGATCAAGATCAAAAGCCAGATCAAAAGCAGAGCCACAACAACAGAGTCAGAGGGCGAAGCTGCGTTCCCTGTGGGAGCTGGCTTTTCGGGTCGCTACATCGCCGGCAAGCCGGTTCCTATAGCTGATAGCTAAAACTCAATGTGTAGCGCGGCCGCCGGTTAAAGCTATCCAATGCCATATCGGACATCGGCTTGGCCGCCTCCAGCGCTATGTTGTAGTACTTGGCATCGCCAAAGCGCACGCCAACGGCGGCGGATGACATGTCGCTGTCCTTGACCGGCAGGTTGTTGAACCAGGCCTTGGCGCGGTCGAGCACGACGTAGGGCTGCACGATTCTTACCCAATCGCCGGCGCGGTTGTAGCTGTAGTTCACCTCGTAGGCCACCCCCCAGCCCTTGTCGCCCGAGCCCTGGTCATCCGGGTAGCCTCGGCCGAAATTTTGCCCACCGAACACCGCACGTTCGCTGTCGGGCAAGGTGTCGTCGCTCCAGTACAGCGCTGCCGAGAGCACGCCTTGCCAGTTGTCGAAGAACTTGTCGCTCTGCACCCCGGACAGGCGCAGGCGGAAGAAGTCCAGGTCCGACTTTGTCCCCTCCAGGTCACTGCGCGTGTGGGCTCCCAGGCCGTCGATGCCCTGGTACAGGCCGGCGCTGAGGATGCGCAGTTGGCGATTGTCGGCCTTGCGCCAATCCCCTTCAAAGGCCAGCGCACGCAAGTCGGTTTCTACGTCAAAGCGTTGCGGGTAACCCACCAGTTGATAGCGAGTCTTGTCGTTCACCCCGTAGAAGCGGGTGCCGAGGGTCAGGGACTCGCTGGGCGAGGCGATCAGTGGGTGGCTCAGGCCGATGGAGAAGCGGTCGTTCTCGCGGTGCGGCTTGAGCGAGAAGCCGCCGTCCAGGCGGATATGGGTGCTAGGGTCGCTGCGATAGCGTGCGCCATACAGGCTCAGTTGTGTGCCTTCGGCGTTGATGAATTGGCTGTAGTCGAGCCGGTAGTAATGCTCTTTGTCTTCACCCGGCGGGAACAGGCCGCTGAGGCTCACTTGTTCGCCCATTGCCGTGTGGGAATTGCTGGTGCCGGCGATCAAGGCTTGCAGGCCGCCACGGCTGTCGTCGGTCATGCTCATGCTGCTGGTAAAGGGTTTGCGGCTGGCCTGGATGTTCATATGCGCGGCACCATCGGTGGTGCCCGGTGGCGGTACTTGCGCTTGCAGCGTGACGCCCGGAATGCGCCCCATCAAGGTGGTATAGCGCTCAAAGGTCTTACGGGTCAGCGGGCGTTCGGCCTGGAGTTTTTGCGCCAGTTTGTCGACGTAGGCCGAGACCGAACCAATGTCGCCTTGTACCTGGTAGTCCTTGATATAGCCCTCGACCAGCACCACGCGCACCAGGCCCTGTTCGAAGCGCTGGTCGGGCAGAAACGCGTAGGACAACAAGTAGCCATCCTGCTGGTAGCGGCGGGTGATGCTGCGGGTCGCTTCGATCAGTTGCGCGAGGTTGGTTTCACGGCCAATCAACGGCTCGAACACCTGTGCAACGTCCTTGAGCGGGTACACCGTGCCGCCTTCGATCTGCAGCTTGCGGATGGTGACTTTGGTGTCCATCAGTAGCGGTTGCGCTTGTGCGGCCGGGGTCTCGGGTAGCTGGGTCTGCGGCGTCACTGGGCGGTAGGCGTCGGCCGGCAGGTTGGGAACCGGGAGATTGCGAATGGTGTCGTTGCTGTTGAGGAAACTGGGTAGGGTCTCGGCGTGGACGTAGGCGCTGAGGGTGAGCAATAACAACGGGGTCAAGGCGCGCATAGGACACTCCATGGTCAAAACTGCAGCGGCATTTCGCAGGTTCCCACCGGGCTCTTGGACGCGGTTGGGAGTCCAATAAAAAAGACGAGAGACCCATTGGAATCTCTCGTCTCAACCAAGCGTAGGCGCTGTAGGGGAGGCCGTCTAATGGCCAGGTGCAATTCTTCTATTTGCCGGTCAGGCCCTTGAGCAGGCCGCCTACGCCGGTGTTTGCAGTGGCCGATCCAGACGCCGTGGCATTGGCGTTGATGTTCAGGCCGCCGAGCAGGCCACCGCCACTGCCGCTGGTGCCGCCGGTGACCAGACCACCCACTGAGGAGACCACTCCACCGACTGCGTTGACGGTCTGACCCACGGTGTTGGTGATCGGGTTGGCATTGGCTGCGGTGATGTTGCCGCCGAGGCCGCTGACTGCGCCGCTTACTTGAGTCACCAGGCCATTGACCGGTGCACCGATGCCGGTAGTGGTGCCGATGTTTTGGGTCAGGCTGCTGATACCTGAAGTCACAGGGTTCAGCGCCGCGCCCACATTGTTCGCAAGACCTGCGACCGGTGCGGTTGCCGCCGTGTTGGCGACGCCGTTGCCACCGATCACCGTGCCGAGCGAAGCCACCGTATTGCCCAATGCGCCACCTGCCACACCGCCCGCGCTGACGGTACCGTTGGTGTTGCCCGCATTCAGGCCGTTACCGACGTTGGCCACCAGGCCGCCCACCAGTTCAGGCAGACCGGAGGCTGGGGCGCTGCCACTGCCGGTTCCGGCAGACGGTGCGACATAACCACCTGCAGTGCCTGCTACCGCACCGACACCGCCGAGTACCGTGCCCAGGGCACCGGTCACCGGGTTGCCTGTGCCACCTGCGCCTGCCACCTGGGTGCCGAGGCCGGTGGCGGTAGAACCGACTTTATCCAGCAGGCCGTTGACCGGGTTGCCCAGGCCAGTGGCTTTGCCCAGATTGCCCGTGGTGTTTTCCACCAGCGAGACCACAGGCACCAGCACTTTGCCGCCCAGGGTGTTGGTGACCGATCCCAGGGGACCGGTGGTGCTGGCAGTGCTCAAGGTATCGCCGAGCATGGTGACCGCCTGGCCGACTTTATCCACCAGGCCACCGGCGGCCCCACCGACGCCGCCAGTAAGGCCGCCGACTACTGGGATACCGCCCAAGGTGGTCGACAGGGTTTTACCGGTGTTCGAAACCCCGGTGCCCAGGTCGGCAACGCCGTTGGCCACGCCGGCCACGGTAACGCCCAGGGAGTTGCTGTTAGTGCCCAGGGAACCCAGGCCATCGCCGACGCCAGTGCCGATGCTGCCGACTGCGGTGCCCACGCTGGTCACCAGGCCACCTGCCGTAGTGCCGACTACTGGAACGCCGCCAACGGTTGTGCCGATGCCACCAATGGCTGTGCCGACATTGCCGAGCGTGTCGCCCAGGTTGGCTGCAATCTGCCCGGTGACCAAGGGGCTGGTGGTCGAGCCAGTGCCGCCGCCAGTACCGCCACCTGTGCCGCCGCCAGTGCCGCCGCCGGTACCGCCACCAGTGCCGCCGCCAGTGCCACCGCCGGTACCGCCACCTGTGCCGCCGCCAGTGCCACCGCCGGTACCGCCACCAGTGCCGCCGCCAGTGCCACCACCGGTACCGCCACCAGTGCCGCCGCCAGTGCCACCGCCGGTACCGCCACCAGTGCCGCCGCCAGTGCCACCACCATCACCACCGCCGGTACCGGCACCGGCATCCGGGGAGGAGGATGCGACGCTGCTCTTATGACCGCCACCACCACTGCTGCAGCCTCCCAGGCTCATCGCCAGAATAAGGGCCAATGCAGTACTTGCCTTCCACAACACGACTTGAGTTTTCATGATGAGTTCCTTAGCACCTGGTACAGCCTTTGTTGGTTTCGCTAGTCCGCCCGTTCTTCAGCGAGCAATACATGCGTCCGTTGTGGCTATAACAGTCCTCGGTACTCTTTGTCGCAACGCTCAACTTGGTATTAACGATTTATATACAGGCAGGTTTATTCGTCTTGGTGACTAATACCAAAGGTATATAAGACGGCTTTTTGTTTGGGGTGATGTGTTTTAAATCAATGGCTTAAATAAGCTTGCGGGCTACCAATGACCCGCTATAACTTAGGGTGTATATATACAATTAATCAGCAAATTACCCCGGTTTCAGGCAATCGGCTGCCAATTCCCGAGCATATGTTCGATGTCGCCATCGCCCTTGAGTTGCAACTCGCCGCCGGAGCCGGGGGCACTGCTTAACAAGATGACCTGTCCAGGCAGCCGCACAGGTTTCTTGAACTCAACGTAGATCTCGATATTCGCCGCCGGCAGATGTTCATGCAGGGCCGCGACGGTGCGCGCCTTGTTCCACAGCCCATGGGCGATCGCCTGGGGGAAGCCGAACAGCTTGGCAGTGAGGGCGCTCAAGTGGATCGGGTTGTAGTCGCCGGATACTCGGGCGTACCGCCGACCGATGTCGGACGGCGCCTGCCAGCGGGTCAGTTCGCTGACGGTATTAGTTGTTGGCAGGGATTGCTCCGGCGTCTCCCCCTCGAGTTTCACCCCACGACAGAGCATTCGACTTTCGCCTTCCCACAGCAAGCCCAGGGAATCCTCGACGGTGGTGATCAAGTCAAAGGTCGCACCCTTGGCATGGGGTTGCAGGTTGCGCGTATGCACACTGACCCGCACCTCGCTGACCCCGCCCATGGGGCGGAATACGCGGATACGGTTGCTCAGATGCACCAGCCCCAACAGTGGGAAAGGAAATTCCCGGGCTGTCAGCAACTGCAACTGCAGGCCGAACGCCAGGATGTGCGGATAGGTCGCCGGCAGCATTGGGCTGTCGGCAAACCCGCAGACCTTGCGATAGGCCGCCACTGCCTCGGGATTGACCTGCACCCGGCAGTGCAGCCCAAAGTCGGGCAGGGTGGTACCGGTGATTTTGCGCTTGAGTGCGGCGCGCCAGTACAACGGTGGCAGCGCCGGGCTGCTGGGTAATGTGTGCCACAGCATCGTTATGCTCCCAGCAGGCTTTGCCCGCACACCCGCAACGCCTGACCACTGACCGCCCCCGAGCCTGGCTGGCCTAGCCAGGCCACTGCTTCGGCAACGTCCTGCGGCAGGCCGCCCTGGCCCAGGGAGCTCATGCGTCGCCCGGCTTCACGCAAGGCGAAGGGAATATGCGCAGTCATCTGGGTCTCGATAAAGCCCGGTGCCACCGCGTTGATGCTGATGCCGCGTTGCGCCAGCAACGGCGCCCAGGCTTGGGCCAGGCCGATCAGCCCGGCCTTGCTCGCGGCGTAGTTGGTTTGCCCGCGATTGCCAGCGATGCCGCTGATGGACGCGAGCAATACCACGCGGCCATTGTCGTGCAGGGTGCCGCTGTCGAGCAGGGCCTTGGTCAACACTTGCGGGGCGTTGAGATTGACCGCCAGCACCGCGTCCCAGTATTCCGGGGTCATATTGGCCAGGGTCTTGTCGCGGGTGATGCCAGCGTTGTGCACCACAATGTCGATGCCGTCCGGCAATTGCTCGATCAATTGCGTGGCCGCGTCATCGGCGCAGATATCCAAGGCAATGCCACGCCCGCCCAACCGTGCGGCGAGGGCGTCGAGATCGGCCTTGGCTTGCGGCACATCCAGCAACACAATTTCGGCACCGTCGCGCGCCAGGGTTTCGGCAATCGACGCGCCGATGCCACGGGCAGCTCCGGTCACCAGGGCCTTGCGCCCGGCCAGCGGGCGCGTCCAGTCGTGCACCTGGGTCGGGCAGGCGCTCAGGCGCAGCACTTGGCCGCTGATATAGGCACTTTTCGGCGAGAGGAAAAACCGCAGCGCACCTTCCAACTGATCCTCGGCGCCTTCTGCGACATACAGCAGTTGCAGGGTGCCGCCGTTGCGCAGCTCCTTGGCCAGGGACCGGCTGAAGCCTTCGAGGGCGCGCTGGGCGCTGGCGGCAAACGGCTCGTCGAGGCTTTCCGGGGCGCGGCCGAGAATCACCAAGTGTGCGCTGTGGTCGAGATTTTTCAGCAGCGGCTGAAAGAATTCGCGCAGTTGCTTGAGTTGGTCGGTGTGCTGCAAGTGGCTGGCGTCGAACAGCACCGCCTTGAGCTTGGGGCCATGCCCGGGAATCCACGGCGTGGCCTGCAACGGTTCGGGGCCGTAGCTGTAGATGGCCTCGGTGAGTTTATTGGCAAACCCCTGAACCTGGGCCGCGAGCGGGCCGCCGCCCAACAGCAGGGCGCCGTCCACCGGACGCAGGCGCCCGGCTTGCCAGCGCTCCAGGCGTACCGGGGACGGCAGGCCAATGGCCGAGACCAGGCGGTGGCCGAGGCTTGAGTTGGCGAAGTCGATATAACGGTCAGACATGGAACGCTCTCCGGCTGCTGGGGTTCAAAGGGTGGACCATCAATCGGTGACAGTCGTTCCTAGTCTAGGCTCAGGATTGCACCTACCACCTTCAGGGAGCTTTACATGACTCAGTTGCGCCGCGTCGCGATCATTGGCGGTAATCGTATCCCCTTCGCTCGTTCCAATGGCCCCTACGCCACAGCGAGTAACCAGGCCATGTTGACCGCCGCCCTGGAAGGTTTGATCGAGCGCTACAACCTGCACGGTCTGCGCATGGGCGAGGTAGCCGCAGGTGCAGTGCTCAAGCACTCGCGGGATTTCAACCTGACCCGCGAATGCGTGCTGGGCTCGCGCCTGTCGCCACAAACCCCGGCCTATGACATTCAACAGGCCTGTGGCACCGGGCTGGAAGCGGCGCTGCTGGTGGCCAACAAGATTGCCCTGGGGCAGATCGAATGCGGGATTGCCGGCGGCGTCGACACCACCTCCGACGCGCCCATTGGCGTCAATGAGGGGTTGCGCAAAATCCTGCTGCAAGCCAATCGCAGCAAATCCATGGCGGATAAATTAAAAGTCCTGTTACAACTTCGTCCGCAACACCTCAAGCCGGAACTGCCGCGCAATGGCGAGCCGCGTACTGGCCTGTCCATGGGCCAGCACTGCGAGCTGATGGCGCAGACCTGGCAGATTCCCCGCGCCGAACAGGACCAACTGGCCCTGGAAAGCCACCAGAAGATGGCTGCGTCCTACGCCGAGGGCTGGCACAACGATTTGCTCACGCCGTTTCTCGGCCTGACCCGCGACAATAACCTGCGCCCGGACCTGACCCTGGAAAAACTCGCCAGCCTCAAACCAGCTTTTGAACGCAGCGAAAAGGGCACCCTCACCGCCGGCAACTCCACCCCCCTGACCGATGGCGCGTCCCTGGTGTTGTTGGGCAGCGAAGCCTGGGCCAAGGAGCGTGGCCTGCCGATCCTCGCCTACCTGCGCGATGGCGAGGCGGCGGCGGTGGATTTCGTCAACGGCGCCGAAGGGCTGTTGATGGCGCCGGTGTATGCCGTGCCACGCCTGCTGGCGAGAAATGGCCTGACACTGCAGGATTTTGATTACTACGAAATTCACGAGGCCTTCGCTGCCCAGGTGTTGTGCACACTCAAGGCCTGGGAAGATGCCGATTACTGCAAGACCCGCCTGGGCCTGGACGCGCCGTTGGGCGCTATCGACCGCAGCCGCCTTAACGTCAAGGGCAGCTCCCTGGCGGCCGGACACCCGTTTGCCGCCACCGGTGGGCGTATCGTCGCCAACCTGGCCAAGCTGCTGGATGCGGCGGGCAAGGGGCGCGGGCTGATCTCGATCTGCGCGGCGGGCGGGCAGGGTGTGACAGCGATCATTGAGCGCTGATCTCGGCTATCATCCGAACGCCTTGGGCAATAACGGCTTTGTCGGATTAATCTGGCATATTGGATGCATTCTTTAGCAGATCAAAGCTCGTTACCCTCTCCCCGCTGTGCGAGGATTGCCGTATAACGAGTGCCATACGCGTGTTTGGTAATAAAGGACCCACAATAAAAGCTGATGAAGACTCCTAAACGCATTGAACCCCTGATCGAGGACGGTCTGGTCGACGAAGTGCTGCGCCCACTTATGAGTGGTAAAGAAGCAGCTGTTTATGTGGTGCGCTGCGGCAACGAGTTACGTTGCGCCAAGGTCTACAAGGAGGCGAATAAACGAAGTTTTCGTCAGGCGGCCGAATACCAGGAAGGCCGCAAGGTCCGTAACAGCCGACAGGCCCGGGCCATGGCCAAGGGCTCCAAGTTCGGCAAGAAAGAAACCGAAGACGCGTGGCAGAACGCCGAAGTAGCGGCGCTGTTTCGCCTGGCCGGTGCGGGCGTTCGTGTGCCCCAGCCCTACGACTTCCTCGAAGGCGTGTTGCTGATGGAGCTGGTGGCCGATGAATACGGTGACGCGGCGCCACGTCTGAACGACGTGGTCCTGGAACCGGATCAGGCCCGTGAGTATCACGCCTTCCTGATCTCGCAGATCGTGCTGATGCTGTGTACCGGCCTGGTGCACGGTGACCTTTCGGAGTTCAACGTGCTGTTGACGCCGACCGGCCCCGTCATTATCGACCTGCCGCAAGCGGTGGATGCGGCGGGTAACAACCACGCATTCACCATGCTGGAGCGGGACGTGGGCAACATGGCTTCGTATTTCGGGCGCTTTGCCCCGGAATTGAAGACCACCAAGTACGCCAAGGAAATGTGGGCGCTGTACGAAGCCGGCACCTTGCACCCGGCCAGCGTGCTGACCGGCGAGTTCGACGAGCCGGAAGAGTTGGCGGATGTGGGCGGCGTGATGCGCGAGATCGAAGCGGCACGGCTCGACGAAGAGCGGCGCCAGGCGATCCGTGCGGCGGATGATGCGCCACCGGGCAAACCGGCGGAAGAACCGCCACCGCCTTGGATGCAGTGACCTTCAGGTCACTGGCAATGTAAATGTGGGAGCTGGCTCCCACATTGGGTTTTGTGGGCGGTCAGTGATACCCCGTCACTTGCAACAACCGCCCGCTGCCAACTCCTTGAGAATCGGACAGTCCGGCCGGTGATCGCCCTGGCAGTGCTCCATCAGGTCCTGCAATGTATCGCGCAGTTGCCCCAACTCGCGGATCTTGTGGTTCAACTCTTCAATATGCTGTCGAGCCAACGCCTTGACGTCGGCACTGGCCCGTTGCCGGTCCTGCCACAGTTCCAGCAACTTGCCGACCTCCTCCAGGGAAAACCCCAGATCCCTCGAACGCTTGATGAATGCCAGGGTGTGCAGGTCGTCGTGGCCATATAGGCGATAGCCGCTGTCGCTGCGATTGGCCGGTTTAAGCAGGTTGATGGATTCGTAATAGCGAATCATCTTGGCGCTCAAGCCGCTTTGCCGGGCTGCCAGACCGATGTTCATGGGCGGTGATCCTCAAGATCCTTGGGTTTCCAGGTTTCAACAGCAGCGCATTGCTCACCATGTCCGCGCTGGACAGGGTCCGTAGCAGGTCGAGCAGGCCGAACCAGTTGGACACAACAGCCCCGAATGGATGCTGCCCAATTTTGCGCAGATCTCGCGGCCGGCGGTTGCGCTTTGCGGCAGTCTTCCGGGAAATGTTAGCTGTAGGATCAACCTTGACCTTAGGGGAAGGTCAAGCTCCATTGTTTGCCTGGCGTGGATTAATAGCCCAGCTTTGCCGCCTTGAGGTACATGCCGTCCGCACCCTGGGCAATGCGCAGTTTGCGCACATCGCCTGCCTTCAACTCGATGTGTTGTGCCTTGGGCGCCAGCAATCCCGGCAGGCAGCCTGGGGCTTGGCCTGGTAGTAGCTTGAGGCGCAGCGAGACCGGGCCTGCGGGGAAGTTGAACGAGGTGGATTGCTCCTGGAACAGCCGCCCGGCCAACTGGTCATTGACGTACAGGCCAATCTCGCAATTGGTGGGGACTTCCAGGCGCTCCCTGGAAATGATCAGCACCGCATAATCCTCGGCCGCGCTGGCCTGGGGGGCGGCGGCGAACAGGCTCAACAGGCTCACAAGGCCAAAAAGCGACCAGCGCATGGTGAATTCTCCGGGTTTCAAATCGTGGATGGTTGCAGCTTGGCCGACGCCGCCAGGGAATACCAGCCCGGCTGTTGTTTTCGGCGCTTGACCTTGCCATCGTGGCAAGGATGAAACTGGGTGCAACCTCACTTAAGGAGTCATGTCATGCAAATATTCAGCGTTGAAGGAATGACCTGCGGCCACTGCGTTCGTGCCGTCACCCAAGCCGTTCAGGCCCTGGACCCGGCAGCCAGTGTGAAGGTCGATCTGGGCGCCAAGGAAGTGGGGGTGGAAAGTCGTTTGTTACCGGAAGAAGTGATCCGCGTGATTACCGATGAAGGCTACAGCGCCAAGCTCGCCTGATTATTTAATAGTTAGCGAGCTATCGTAATGTTCAAGGCACCCAAGCGCGGCTAGACTGTCGGGCTGCCGACTCTTTTGGGTGCCTGATGAACCTTCGCATACTCCTCATTCTGGGGGCCTTGAGCGCATTTGCGCCGCTGGCCATCGACTTTTATCTGCCGGGCTTCCCGGCCATGGCGGTGGCGTTCGGCACCGACGAAAAACATATCCAGTTGACCCTGGCGGTGTACTTCACCGGGCTTGCGGTCGGTCAATTGATCTATGGGCCGCTGGCGGATCGTTTTGGCCGGCGCGTCCCGCTATTGAGTGGTGTCACCCTGTTCACCTTGGCCTCCCTGGCGTGCGCCTATGCGCCGTCCCTGGAGTGGCTGATCGGTGCGCGCTTCGTCCAGGCCCTGGGCGGGTGTGCGGGCATGGTGATTTCCCGGGCGGTGGTCAGCGACAAGTGCGACGCGGTGGGTTCGGCCAAGGTCTTTTCGCAGTTGATGCTGGTGGTCGGGCTGGCGCCGATCCTGGCGCCGATGCTCGGTGGGGTGATGGTCAGCCTGTGGGGCTGGCAGTCGATCTTCCTGGCGTTGACCCTGTTCAGCGTCGGTGCGGGTGTGGCAGTGGCTGTCGGTCTGCCGGAGAGTTTTCCGGCCCATCAACCTCGGCAGCCGCTGTCCGGAGCGTTGCGCCAGTACGGGCGCCTGCTGGCCGACCGCGTATACCTGGGGTATGCCGTGACCGGCGGCATCGCGATTGGCGGGATGTTTGCCTACATTGCCGGTTCGCCTTTCGTCTTTATCAAGCTGTACGGCGTGCCGGCTGAGCATTATGGCTGGCTGTTCGGCACCAATGCCGCGGGCTTTATCCTGGTGGCGCAGGTCAATGCGCGGCTGCTGTCCAAGCGCGGGCCGGCCTTTCTCCTGACCCGTACAGTATGGGTTTACCTCGCGGCAGCGCTGGCGTTGTTGGCCGTCAGTGCCTTGCATACCGAAGCACTGTGGCCGCTGCTGGTGCCGCTGTTCCTGTGTATCGCCAGCCTGGGCTGCATCATGCCCAATACCTCGGCGTGCGCCATGAACGGCCAGGGCGCGCGGGCCGGCAGCGCCTCGGCACTGCTGGGCTGCATCCAGTTTGGTGTGGCGGCAGGTGCGGCATCGTTGGTCGGCGCATTGCACGACGGCACGGCCATGCCGATGTCGATCGTCATCAGCCTGTGCGGAGTGTTGGCGGTAGTGGTGGCCATGTGGACCCAGCGCCTGCAGCGGCAGCGAGCCTTGCAAGCGCAGGTCTGACAGTCTTTTCAGCCCGTAGCGCGCTGCTGGTTTTCGGGAAACCGGTGGGGCGCCTGGATCCGGTTTTGCAGGGTGTTGGCGAAGGCGCGGGCCTCGGCTTCACTGCGGAAGGTAAAGGCGTCCTGGTCCAGGCGGACCTGCCATTTGTTGCCTTGGGATTTTGCTAACGCTTTTATCAGGATCTTCATTGCTGACTTCCTCACGTAAAAGATTGCGTGGCAAAGGCGGCCAATATAAACCCGAAGACGCTCAAAAATATGACAAGGATCAAGTGTCTGACTAGCGGTGCCGTCCGTTGCCCACAGGTGGAACGGACGACACTGACAGAGCCCGCTTCTTAGAAGCCTTCCAGCACAATCTTGCCCTTGGCCTTGCCGCTTTCCAGCAAAGCATGGGCGCGGCGCAGGTTCTCTGCGTTGATCACGCCGAAGTGCTCGCCCACCGTGGTTTTCAGGGTGCCGGCATCGATCAGCTCGGCCACTCGATTGAGCAGGTTGTGTTGCTCGATCATGTCGGCAGTCTCGAACATCGAGCGGGTGTACATGAATTCCCAGTGCAGCGACAGGCTCTTGCGCTTGAGCTTGAGCACATCCAGCGACTTGGGGTCATCAATCAGTGCCAGTTTGCCTTGGGGCGCGAGCGCTTCGACCAACTGGTCCAGGTGCTGGTCGGTCTGGGTCAGGCTGGCGACGTGGGTCACCTGTGGGTGGCCTACGCGCTTGAGCTCTTCGCTCAGTGGCTGGCTGTGGTCGACTACCAGGTCAGCGCCCAGGTCCTTGGCCCAGGCCTGGGTTTGCGGGCGCGAGGCGCTGCCGATCACCTTGAGTGCGGTGAGTTGCGCCGCCAATTGGGTGAGGATCGAACCTACGCCACCGGCAGCGCCGACAATCAGCAGGCTCTGGCCTTGATCGGTCTTGCCTTCAGGCACTTGCAAGCGCTCGAACAGCAGTTCCCAGGCGGTGATGGCAGTCAGCGGCAGGGCTGCGGCTTCGGCAAACCCCAGGCTCTTGGGCATATGGCCGACGATGCGCTCATCGACGGTGTGCAGTTCGCTGTTGCCACCCGGGCGGGTCAGGGAGCCCGCATAAAACACTTTGTCGCCGGCCTTGAACAGCGTCACTTCACTGCCCACGGCCTTGACCACACCGGCCACGTCCCAGCCCAGCACTTTGGCCGCGCCGTTTTCCGGGGTGACGTTCTGGCGGATCTTGGTATCCACCGGGTTGACCGAGATGGCTTTGACTTCTACCAGCAGGTCGCGTGGCCCGGCCACCGGCTCAGGCAACTGGATATCTTGCAGGGACTTGGAGTCGTTGATTGGCAATGCGGCATAGTAGGCGATGGCTTTCATGGCAAGTTCCAGGAAGGGCGGAATGGGATGGTTAGATCATTAGCTATTTCTCTTGCAGATAAAACCCGCTAAAAGAGCAGTCTCTTTCAATGGTTTTTTGATAATCCCTCGGGGCGGTGGTCATGCTGCGTTTTGATGATTTGCAGTTGTTCGTACGTGCGGCGGATTTGGGGAGTTTGTCGGCCGCCGCACGGGTCATGGATATGTCGGCGGCGGTGGCCAGCGCAGCGTTGAAACGCATTGAGCAACAATTGGGCGCGCGCTTGCTGGCACGTTCTACTCGCAGCCTGCGCCTGACTGCCGAGGGCGAGGGTTTCTTGCAATACGCCCGCGGTGCCTTGAGCCAACTGGATGAAGGCCGGCGCCTGCTGGCCAGCAGCCAGGACCATGTCAGTGGTGTTTTGCAACTGTCGGCGCCTTCGGACTTCGGCCGCAACCTGCTGTTGCCGTGGCTGGACGAATTTCAGCGCGAGCACCCGCAATTAAGTGTGCGCCTGCTACTGGGCGACCGGATTGCCGACCTGTTCCGCCAGCCGGTGGATATCGCCTTGCGCTATGGCGAACCCGAGGATTCGAGCCTGGTGGCCTTGCCGGTCGCGCCGGACAATCGCCGGGTGCTCTGCGCCGCGCCCAGCTACCTGGCCCGGCATGGCGAGCCGCGCCACCTGGAGGAACTGGCCCAGCACAACTGCCTGCTGTACATGCTCGGTAGCCGAGTGCATGACCATTGGAGCTTTCAGGATGGCAAACGGGAAATCAGTCTGACGGTTACCGGTGACCGCTTCAGTGACGATGCCGATGTGGTGCGGCGCTGGGCCGTGGCCGGGGTGGGGATTGCCTATAAGTCCTGGCTGGATGTCAGCGCCGACGTACTGGCAGGCCGCCTGCGGTTGCTCTTGCCGGAGCTGCAGGGTGAGCGCACACCGCTCAATCTGCTGTGCGCCCATCGCGCGCAGTTGAGTAAGCCGATCAACCTCCTGCGTGAAATGCTCGTGGCACGTTGTGGGAAGTTGAGTGCGCAGTTGCCTGAACAGCAAGGGACTACGTAATAACCCCAGGGAATTCAGGAAATTTCAGGCAAATGCTGTCGCTGATTTGGCTGTAAGACGCCACGGAATCTGCTGCTTACACACTTATACTTTTCCGCGAAATGGAGCAGACCAACGAATCTACAGGGAGTGAATACATGGAACAGGCACCTTGCATCAGCCAGATCGCCACCTTGCTGGCCGACCCCAAACGCGCCGCGATGATCTGGGCGTTGATGGACGGCTCGGCCAAGCCGTCCGAAGAACTGGCGATGCTGGCGGGGTTATCCGCGTCATCGGCCAATGCGCATCTGGCGCGATTGGCGGCGGGTGGATTGCTGCGCATTGAAGCCCGGGGGCGCAAACGCTTCTTTCGCATGGCGGCGGCCGATGTGAGCGCGGCAGTCGATGCGCTGGCCAGTACCACCATGGCCAGTGTGGCGCGCAGTGCAGTCGGCCTGCCGGTGGCGGCCTTGCTGGCACCGTCGTCGTTGCGTCATGCGCGGCTTTGTCATGACCATCTGGGGGGTGAAATGGCGGCAGCACTCTATCAACGCATGGTGTTGGCGAAGTGGGTTGAACGCTTCGAACAGCGGCTTCACGTGACGCCGTTGGGCGCACGCCAATTGGCCGAGCGTGGCATTTACACCCAGGCCCTGGCGCAGCACAGTTACTCGACGATGGCTTGTGATTGTTTTGACTGGAGCGAGCAGCAACCGCACCTGGGCGGGGCATTGGGGGCGGGATTGTTGCAGTTGTTCATGCAGTCACGCTGGCTGACGGTGATCAATGAGTCGAGCGTACTGCAGGTCACCGAGACCGGGCGCCTGGAAATTGCCCGGATGGCGGCCTTGTAGGAGCCGGAAAACCGGCCCCTACAGGGTTTGGTCAGGGCTTGACCAGGCGTGCATCCAGGCTGTTTTGCGCCAGGCGGCGGGCCTGGTCCTGGGTCATGCCCAGCGAGGTGTGCAGCGCGTGGAAGTTCTCGGTGACATAACCGCCGAAGTACGCCGGGTCATCCGAGTTCACCGTGACCTTCACCCCACGCTCGAGCATGTCGAGGATGTTGTGCTGGGCCATGTCGTCGAACACGCACAGCTTGGTGTTGGACAGCGGGCACACGGTCAGCGGGATCTGCTCGTCGATGATCCGCTGCATCAGGCGCTCGTCTTCAATGGCGCGCACACCATGGTCGATGCGCTGGATCTTCAGCAGGTCGAGGGCTTCCCAGATGTACTCCGGCGGGCCTTCCTCACCGGCATGGGCGACGGTCAGGAAACCTTCGCCACGGGCGCGATCGAATACGCGCTGGAACTTGCTTGGCGGGTGGCCCATTTCCGAGCTGTCCAGGCCTACGGCGACAAACGCATCCCGGAACGGCAGCGCCTGGTCGAGGGTTTTTTGCGCTTGCTCTTCGCTCAGGTGGCGCAGGAAGCTGAGGATCAGGCCGCTGGTGATGCCCAGTTGCTGCTCGCCATCTTTGAGCGCGCTGGCGATGCCGTTGAGCACCACTTCAAACGGGATCCCCCGGTCGGTGTGGGTCTGCGGGTCGAAGAACGGTTCGGTATGGATCACGTTCTGCGCCTTGCAACGCAGCAGGTAGGCCCAGGTCAGGTCGTAGAAATCCTGGGAGGTGCGCAATACATCGGCGCCCTTGTAGTAGAGGTCGAGAAACTCCTGCAGGTTATTGAAGGCGTAGGCCTTGCGCAGGGTTTCGACGTCGTTCCACGGCAGCGCGATTTTGTTGCGTTCGGCCAGGGCGAACAGCAACTCGGGCTCCAGCGAGCCCTCCAGGTGCAGGTGCAGTTCGGCCTTGGGCAGGGCATTGAGCCAGTCGTACATGGGTGCGTTCTCATCAGGTGCAATGGCGGCATTCTACAGGCCAGGGCGCAAATAATCGGTAAAACCTGACCGAGCGGTAAGCATTGTTCGTGCCTGCGGCAATGGGCGAATGAACTAAGGTGTAACGAAACGTTAGCGATACGCCGCAGTCTGTACCCCATCAATGACTGATTTGCCGCTCGAAAAGGCCCGTAATGCTCACATCCCTCAAGCAAGAAAAGTACATGTGGCTGGCGCTGATCGCCGCCCTCGCGGCCTACCCTCTGGAGCACAGGTTGTTGCACAGTGGACAGGTGACGGCCCTGCTCGGCGGCCTGGTGCTGATCGGTTTTATCGTCATGGCCTCGATGCGCGTGGCCCACCATGCCGAACTGCTCGCCGAAAAGGTCGGCGACCCCTACGGCACCATGATCCTGACCCTGGCGGCGGTGCTGGTGGAAGTGGTGATCCTGGCGATCATGATGAGCAACGAGGCATCGCCGACCCTGGTGCGTGACACGATCTACTCAGCCGTAATTTTCTAGACAGACACCGCCTTGGTGTCAAAGCCCTTAGGCTTTGACACGCTCTTGCTTCTGTCTTTAAAGCAGTTAAAGCCTGCTTTTGATTGGGAGTGCTCTTGCCTTGACCTTCCTGACACACCCCGATCTAGGGCATATCCCGGAAGCCCGGAAATTTTCCTCGGCCAGTGTCTGCGACTCTGATTGAGGTCTATGGATAACTTACTGCGTAGTGAGCATCCTTGCCCTGAGCTCATACAACATCAGCGACATACGGCTAACTGTTAGGCGTTTGGCTGAGCGGAAAGAAATGGAGTTACGTAGGTGACGAACTCTACATGAGGAGTGCGATGCTCATCCCACCTTGGAGGGTTTGAGGCCGGTCGATGGCGTAAGTCGCATTGTAGTGGTCAACTCATCCCGGACACGGTTTTGAGTTTTTCTTCCGTTTTCGCTGGGGCCAATCCATCGTTAAATTGATGAGGTCGGATCCAGTTGTAGTGATGCATCAGGTACTGGCTAATGTCT